>WRET01000049.1 GCA_009779195.1 Micrococcales bacterium
GGGCCAGGCAGAAACTGGGGTGAACCGGTCACAGGCGGGCCGTCGATGCCCTATCGTCAGAGCCTAGGAGGTCTGGCACTGTGAGCATCGTCGTGCTGGCCCGGCTCATGGCCCGGACCGGGAGAGTTGCCGAACCGGCGCCTCCGCGGCCAGAGCTGGCCCCCGGGGTGGACCCGGTGTTGCGCGGGTCGTTGCAGGTGCGCCATGTGGACGCCGGGTCGTGCGGGGGGTGCGAGGTAGAGCTTGGCGCGGCGTTCGGGCCGGTGTACGACGCCGAACGGTACGGGGCACGGCTGGTGGCCTCCCCCCGGCACGCCGACGCGCTGCTGGTCACCGGGGCGGTCACGCACAACATGGCCGAACCGTTGCGGATGACGTACGCGGCCACACCCGGCCCGAAAGTCGTCATCGCGTGCGGCGACTGCGCGTTGGGGCTGGGGCCGGTGTGCGCGGGGTACGGGGTCGCCGGGACGGTCGCGGACGTGGTGGACGTGGATGTCGCCGTGCCTGGGTGCCCACCGCGGCCTGAGGCGGTCGTGGCTGCGCTGCGGTCGGTGACGGGACGCTGACATGACACCGTGGGTGCTCGTCCTGGCTGGTGCTGGTCTCGTCGCTGCACTCGTCACGCCTTGGCGTTGGCGGTCGGTGGCCGTCGGGACGCTGGCCGTCGCTATGGGTGTGGCTTCGCTGGTCGCCGGGTTGCGCGCGACCGGTGGCACTGGCGACACGTTGCAGATCAGCACGCAGGTCGCCGACCTGACGTACGCACCCACACCGCTGGGCGGGTTGTTCGTCGCCCTGGTCGCTGCTGTGGGGATCGGTGCGGCGGTGTACGGGACGGGGTCCGCGCGCGGCGCTGGTGCCTCACGCACCCAGTGGGCGGCGTTCGTGGTGTTCTGGGTGGGGTTGGCGGCGGTGCCTGCTGCAGCAGACGTCGTGGCGTTCCTCGTGGCGTGGGAGGTCATGGCCGGAGCGTCGGCGGTGCTGGTGCTGGCCGACCACGCTGACCCGGTGACCGGGGCGTCGGTCCGGTCGGCGGGGACCTGGTACGCGGTGCTCACGCATATGTCGTTCGTCGCGGTCGCGGCGGGGTTTGCGGTGCTGGCGGCGGAGGCTGGGACCACAGACCTGGCGGGTATCGCACAGGCTGGTGTCACCGGCAGGACTGCTGACCTGGCGTTCTGCCTGCTCATCCTGGGTTTTGCGACGAAAGCAGGGCTGGTGCCGCTGCATGTGTGGCTGCCCAAGGTGTACCCGGTCACACCCCCGCACGCCGCGGTGCTGCTGTCCGTGGCACCGAAGGCAGGGCTGTACGGGATGATCGTCGTGGTCTGGACGCTCATGCCGGACGGTCCGCGTTGGTGGGCGTTGGTGCTGGTCGCGCTCGGCGCGGTCTCGGCGGTGGCCGGGATCGTCCAGGCGTCGGTCACCACAGTGCTGGCACGGCTGCTGGCCTACTCCACCGCAGAGAACCTGGGGCTGATGGTGCTGGCCCTGGGACTGGCTGCGCTGTACCGCGAAGCCGGGATGCAGGAGGCCGCGCACGTGGCCCTCGTCGCGTGCCTGCTGCTGGCTCTGGGGCACGCGACGTTCAAGTCCGTGGCGTTCGCCGCTGCTGGCTCGGTGCGCCAGGCCACCGGCGAGACCGACCTGGACCGTCTGGGGGGCCTGGCCACAACCATGCCGTGGACCGCCGCAGCGTTCGGCCTGGCGGCCCTGGGCGGGGCAGCCCTGCCGGTGACCGGCAGCTTCGTCGCCGAGTGGATGCTGCTGCAGTCGCTGCTGGCCGGCGGGTACGGTGACGAGCCGGTGGTCGCTGTCACCGCACCGCTGGCGCTGGGGGTGATCGCGCTGACCGCGGGGCTGGCGTTGATGACGTTCGTCAAGGCGTACGGGATCGGGTTCTTGGCCCGGCCCCGCGGGAACCAGGCTCACGGCGAGGCGCCAGTGGTGGCGCGGGTGGCGATGGTCCTCGGGGGTCTGGTCGTCGTGGGGTTGGGGATGGTGGCCGGTCCGGTCGCCGAGCGCGTGGCGCGTGTCGTGGACGCGACGGGTATTGCCACCACCGGCACCGGCGGGGTCGAGCTGACAGGCCTGGGGGCGACGCTGAGCCCTGTGGCGTTGACCGTCCTGGGGGCTCTGGTCACGTTGCCGGTGCTGGCCGTCACTGTGGCGCTGGCCGAACGGGTGCCGCGCACGACGGGCGACGCCTGGGGGTGCGGGCAGGTCCGCGACTCGGCACGCACCCAGTACACCGCCACGTCGTACGCCGAACCGCTGACCAGGGTGTTCGACGACGCGGTACGTGCCACCCGTGACGTGCAGGTCGAGCACGCCGACGGGTCGCCCTATGTGGTCGAGCGCGTGCGCTTCACCCAGCACATCGGTGACGTCGTCGAAGAACGTCTGTACCGGCCGGTGGTCCGTGCCGCTGACCGCGCCGCCGACGCGGCCCGCCGGGTGCAGAACGGGTCGTTGCAGCGGTACCTGGGTTTCGCCTTGGTGGCGCTGGTCGTCGTGCTGGTGGTGGTCTCATGAGTGCGGTGGCGGCGGTGTTGGTCCAGCTGTGCGTGGTCGTCGCAGCAGCCCCCGGGGTCGCAGGGGTGACGCGTACCGTGCGGGCGCGGGCCGAAGGACGCGTCGGCGCGGGGGTGCTCCAGCCTTACCGGGACCTGCGCAAGCTGTTCGCCAAACGACCTGTCCAGGCCACAGGGACGTCCGCGGTCACGTTGTTGGCACCGGTGCTGCTCATCGCGTCGTCGATGGTGGTCGCCGCCCTGGTGCCCGTGGTCACGACCCTGGCGCTGCCCGAGATTCCCGGGGACCTGTTCGTCGTGGTGTCGGTGCTGCTGGTCGGCTCGGTGGCCGTCGCGCTGCTGGGGTTGGACGCTGGGTCGGCGTTCGGGGGGATGGGTTCGTCGCGGCACATGATGATCGCCGCCCTGGTCGAACCGACCGTCCTGGTCGCCGTGCTGGCGCTGAGCGTGCCTGTGGGCAGCTCTGCCCTGGGCCAGATCGTCGCCGCCCGCCTCGACCACCCCACGACGATCGCCTCGCCTGGTGGGTTGCTGGCGGTCGCGGCGCTGGTGGTCGTCGTGGTCGCCGAGACCGGTCGGCTGCCCGTGGACAACCCGGCCACCCACCTGGAGCTGACGATGGTCCACGAAGCCATGGTGCTGGAAGCCTCCGGGCGGGACCTGGCCTGGATCGAGCTGGCGTCGTGGCTGCGCCTGACAGTGTTGCTGGCCCTGGTCGCGAACCTGCTGGCCCCGTGGGGGGTCGCCACCGGGGCGGGTGTGGTGGCGCTGGTCGTCGCTGTGGTCGCTGTGGTCGCCAAGATCGCTGTGCTCGCGGCAGGGCTCGGGGCTGTCGAGGTCGCCCTGGCCAAGCTGCGGTTGTTCCGCGTGCCTGAGCTGCTCGCGGGGTCGTTCGTCCTGGCCTTCTTGGCTGTCACTGCGGCGTACCTGGTCTGAGAGGAGGTCCACGTGGACGCGTTCGCCACCCAGCTCATCGCCGCGTGCGCCGGGGTGCTGCTGGCCACGTGCGTGCTGCTCGTGTGGCGCCGCGGGCTGCGCTCAGCGGTCGGGCTGGTCGCTGCGCAGGGTGTGGCGCAGGCGGGGATCGTCGTAGGGCTCGCCCTGCTCGAAGGCGCTGGCGAGCTGTTCGTCGTCGCGGTGATGGTGCTGGTGCTCAAAGGTGTGGTGGTCCCTGTGGTCCTGGACCGTGGGGTGCGTCGCGGCGGCGCCAGCCGCGAGGAGCAGACCACGCTGGGGCCCACACCGGGGGTGATGCTCGTGGCGCTGGCGGCGGTGCTGGCCTACCTGGTGTCCCGGCCGGTGGTCGCTGCCCTGGCGGACGCCTCCGAGCATGGCGCCGCCCCGGCAGCCGCGTCGGTGCCGGTCGCGCTGACCATGGTGCTGGTGGGGTTCTTGTTGCTGGTGACACGTAAACGTGCGGTGTCCCAGCTGGTGGGGTTCATGACGCTGGACAACGGGATCGCCACGGCGGCGTTCACCACCGCGGCGGGGGTGCCGTTGCTGGTCGAGCTGGGCACGTCGTTCGAGCTGTTGCTGGTCGTGCTCATCTTGGCTGTGCTCACCGGTCGGATCCGGGCGCTGTCAGGGGCGGGGTCGCTGGACCGTATGAGGGAGCTGAGAGACTGATGGTGCTGTGGCTCCCACCTGCTGCGGGGTTGCTCGTCGGCGCGCTCGCTGCGCTGGCGGCGCTGGTGCCCTGGCTGTCGCGGCATGTCGTGCGGTACGCGCCGGTGGCGGTGTCGCTCGTGGTGCTCGGCACGGGGGTCGGCCTCGTTGTTGGTGACCAGGTCGTCGTCTCGGGGGTGCTGCGGGCGGATGCGCTCTCGTCGTACCTGCTCGCCGTGGTCGGGGCTGTGGCGCTGGTCGCCACCTGGGGAGGGTTGGCACCGCCCGCGCCTGTCCCGACAGGTGCTGACCGTCGGTACGCGGCGCTGGTCTGCGCGTTCTTGGCAGCGATGTCTTTGGCGGTGCTCGCCGACAACCTGGGTGTGGTGTGGATCGCGGTGGAGGCGACGACGATCACCACCGCGTTCCTCGTCGGGCACCACGGGACCACACGTGCTCTTGAGGCCGCGTGGAAGTATGTCGTCCTCGGGTCGGTGGGGGTGGCGATCGCCCTGCTGGGGACGGTCTTGCTGTACGCCGCGGCCCGTGCTGCCGGGAACCCCACCCTCAGCTGGGTCGTCCTCAGCTCAGGTGACGTCCCGCTCGACCCGGGGTTGGTGAAAGTCGCCGGTGCCCTGGCGGTCTTGGGGTTCGCGACCAAGGCCGGGCTGGCTCCCATGCACTCGTGGCTGCCCGACGCGCACTCCCAAGCTCCCGCGCCGGTGTCAGGGCTCATGTCAGGGGTGCTGCTCGCTGTGGCGTTCTACGCCATCTTGCGGGTCCAAGCCGTGGTCAACCCTGTTGTCGGGTCCGGCCTGCTGCGCGGGATGCTCCTCGTCGGCGGTCTGGGGTCTTTGCTGGTCGCTGCAGCGCTGATCGCCCGCCAGCGCGACTACAAACGTCTGCTCGCCTATTCGAGTATCGAGCACATGGGTCTCATGGCCGTCGGCGCAGCCGTCGGCGGACGTCTCGCCCTCGTCGCGGTCTTGCTGCACGTCCTGGGCCATGGACTGACCAAGTCCGTCCTCTTCCTCGGCGCAGGCAAGATCCTCGACGAGACAGGGACCACGACGATCGCCGACGTCCGCGGGCTCCTGCACCGGCGCCCAGACCTCGCCGTCATCTTCGCCATCGCCATCATCGCCCTCCTGGGCCTGCCGCCCTTTGCCCCGTTCTTCTCCGAGATCGGGATCGTCCTGGCAGGTTGGCAAGCAGGACTGGGCTGGGCTGTGGCAGTGGCGTTGTTCGCGTTGCTGGTCGTGCTCGCGGGGATCGTCCGGGCGGTCGGTGCGATGTTGCTCGGCTCGCAGCCAGCTCCGTCGGATTCCCCGCGTCCGTGGGCATGGTTGGTGCCGACGGGGACCGCGCTGGTGGTTGTGGGGGTTGTCGGGTTCTTCGGGTTGGGCGACGTGCTGGTGCGGGCGGCGGAGGTGCTGTTGTGAACGCCGTGGACGTGCGGACGGTAGGGCGCGACGACCTGGTCGCGCAGGTGCAGGGGTTGCTGGCTGACGGGTTCCGGGTGGCGCTGGTGGCTGGCCACGACGACCGCACCAGCCTCGCGGTGGTGTATGTGCTGGTCAAAGGGGTTGACGACTCGCGGGTCGAGCTGGTGGTCGAAGTCCCGGCCGACGACGCGTGGGTGCCGTCGCTGGCGGGGCTGGACTTCGCGACGGGTCGGTGGGAACGGGCGTTGCGCGACCAGCTGGGGGTCGAACCTGTCGGGCACCCACGGCCGCACCAGCTCGTGCACCACGCGCACTGGCCTGACGACTACCACCCCTTGCGCCACGACGTTGGCCAGCCCGAGCCCGGCCCGAACACAGGGGCGTTCGAGTTCGCGCCAGTCGATGGCGACGGGGTGTTCGAAGTGCCCGTCGGACCGGTGCACGCAGGGATGATCGCACCAGGGCACTTCAGGTTCTCGGTCGTCGGGGAGACGATCTTGCAGATGAAAGCCCGGTTGTGGTTCGTCCACCGGGGTATGGAACGGCTGTTCCAGGGGTGCACGCCCGACGAGGGCATCGCGCTGGCCGAACGTGTCGCCGGGGACACCGCCGTGGGTCACACCCTGGCCTACGCCATGGCCGTCGAAGACGCCCTCGGCCTGGAGGTCGCCGAACAAGACCGCGCCGCGCGTGCCCTGCTGTGCGAGCTGGAACGCGCCTACAACCACGTCGCCGACCTGGGGATGCTCGGCAACGACGTCGGTTTCGGCATCCTCAACGTCCACGCCAGCCGGTTGCGCGAGACCCTGCTGCGGCTCAACGACCAGGTCACCGGCCACCGTCTGGCGCGCGGGGCCATCAGCATCGGCGGGACGTCCCTCAGGTCTCTGCCCGACCCGGCGGTCATCCGCCACGTCGCCGACGAAGCCGCCCAGCTGGTCGACATCGCCCTCGGGCACGCTGTCGTCGTCGACCGTTTCACCGGCACCGCAACCCTGCACCACGACGACGCCCTCGCCCTGGGAACCCTCGGCTACGTCGCCCGGGCCTCAGGTGTCGACACCGACGCCCGCCGCGACCACCCGTTCTACGACCTCGGCGCCGAATTTGCGGTCGTCACCGAAACCCCCGGCGACGTCATGGCCCGGTTCACCGTCCGCGCCCGAGAGCTGGCCTGCTCCCTCACCCTGGTCACCACCCTCACTGAACACCTCGCCGGGAACCTAGGCAGCACCAGCACAGCCCCCCTCGAACCGGGCCCCGCCCGCCGCTCCGGCCTGTCCCTCGTCGAAGGCTGGCGCGGCACCATCTGCCACCGCGTCGAGCTCGACCCCACCGGCCACCTGGCCCGCGTCGCCATCGCCGACCCGTCGTTCGCCAACTGGCCCGCCCTGTCCGTCGCCCTGGCCGACACGATCGTCCCCGACTTCCCCCTGGCCAACAAGAGCTTCAACCTCTCCTACTCCGGCAACGACCTGTAACCCCCCAGCGCTGTACGCAAGAGTCCTGCCGTCGCGTCAAGCTCGTCGCGCGGCTGGACGACCCACCGAGCGTTCAAGGTGAACCCGTCGTCGCGGTACCGCGCAAAAACGTGCAGGTGGACGTGGAAGACCTCCTGGAACGCTGCCGCACCATCAGCCAGGTACAGGGTGGTCCCCTCGCACCGCAGTCCCGACGACCGCAGGGCACCAGCCATCCGTTGTGCGACGACCGCCATCCGCGCCAACGTCGTCGACGGTGTGTCACCGAGTCCGGCCGTGTGCACTCTCGGGACCACCAGCATGTGTCCACGGGTCACCGGCTCGTGGTCCATGCAGACCACCACGACATCGTCGTGCCACACGACGCTGGCAGGCAGCGCCCCGGTGACCACACCACACAGCACACAGTCCGCGGACGTCACGACAGCATCCTGGCACCGCAGAGACCCGGGGACCTTGCGGTATCGCCCCCTCAAAAAGTAACTCCCCGCCAATCCCTCGGGACGGCGGGGCGGAAGAGGACCAGTGTTGAGCATGACGGGTGATGTGGTCAGGTTCTTGGCCGCATCACGTCCCGGTGGTCGCCTCTGGCTTCTCGGGAGGCTTTGAGGCGATGAGCACGACGTCTGCGGGGTAGGCCAGGGCTAGGCCCTGGTCGAAGGTAGCGAGGGTGGACGAGTGGTGGCGGGCTAACGCCACCAGGTAGGCGTCGGTGACCTGTCGGTGGCCGATGACCGCGGACAGGGGGACCGCCGAGTAGGGAATGTCGTCGGGCCAGAACTCGAAACCGGGGGCGTCGGCCAGGGCACGCAGCGCCACGGTGATATCGGCGGTCGACTTGCCGGTCCTGACGAGGAACCGCACGAGCGCACCTTCGGTGACTGGGCAGGTGGCTGCCACCGGATGCTGGGCGAACCACGCCGTGGCGGCGTCGTGGTGCACGTGGTCGGCGTCGCTGAGCGCGATGAGGACGTTCGCGTCGAGCAGGCTGCGTGTCATGCGTCTTCGTCGACCAGGTCGGCGACATCCGCAGACGTCAGCGTGCGACCGGTGCCTTCGAAGACCACCAGACCAGTCGTCGGGTCGACGAAGTGGCTGGCGTCAGGCACAGACTCCATCCCCTTGCGGACGAGCGCCGCGACAGTCTGCGAGACGGACGCGTTCTGCTGCCGGGCGTAGTCCCTGACCCGGGCGTACAGAGGGTCAGGAAGATCGGTGGTGGTTCGCATGGCCTGATCCTACAGTGTGCATCAGTCGTGATGCAAGTGTGATGCAGCATGTTGTCAAGGGGCGCATGATGACGCCAGCCGCAAGAAGTAGCGCCTGGGTCCTTCCGCCGCATCCCCACCGCGACCGTGCGTCGCGGTGGGGCCGTCACAGGACGCTCACGGGAAGTGCGCGCTGGTGGAACCTTTCGGGACAGTCGTGTGTGTACCTAGTGTGAGCCATCAGATGATCAGCCTTCGTCATACCCTTGCCCTTGTCGTTCCCGCAGCGCTGCTCCTGGGGGTCTGCGTCGCCTTCGCAGGCTGCTCCTCGACCAGCCCCGACGCCGACGCCACCACCGGAGGCGCCGACGACGAGGGGCCCATCACCTCTCGCCTGGACGCTTACAACGCTGGGCTGATTGAACGGGACGTCAACCTATACGCCCAGTACCAGGATGCCACCGCGCGCTGTATGAAGGAGAAGGGCTTCGAGTACGTCCTTGTGCCCTACAAGCCTGACAACAGCCCCATCGCGGCCTGGGGTGTTGTTGAGGACCGGGACCTCGTGGCGAACGCCAAGGAGGTTGGCTACCGCGCCATTCCAGCCACCAAGGCCGAGTTGATGCGGATTCTCAATGGTGTCGAGAACCAGGACTTCGGCGACTGGTGGTTCGACGAGGGTAACCCCAACGCCACCTATTTCAACAGCCTGCCCGCTCACCAGCAGCCAACGTACATCGAGGCACTCTTGGGCGTGCCTGTGGAAGTGTGGTTGCGCGACCCGGAGCTGGGGAACGCCGGGTGCGAGGCTGAAGCCTACGAGGTGTACAATTCTTTGCCTGGCCCCTGGGGCGACCCGGTGGTGCAAGACTTCTGGGACTACATGGACGACAAGATGGTCAACGACCCCCGGGTGGTCAAGGTTGAGAAGGACTGGTCGTCGTGTATGGCAGGTAAGGGGTACACCTTCTCGAACTCCGAGGAAGCCGCCCAGTCGTTCGTCGACCGGCTTAACGCGATGATAGGCGATTATTCTCCAGACGAGGGGATGTTGTGGGTTCTGGACCAAATCACCGACGCCGATGTCAAGGCGTTGCACGCCGACGAGATAGCGACCGCCACTGCTGACGCCGAGTGTGCCGTGGAATTCGCTGTCGAGACCTATGGCACGGTCTGGTTCGAGTTCGAGGCTGAGTACTACAACGCGCACAAGGTCGAGGTCGACGCTTGGCTCGCCGAGCTGGAATGGTAGAAATATTGGTCAGAGCTGGTCGGAGAGGTCTAGCCAGCGGGTCTCCAGGGTTTCGGTGGCCGACTCGGCGGCGCGGAGCTCTTCGGTGAGGGTAGTGAGCCCCTGGTAGTCGGACGGGTCGTGGGCGGCCATGCGGGTGTGGATGTCGGCGATCTGGGCGGCGGCGCGGTCGAGCTGGCGTTCGGTGGCGGCGAGCTGTTTGCGGATCGTGCGCAGGTGGGCCGACGACGAGGGGTCGGACGGTGGGGGGCTAGAGCCAGACGGTAGGGCCGGAGCAGGTGGAGCCGACGATTCCGGTGAGCGCAGGCGCAGGTACTCCTCGACGCCGCCGGGCAGGTGGCGCAGGGTGCCGTCGATGATGGCGTACTGGGTGTCGGTGGCACGTTCGACGAGGTAGCGGTCGTGGGAGACGACCAGGAGGGTGCCGGGCCACGAGTCGAGGAGGTCTTCGAGGGCGGTGAGCATATCGGTGTCGACGTCGTTGGTCGGTTCGTCGAGGATCAGCACGTTCGGGCCCGACAGGAGCACCAGCAGGACCTGCAGGCGGCGCTGCTGCCCGCCGGAGAGCTCACCGACACGGGCCGACAGGTGCTCGGAGGCAAAACCGAGACGCTCGAGCAGCTGCGACGGGGTGAGGTCCTTGCCGCCTACGGCAAAGCTGGTGCGGGTGCGGGCCAGGACGTCGCGGACCAGGTCGTCGGTCATGTCCTCCAGCTCGCCCAGGCGCTGGTCGAGCACACCCACCTGGACGGTCACCCCGCGTTTGACCTTCCCTGACGTGGGTGCGACGGTCCTGGCGACCAGACCCAGCAACGTGGACTTGCCCGCCCCGTTCGGCCCGAGCACGGCGGTGCGCTCACCAGGGGCGACACGCCACGTGACATCGTGCAGGACGGCCTGGCCGTCGTAGGCGACCCCGGCGCCCTCCAGGTCCACCACGTCTTTGCCCAGACGTGCGGTGGCCAGGCGGACCAGCTCGACCCGGTCGCGTGGTGCTGGTACGTCGGCGATGAGACGGTTGGCCGCCTCGATGCGGAACTTGGGTTTCGAGGTCCGTGCGGGAGCCCCGCGGCGCAGCCACGCAAGCTCTTTGCGCAGGAGGTTCTGGCGCCTGGCCTCGCTCGCCGCAGCTTGGCGGTCGCGTTCGACCCTGGCCAGGTCGTACGCGGCGTAACCACCGTCGAACGGTTCGACTGTGCGGTCGTGGACCTCCCAGGTGGTTGTGGCGACCTCGTCGAGGAACCACCGGTCGTGCGTCACCACCAGCAGCGCCCCGCTGTTACGCGTCCACCGGGCCTTCAGGTGCCCGGCCAGCCAGGCGATGGCCTCGACGTCGAGGTGGTTCGTCGGTTCGTCCAGGGCGAGCACGTCCCACTGGCCGGCCAGCAGCGCGGCGAGCGCCACCCGTCGGCGTTGGCCCCCCGACAGTGTGCCCACCCGTGTGGCGAAACCCAGGTCGCCCAGCAGCCCAGCGATGACGTCGCGCACCGACGCGTCACCAGCCCACACGTGCTCGGCGACATCACCGACGACCGCCTCGCCCACACTTGCCTCGTCGTCGAGGGTGTCACCCTGGTCGAGCACCCCTACCCGCACCCCGCTGCGGCGCGTGACCCGCCCAGCGCTAGGGGTGAGGCGCCCGGCGAGCATCCCCAGCAACGACGACTTGCCGTCCCCGTTGCGCCCGACGATCCCCACCCGCGCCCCCTCGTTCACCCCTAACGTCACCTGGTCGAACACCACGCAGGTGGGGTACTCCAAGTGCAGTCCCTCAGCCCCTAGCAAGTGCGCCACCCGCTCAGCCTAGGCGGTGTCTCGTGGCCTTACGCGCCTCGCCCGCGCATGAGGCCACGAGAGGCGGCCTGATCGCCTGCGATGCCCGCGACGGTGGAAGAGGCGTCGGGCAGAAGGTGAGCGGTGCTGGCGCGCAAGGGGTGGCAAGGCACTGGTGCGCAGCCCAGCTGTGCTGTGTGCGACGATAGGTGCCAGGAGCTGTCCCAGAACACCGAGGAGCAGGTGTGGCCAAGCAGCCAAAAGACACGGTCCGCCACGACGACGCCGACCTGGACGACCTCGAGGAAGATCTCGACGAGCTCGACGACGACGAGCTCGCAGCGACAGACGACGACCCGGACCTGGAGCAGCCGGCGACGCTGGCCTGGCGACGACGCACCGGGGCCGAGATGCTGGTCTCGGGGGTGCTGGGGCTCTTGGCGGCGTTCCAGCTGTCCATCGACGCGTGGCTGCTGGCCGAGGACCCGGACCGGAACCTGGCGTGCAATATCTCCAAGGTGATCAGCTGTGGCACGGTCGCCAACAGCTGGCAGGCCAAGCTGCTCCACTTCCCCAACGCTTTCTTGGGAATCTTGTTCGAGTCGGTGGTGCTCACCGTGTCCTTGGCACTGATCTCCGGGGTGGTGTTCCCACGGTGGTTCATGCGGGGTGTTCAGGCGCTGTACACAGTGGCGCTTTTCTTTGCATTGTGGCTGTTCTTGCAGGCGTATTTCGTCATCCACGCGCTGTGCCCGTGGTGCCTGTTCATCACGTTCACCACAGTGCTGGTCTTCGCAGGCCTGACACGTATCAACCTGCGCGACGGGCACGTGCCTTCCACTCCCGCGATACGACGGTTCATCGTCACACCCACCTACTGGTACATCGCTGTCGCCGTGTGCGCCATCATCGCAGCGATGATCCTCGGCAAGTACGGCACCAGCCTGATCGACTGACCAGGCTTCGCCTCGCCGCCAGGCCCGGGCTACCGTTGCGGCCATGATCACGCTCGAAGGTGTCACCAAACGGTACGGGGACCTGCTCGCCCTCGACGAAGCCACCTTCACCGTCCAGCCTGGACGCCTCACCGGTTTCGTCGGGGCCAACGGGGCGGGCAAGACCACCGCCATGCGCATCCTCATGGGGGTGCTGCGCGCTGACGCCGGACAGGTGCTGCTCGACGGCCAGGTGCTCGACGCGGCCACCCGCCGACGCTTCGGCTACATGCCCGAAGAACGCGGCCTGTACCCGAAGATGCGGGTCGCTGAACAGCTGGCCTACCTGGCCACCTTGCACGGGTTCGACCGCGCCTCAGCCGACGCGCGCGTCCACGCCCTGCTCGAACACCTCGACCTGGCAGAACGTGCCCGCGACCCTGTCGAGTCGTTGTCGCTGGGCAACCAGCAGCGTGCGCAGGTTGCCGCAGCGCTGGTGCACGACCCGTCGGTGCTGGTGCTCGACGAGCCGTTCTCCGGCCTGGACCCGATCGCCGTGGACATGGTCGCACAGGTGCTCACCGAGCACGCCGCCCGTGGTGTGCCGGTGCTGTTCAGCTCGCACCAGCTCGACCTCGTGGAACGGCTGTGCGACGACCTGGTCATCATCGCCGGCGGGACGATCCGCGCGTGCGGTGCACGCGAAGAGCTGCGCGAGCGCCACGGCGCGTCACGCTACGCCCTGGTGGCCGCCAGCACCGGCTGGTTGCACGACGAACCAGGGGTCGAGGTGGTCGAGACCGACGACGACCGGAGCGTTTTCGCCGCTGACGCCGACACCGCCCAGCATGTCCTGCGTACCGCAGTGGAGCGTGGGCCGGTCCACCAGTTCGGACCTGTGGTCCCGTCGCTGGCCGAGATCTTCCGCGAAGTCATGACCGATGCGCAGGTGACACGATGATCACGACGCCCACACCAGGACAGACGGCTCCCAGCGCCGTCCGCCTGACCTACCTGGTGGCCCGGCGCGAGATCCGGGCCCAGCTGCGCAGCAAGTCGTTCTGGGTCTCGGTGGTGCTGCTGCTGGTGATGGTGCTCGGCGGGATCCTCGGCTCGTCGTTCCTCAGCGAGCACGTCGGACGCCCCCCGGCGGTGGCTGTCGTACCAGAGCTGGCCGAGGCGGTCTCTCACGCCGGGCTCGAGACCGTGCAGGTGGCCGACCGGGCCAGCGCCGAACGTCTGCTGCGTGACCGGACGGTCAGCGCCGCGGTGGTGGTCCCGGTGCCCCAAGACGGTGTCGGCCAGGCAGGTGCCCTGGTCCTCGGCCTGGACTCGGCCCCGACCCAGATCGCCGACGCGCTGGCGCTGCGCCCACCGGTGAGAACCCTGGAACCGCCACGCGCCGACGACCTGGCCGTGCTGTGGGTCACCATGGCGTTCGGCATCGTGTTCTTGGTGACGATGACGATGTTCTCCATGCCGATCGCCCAGAACACCGTGACCGAGAAACAGACCCGGGTGGTCGAGATCTTGCTGTCAGCGGTCCCGACCCGCGCGTTGTTCGCCGGGAAGGTGGCTGGCAACTGCGTGCTGGCGCTGGCCGAGATCGTGGCGCTCGTGGTGGCAGCGGTCGTCGGCCTGGTCGCCACCGGCCGCAACTCGCTGCTGGACCAGCTGACCGCGTCCATCGCCTGGTTCGTGGGGTTCTTCGTCGTCGGGTTCGTGCTCATCGCTGTGATGTTCGCCGCGTCAGCAGCCTTGGTCTCACGCCAAGAAGACCTCTCGGCGGTGCTCCAGCCCATGGTGTGGGTGGTGATGGTCCCGTACTTCCTCGTGATCTACCTGCGCGAGAACACCACAGTGCTGACAGTGCTGTCGTACGTGCCGTTCTCTGCCCCCCTGGCCATGCCGGTGCGGCTGTTCAGCGGAGGGGTGTCGATCGTCGAACCGTTGTTGTCCGGCCTGCTGCTCATCGTCACGACAGTCCTCGTCGTAGCGCTGGGCACCCGGGTGTACGAACGGTCGGTCCTGCGCACCGGAACCCGTGTGCGGCTGACCGAAGCGTTGCGCTGATGAACGACTGCCCACGATGGTTGCACCTGCGCGGCTGTTACTTGCGGCTGGCGTCCACCTTGTCGTCCCTGGGTCGTAGCCTGGGTCCTCCTGTGGAGGAAATCTCGGTGGGGCGGGTTGTGCAGGGCTGACCCTACTGCGACGTCCGCGGCACGCCCGCACGGGTTCTCCTGGGGTGGGCCGCCAGCTCGAGGACGAGCAGGAGGAGGCATCCGACGAAGTAGCAGGCGATGTCGGACAGGTCGAAGGTGGTGCCGAGGACGGTCCTGGCGACCGGGACGTTCTCGAGGCCGAGGGCTGTGACGAGGTTGGCCTTCTGGCTGAGCTCGACGACGGCGGCGAAGGCGAAGACGAGCGGGGGGAGGACACCTGTCTTGGTCTGGCAGAACGTGCGGACCAGGCAGTAGACCAGGACCACCACCAGGACGTCGCCGACGTGGTCCCGGACGAAACCTGTCACGAAGAGGGCTATGGCGGTCTCGACCAGAAAGAGCAGGAGGGTCGCACCGGCGAAGAGCTTCGAGAACTGGCGGCGGACCAACGGGCGCGGCTCGGGCCTGGGTCCGTCGGTGTGTGCCGTCACGAGCGTGCTCAGGCGGTGGCTGGTTCTTCGATGCGGGACAGCTCGCGGTTGACGCGCTGGAGCTCGGCCTGGAGGTTCTCGCGGGCGACCTCTTCCCAGGGACGGGCACCGGGGGAGCGGTAGATGGACTTTCGGGCGAGCAGGCCGGTGATGATGGCGTGGCGGGCCACGAAGAACTCCGCGTCGGGCACGTCGAGGTATTCCTCGCGGACGTTGCGCAGGTACGTGCGGTACTTCTGCGGCTCGGTGGCCAGGACCCCCAGGTCGGCGTCGCACAGGACGGTCGCGTCCAGGTCGGTGGGGTCAGGGTCGTGGCGTACGAGGGCCGCGACCAGGTCGCCGACGCGCCGGGCCCGCGTCTCGCTGACGCCGAGCCCGAGCAGCTCGATCACGGCAAGGGCGGCGCTGGGGGCTTCGTCCTCGCAGCCGAAGGTCGAGCCGGTGAGGATCTGGGTGTCGAACACGGCGCCGTGGTACCAGGCGCCGAGCCGGACGAGCTCTTGGTCGTAGGTCTCCTGGTCCAGCTCGTCGACCCGGGCCAGGACGTCGAGCAGGTGGCGCACAGTGTGGAAGCGCCGGTGCGGCACCGACCAGCGTCGCAGCAGCCGGACGGCGGCGGCGTGGATCTCGTCGGTGCTGGCCGTGGCCCCCGCGGCGAAAACGCTCCTGGTGAAGGCAGGCACCAGCCACTCGGGTGCGTCTGCGACGTTCATGGGTTCGCCTTCTGGGGGAGGAGCGGAGCCCTCATGGTAAGCCCGCCCACGCTCGGTACATAACCGGTCAGCCCATCATCGCGCACGCCGGCGTCGACGCCCGGCTGTTACGCCCAAATGAGGTATGCGTGTCGCTAAAAGCAGGCCTGTTCTTCTTGGGCTGGTGCGCGAAATCACTGGGCGAAAAACACGGCTTCGGTGCGCGGTCAGTCCACTGAGGCCAACGGGACCTGGACGCGGATGGTGGCTCCGCCGTCAGGTGTCGGCACGAGGGTCACCTCGCCGTGGTGGGCGGCGACGACAGCGGCGACGATCGCCAGGCCGAGCCCGGCCCCGCCCGACTCGCAGGTGCGTGAGGGGTCAACCCTGGAGAAACGTCGGAAAACGTCGGTGGAATGCTCGTCGGAGATACCAGGGCCGTGGTCGCGCACCTCGACGGTGCCCATCCGTGCGGTGTGGTCATGGCCGACGGCCAGCTCGACCGGCGACCCCTCGGGGGTGTGCGCGACGACGTTGCCCACGAGGTTCGTCAGCACCTGGCGCAGCTGGTGCTCATCGCCGACCACCAGGCACGGTGAGACCTCCCCGGACAGCCCGACCACCTGCACCTGCCGGGTCGCGTCCAAGACGCGCAGGTCGGACGCGGCGTCGGCTGCGAGCACCGCCAGGTCCACAGGTTCGCGACGGGCGGTGCGGGCCTCGTCGGGCTCCGCCTGGGTCTGGTCCAGCCGTGTCACGGTGATCAGGTTCTCGACCAGCACGTCCATACGCTGCGCGGACTCCTCCACACGCTCGAGGGCTTCGCGGGCGTCGAGGGCTGTGGGCCCGCCGGTGCGGTACAGCTCGGCGTACCCGCGCACCGCCGCCAGGGGGGTCCGTAGCTCGTCAGACGCGTCGGCGACGAACTGGCGCATCCGTGCCTCGGACGCCCCACGCGCGGCGGACGCCTGCTCGATCTGGGCGAGCATGCCGTTGAGAGCGGCTCCCAACCGTCCGACCTCGGTGCTCAACGGTGCTGGCGGCACCCGCTGGGACAGGTCTCCGGCGGCGATCGCCGCAGCCGTCGCCTCGATCTGGCGCACAGGCCGCAAGGACCGCCGCGCCGCCAGCGCCCCGGCCACAGCGGCCAGCGTGACGATCGCTGCCCCCGACCCGAGCAGCACGGTGGTCATCTGGCGTGTGGTCTGCTCCACGTCGCCCAGGGGCAGAGCCACCACGACCGCACCGTCGCGGTCAGGACCCACCTGCACCGGGTACGCCACGGCCCGCCACGGCACCGACGACCCCTCAGCGCCCACGGTGAACGGGCGCTGTGGGCTGCGGGCCTCGTCCGGGGTCATGAGCGGCAGGTTCGGCCTCCCGTACCGGACAGCCACCGTGTCGTCGACGTACAGGGTCGACTCGTCGCCGACGAGGACGAGCACCGCGTAGTCGGTGGGTAACGGCGGGTGTGGGGCGCCCAGCGCCAGGTCCAGCGTCGAACGGGCCGCGGCCTGCGAGGTCAGCTTGTTGTCCACCTGGTCGACGAGGAACCTGTGCAGCAGCGTCGTCGATGCCACCCCTGCCAGCAACAACCCTGTGGCCACCAAGAACGTGGTGATGACGGCCAGCCTCACCCACAACGGCCACGCGTGCCCTGAGCGTGGGGGCACGGGTGCGGCAAGATGGGCGGTCACCGGGTCTCCTTGAGCAGGTAGCCGAGCCCCTACAGCGCGTGCAAGAACCAGGCGACCAGCCAGGGTGTGACCACTCCGGCGGCGATGACCAGGGCGGTCGTCGCACCTGGCCCCGGGTGCCACCAGCGCCGACGGTGACGCCGGCGCGGGCGTCGGTCAGGCTGGGAGCAGGTGTCGTGACCAGGCGGGTCTGGTTCGGTGGCGGGGGCGGCAGCCAGCGCTGGGGCGGGGATGTCGGCCTCGACGGGCGCAGAGGGCTCGACAGGCGGGCTGGGCAGGGGCACCTGTGTCATACGGGGGGCCGTCAACGGGTTCAGCCGGTCGCGCAGGTAGGCGCTGACCAGGACCACTTCCAGCGGGGTGAGCAGCTGGTCCATCGACGTCAACCAGGTCTCGAGCCGGTCAGACTCGACGGCAGGGGCGCGTGTGGGCGGTTCGGTGCCCGGTGGTACGACGAGCACACCCCGCACGGTGCGCCGGTGGCGCGGGGCGACCAGGGCGGTCACCGCGGACGTCGAGCAGGACAGGTCTTCCTGCAGGCTGTCAAGCGCCTCGTCGTGGACTGCGGGTCGTGGGACGGACACCACGACGACACCGCCAGGTCCGACGGCGACGTGCTCGATCGTGTGCCCAGGGTGTCCGGGCCAGCGTGTGGTGTGCAGCATGCGCCAGCCGTGGGCCGACAGCGCGTCCAGCACTGTCACAACTGGGCCGTGCAACGCACCAGCAGAGTTCGTCGTGCTCATCGCCGCCTCCTCTCGCTCGCATCATCGGTCACATCCGCCGGGGTCTGAAGCGTCCTGGTGATTCTGTCTGGCTAGGGGCGTTGTCATAGGTCCAGACGCGTGAGGACCAGGAGGATATGGTACGAACGGGTGAGCTTGACAGCGACGGGTGTTGCACACCCCACCATTTGGCCATATATCGGTCGAAACGACACAGATACGGACGTTTCAGCAGTATCGTGGGTAGGTGCTCACGGGGACGCGACGATCGGCTGGCACAACACCAGCCTCGTCGTCTGCGCCCGAGGAGCGAGTACCACCGCAATTATCGGATCGGTCACAACGCCACGCCCGCGCTCTTGCCGGACGCCGCTGGGTTGGCGTGCTCGTGGCCGGGGTGGTCGCCGCTGGTCTCGGGACAGGCAGCGGCGCTGCGCTGGCCCACCAACCTGGTGTCTCGGTCCTCACATGGCTGCCGGCCAGCCACCACACCGACGCCGCAGCCGTAGGCGCCTCGGCGGGTCCTGACCAGGCCACGGGGTCTGCGTCGGCCGGGCGGACCCCCGCGGCGCCCCCGTCGTCACAGCCCGTCGAACCCCCCGCCCCCGACCCGGTGCAGATGGCCCAGGACGTGGTCACAGCTACGAACGAGCAGCGCGCTGGGGCTGGCCTGCCCCCGCTGGGAGTCTCGTCGTGCGCGAGCGAGCAGGTCACCGAACGGGTGGCTGGCCTGGTCGCTGCGGACGCGTTCGAGCACGCACCGCTGGAACCGGTGTTCGAGGCATGCGGCGTGACCGGTGCGGCAGAGAACCTGGCCAAGGGCTACACCACAGGGACAGCCGTCGTCGACGGCTGGATGGACAGCGAGGTCCACAAGGCCAACCTGTTCGCAGAGTGGACCGAGATGGGCGTGTCGTGCCAGGTGCGAGACGACGGCCAGTGGCTGTGTGGGGCGGTGTTCACCCATGTCTGACGGTGTCGCTCACGGGCAGCGCCGGTCGACGGGGCTGCCGCGGCTGCTGCTGGTCGTGGTGATCGCTCTGGTCGGCGCGGGGATCGGTGGTGGGGCAGCACTGATCGCCATGCGTGACGACGGTGAGCAGGTACCAGCAGCGGACCTGACGACGCCCCCAGCTGCGGTGCCCACGGAGGACGCGGCACGCAACACCCCTCCGGCCCCCTCCGAGCCGGAGCACTCCGTGACACAGCTGCCACCGGTCGGGGGGTCGTCGCCGGTACCCACGGAGACGACGCAGAAGATGGAACGCGACATCCTCGACTTGGTCAACGCCCAGCGGACGGCGAGAGGTGTCGAGCCGTTGTCGTGGTCGCTGTGCGCCCGCCGCCACGCGGAGACCTTCGTGTCTGAGTATGTGGCCGAGGGTTGGCTGGACCCGGTCCGGCAGGGCAAGGCGACCACTGTGCGCAACCCGTTCGTCCACAAGGACATGACGGCGCCGCGTGCGGGCTGTGCTGTCGACAAGAGCGGCAGCCCCCTGAACGCGGTGGCGGCGGAGAACGTGTGGCGTGGTGTCATCGGCAGCTACGGCGCCCCTGACGTGGTCAATGGCTGGGTGAAGAACGCAGCCGACCACAAGAACGTGCTCGACCCGAACATGGCCCAGGTCGGTGTGTACTGCTACGCCGACGTCTTGGAGGGAACGAAACGCCTCATGTGTTCGGCGATCTTCATCAGCTGACCGCCAGCGGTCCAGGCATTCTCACCCGGGCTGGTCCGGTTCGCGGCGCCGTTCGCGCAAGATGGCGCGCAGGCCGACGAGCAGGGCGGCGATCTCGTCGTCGGTGATGCCGTCGGTGATCCAGCGTGGGTCTGGGACGGGGGCCAGCAGCAGGTCGGTGACTGTGGCACGGCCGTTGGTGGTCGGACGGACCAGGCGGCCACGGGCGTCGCTGGGGACGGCCTCGTCGGTGACGAGCCCCGCAGCGGTCATGCGGTCGAGCATCCCCGACAACGTCGCCCCGGACACGGCTAGCCGTCCGGCGAGCTCTCCAGGCCGTGCCGGACCATCGACCAGCAGCAACAACAGCAGCCGCAGCTGCTGGAAGGTCAAGGTGCGCTCAGCCAGCCGCACGAGCATGGTGCGCGCCATCGCCTCTTGCATCTGGGTGTGGATCTGCTCGAGGTCGTCCAGGAGGTGCTGGCGGCTGGACGTGTCCACCTGTCGGCCTCTCGTGTTGGGAAAAGTTCTTAGTCTTAGGCTAACATCTGGCTCGCGGCTGACGACCGGACCGGTGTCCGGCGGCGACCCGGCTTCACCGCCGTGTCCTGATGCTCAACGACTGTGCTCAACAACCTGCTCGACAACTCTCGGAGGTCCCCGTGTTCCGACTCGCCCGGCTGTCGCTGCGCAACCGTGCTGTGGTGCTGCTGATCTCGCTGGCGATCGTCCTCGGCGGCGTGGTGTCCATGACCTCGCTGAAACGTGAGCTGATCCCGTCGATGAGCTTCCCCATCGCGCTGGTCATCGCGACCTACCCGGGTGTGGCAGCCGACGTCGTCTCGGTACAGGTGGCCGAACCGGTGGAGGCGGCGATCCGCGGTGTCCAGGGTGTGCAGTCGATGAACACCACCGTGTCGCCCTCGGTCTCCATGACGGTCGTGCGGTTCGACTACGGCACGAACATGGATGTGGCGAACCAACGCCTGACCACTGCGGTGACCCGGATCGCCACGACGCTGCCCGACTCGGCCGACACGACGGTCTTCACCGGTTCCATGGACGAGCTCCCTGTGCTCGCGCTGGCGGTGACGTCCAAAGACGGCAACGAGGTCGACCCCGGTAAGCTGGCCGCGGCCATCGACGACATCGTCGTGCCCCGGCTCAAACGGCTCGACAACGTGCGTGACGTGTCCGTGTCGGGGTTCGCCGCGCAGGCTGTGACCATCACTTTGGACCCCGAGGCGATGGGTGCAGCCGGGGTGGATATGCAGGCTGTCAGCGACATCCTCACCGCCAACGGCATGACCTTCCCCGCAGGCACCGTCACCGAAGGTGACCAGACCCTCACCGTGCAGGGCAACCAGCCGCTGGACTCGGTGGAGGCGCTGGCAGCGTTGCCGCTGGTCTCGTCCACGGGGCAGCCGGTGACGTTGTCTGATGTCGCCAAGGTCGAGCAGAGCGCCGACGCGGCCACCGGCTATGCCCGCCTCGACGGCAAGACCGCCGTGGCGCTGTCGGTGACGAAAACTCCTGCGGGCAACGTCGTGGACGTCTCGCACGCGGTGCGTGACGAGGTCGACAGCCTGCGCCCCCAGCTCGACGAGGCGAACCTGGAGCTGACCATCGCGTTCGACCAGGCGCCGTTCATCGAGGAGTCGATCACCGGGCTCAGCGAAGAAGCGCTGATCGGGCTCGGGTTCGCCGTCGTCATCATCTTGGTCTTCTTGTTCTCCGTGCGCTCGACCCTGGTCGCCGCTTGTTCCATCCCGTTGTCGGTGCTTGTCACGTTCGTGGTGATGAAGGGCACGGGGGAGACGATCAACATCATCACCCTGGGCGGTCTGGCCATCGCCATCGGGCGGATCGTGGACGACTCGATCGTCGTCATCGAGAACATCAAACGGCACCTGTCGTACGGCGAGCACAAACGTGACGCCATCGTGGGGGCGGTCAAGGAGGTCGGTGGTGCCGTAGCGGCGTCCACGGTGACGACGGTGGCGGTGTTCTTGCCGATCGCGTTCGTCGGCGGGATGGTCGGCGAGCTGTTCCGGCCGTTCGGGCTGACCGTGGCTATCGCCATGTTCGCTTCGCTGCTCGTCGCGCTGACCATCGTGCCGGTGCTGGCGTACTGGTTCGTCGAGTCTCCTGTGCACATCGACGAAGAAGACCTGGCCCACCAGCGCGAACAGGCTGAGGCCAAAGAACGCCGTGGCTGGTGGCAGCGCCTGTACCTGCCGACGCTGGGTTACGCCCTGCGCCACCCGATCTTCACCCTGGGTGCGGCGTTGCTGCTGCTGATCGGTACGGGGGTTCTGGCGACCACGCTGGAGACGAACTTCATGGACGACTCTGGGCAGGACGCGATCAGCGTCACCCAGACGTTCGAGCCGGCCACGTCGTTGACGGTCATGGACGACGAAGCCACTGTGGTGGAGGCCGCGCTGCGCGAGCTCAAAGAGGTGGACACGGTCCAGGTGTCGGTCGGGGCGGCCAACTCCATGACCGCCGCCTTCACAGGGTCCAACACCGCGACGTTCTCCCTGACGTTGGCCTCGGGTGCTGACGCTGCGTCCGCCGAGCGTGTCGTGCACCGTGCTGTGGACGGCCTCGGCGGTCCGCGCACCACGGAGATCGAGGTCACCGCCGGGTCTGGGATGTCTATGGGCAGCTCGACTGTCGACCTGGTTGTCTCGGCCACCGACCCGCAAGACCTGGCACAGGCCGCGCAGATGGTCACCAACGCGGTCAAGCGCGTCGACGGTGTGCGGCAGGTGACCAACAACCTGGCTGCTGACCAAGACACTGTGGCGATCACGGTGAACCGTGAGGCCGCCGCCGCGGCCGGGCTCACCGAGACGCAGGTGCTCGGCATGGTCTCCATGGCCATGACTCCGCACCAGATCGGCACGATCAACACCGCTGACGGACGGCTCGTCGTGCGTACGTCCATGGGCGCCGGACCGCCCACCATCGAGGACCTGCGCAACCTGCCTCTGGCCGGACCGGTCACCCTCGGTTCCCTTGCCGACGTGTCCATCACCCAGAACCAGGTGTCGATCACCCGGTCCGACGGGCGGCGCACTGCCACGGTGCAGGTCACCCCGGAGAGCCAGGACCTGGGGGCGCTGTCGGGCAAGATCCAGAAGGTCCTCGACGACCTGCAGAACCCGGACCGTCCCAAAGACAAGCGTCTGCCCACCGGTGCGACCGTCGAGATCGGTGGCGCCATCGCCATGATGAACGACGCGTTCAACGACATGGGCCTGGCGATGCTCGTCGCTATCGCCATCGTGTTCATCGTCATGGTCGCGACGTTCGGTTCGCTGCTGCAGCCGTTCATCCTGCTCATCTCGATCCCGTTCGCCGCGACCGGTGCCCTGCTCGCCCTGGTCGCCACCGGCCGCCCGTTGGGTGTCCCCGCGCTCATCGGCATGCTCATGCTCGTGGGTATCGTCGTGTCGAACGCGATCGTCTTGATCGACCTCATCAACCAGTACCGCCGACGTGGTGGACGCACCCTGGACGAGGCGATCACCGAAGGTGCTCGCAAACGTCTGCGCCCGATCGTCATGACTGCTCTGGCCACGATCTTCGCCCTGCTGCCCATGGCCCTGGGTATCACCGGCTCTGGAGGCTTCCTGTCCCAGCCTCTGGCGATCGTCGTCATCGGCGGCCTGCTCTCGTCGACGTTCCTCACCCTCGTCGTCGTCCCCGTCCTGTACCGCTACGAGGCCCGCTGGCACGACAGGCGCGAAGCCCGTCGCGAAGAACGCCTGGCAACCCGCCGGGCCGAACGCGAAAAGGCCCGCGCCGCCCGCCTGGCAGAAGCCGACGCATAACCAACAGCCCTGCGGCTGCCGCGGCGACCCGGATCACAGTCCTGGCAGAGCCAGACAGCCGGAACCGGGTTGAGGCACACCTGCCTGGGTTCGTGAGGCGAACCCGGCGGCACTGTGGCCACCAGGTCCGGGTCAGTACGTGAGCCAGATGCGGTGGGTTGCGGCGTCGAGGCGGACCTGTCGGCCCAGGGGCATGACGACCTGGGGGTTGGTGTGGCCGAAGTCCAGGCCCTGGACCACCAGGATCGTCGGGTTGTAGCGGCGCACGGCGGCGAGCACCGTCTCGCGCTGGGTCTGGCGGTAGGCGGCTCTGGTGGGGGCGTCGTGGGGGCGGTCGAACGACCAGGCGGTGGGACGGCCGACGAGCACGGCCTGGAAACGGTCGAACCAGCCGCGTTCGCCGTACGCGGTGAACAAGGTGTCGACCAGCCACGGTTGGGGCAAGGACTCGGCGGATTCGACCATGAGGACGCTTCGGTCCAGCGCGTCGGGGTCGGGCAGGCCGATCCCGGTGGCCGCCTGGACCACCAGGGACTCCAGACAGCCGCCCCACAGCACACCGGCGGCGTCCGTGTCGCCGTCCCAGACCACTGGTTCGGCAGGTTCGACCAGCCGGGGCCGGGCCAGCGACGACGGGTCGGCCCAGTCCAGCACCTCGCCGGACGGGTCGGTGGTCGCGTCGGTGAACACCGCTGACGCGTCCATCTCGACCTCGCCGCTGGTGAACAAGGCCCGCTCCAGCGACGACGCCGTGGCCTCGAACGTCTCGGCCTGCGTGAGCTGGACCATCACCGCGATCGCGTAGTACGAGGGGATACCCAGGTTCCACAAGAAGCTGTGCAGGTGGGTGTTGTCGGAGTAGCCGAAGAACGGTTTCGGGTGGTCGAGGAACACCTGGGGGTCCAGCTGTCGTACGACCAGCACCTGGTCGTCGCCGCCGACCGAGGTGAACACGGCGCTCGTCGTCGGGTCGGCGAACGCGGCCATGACGTCGCGCGCCCGGTCAGCTGCCGACGCCCCCATGGTCCGGGTCGTCGGGTACTCCACCGGATCGAGCCCGAACCGGGTCCGCAACCTCTCCAGCCCCAGGTCCTGGACCCACGGGTACAACCCTGGCAACCCGGCTGACGGCGAGATCACGGACACCCGGTCCCC
>WRET01000050.1 GCA_009779195.1 Micrococcales bacterium
CTCGGCGATCTGCACCTCCGTCGCGCCTGATGCAGTCACAGCCCGCCGGATCCACGCCACCACCCAAGGCTACGGAACCCCGCTTAGTGCCTCAAAGCCACGCACGACAGCGACAGAACCCCAGGCCACCGCGCTAGGCCCCAACGATCTGACATGCTGTGACCACACTCAGGTCTCAGGTCCCCGCGGTCACCCACCCACCTCCGGCCTGTTCCTGCCTCGACCGCTCGTTGCAGCACCCGGGAAAGTGGTGGCCGGGCCGCCCATAGCGTTCAGCCCACCGTGATGTCGATGGTTCTGCAGTGAGGGCGATGACTTGGCTGTGACGTCGACGGCACAACCGTCGACGTCACCGCAGAACCATCGACATCACACAGACAGGCCGTGGGGGCGCCTCGCCAAGCGTCCCGGGCGCAGGGGCGACGCCGCGATGTCCGGGATCTCACGCGGACAGGCTGTGGGAACCAAGGTGGGGGCGGGGTGACAGCGCGATGCCTGGGGGGAGGGCGTCGCTGACCCGGCGCACGAGGCGGGCGGGGTGGCGCAGGTCCTTGTAGGTCAGCCGGACGATCCGCCAGCCTTGGGCCTCGATCGCGTCCTGCCGTTCTCTCTCGCGCAGGAAGGCGTTGGTGTCGGTGTACTTGTCCTGGCCGTCGTACTCGATGAGCACCTTCCACTGCGTGTAGCCCAGGTCGCCCCAGTACACGCCATGGTTGGTGTGGACCAGGACCTGGGTCTGGGGGACGGGAAGCCCCGCGGCGAGCAGGTGGAACCGGGCGGTGGTCTCGGCGACGGACTCTGCCCCAGGGTCGGCCAGAGAGGCTACGGCCCGGCCAGGCACGCTCCCGCGCCCAGCGGCAAGGAAGCTGTCGATGCGGACCGGGTCGGCCCCAGCGCGCAGCGCACCATCAGCCACGATCAGAGCGTCGAGCGGCGGCAACGCGCGCAGGCAGTCCGCCGTGGTCAGAGCCATGCTGGTCACCGGCAGCCCGCTGACCGTCGCCTGCTCCGCAGGATCGACAGGGCTGAAGTGCCGGACCACCGACATGTCGCGGTTGGTCGATGGCCGTCCGGGTTGACGCAGATGGACGTGCGCTGCGACCTCCCGCAGCGGCAGACCGAACAGCAGGGCTGCTGACTGGTGGCTGAACCAGTGCAGTCCCGCAGTGCGGTGGTGCACAGCAACGAGGTGGGCCAAGGCCTGTTGCTCCGGTCCGAGGTCTGATGGTCCGTACACGCCGCGGCCAAGGCGCACCCACGTCCCGTCGCGCACCCGCCTGGCAGCGACCCACCGAGGGTGGTGCTGGGCGAAGAAAACCGCGGGCAGAGACGGCGGTTCGGGGCGCGCAGCCCGTGGACGAATCGGCATACCGCCAACGTGGCACACCAACCAACACCGTGGTTCCACGTCCTGGCGCATCTGTGGACAACCCCGCTGGGCCCTGGGCTGGGGACGGACCACGATCCTCGGGTGACCCGCGACCGGCCCGTGGCTGCCCGATTCTGATGTCGATGGTTGTGCTGTGATGTCGATGGTTTGGCCATCGACCTCACAGCACAACCATCGACATCGCGGGGACTGTAGGGAGGCGGGGTGGCGAAGTCTGGGGTTGGGGCGGGAGAGGCTGGGTGGGATGACTGGGCTGGGGCTGCGAAACGGGGTTGGGTGAAGGAGGAGCGAACCGAGGTCGGCGGGCCTCGGGAGCCAGTCCGGGGGGCGTCGCGAAGCATGCCGGGGACGGGGCGTGAGGGCTGATTGGTGTTCTGTGCGCTGGTCTGGCACACTGTTCCGGTTGCCCGGCCCGGGTGGCGAATGCGCTGAACGGGTGTGGGCTGTGCAGACGTGTGGTGATCGTCGAGCCCTAGGTTCGCACCTGGTGGTGGGCGTGATCCGACAACCATCGACCCTCGTGCTGGTAACAGTGCGCGACGGTGTGCCGCGTGCGACACACCCGAGCGCGGGGGTCGGACGGAGTGGTGCAAGGCCGACTCGGACGAGCACTAGACAGGTACGAAGAGAGAGAAGCGACGACGCCATGGCGGGACAGAAGATCCGCATCCGGCTCAAGTCCTACGACCACGAGATCATCGACTCGTCGGCGCGCAAGATCGTCGACACGGTGACACGCGCTGGCGCGTCGGTCGTGGGGCCGGTGCCGTTGCCGACGGAGAAGAACGTCTTCTGCGTCATCCGGTCGCCCCACAAGTACAAGGACAGCCGCGAGCACTTCGAGATGCGCACGCACAAGCGCCTCATCGACATCATCGATCCCACGCCGAAGGCTGTCGACTCGCTCATGCGGCTCGACCTGCCTGCGGACGTGAATATCGAGATCAAGCTGTGACGGGGGAGGAAGCAATGACAACCCCGCAGAACAACCGGCCGGTCACGGCGCTGCTCGGTACGAAGCTCGGGATGACCCAGGTCTGGGACACCTCGGGCAAGGTCGTGCCGGTGACGGTCGTCAACGTCGGGACCAACGTGGTCACGCAGGTGCGCTCGGTCGAGACCGACGGGTACACCGCGGTCCAGCTGGCCACCGGTGCGATCGACCCGCGCAAGGTCACCCAGCCTATGCGCGGCCACTTCGACAAGGCTGGTGTCACCCCGCGCCGGTACCTGGCCGAGGTGCGCACCTCCGACGCCGACGAGTACTCCCTGGGTCAGGAGATCACAGCAGCGGTGTTCGACGCCGGGACTGTGGTCGACGTGACCGGGACCACCAAAGGCAAGGGCACCGCTGGTGTGATGAAGCGCCACGGGTTCCACGGTGTCGGGGCCTCCCACGGTGCGCACCGCAACCACCGCAAACCTGGGTCCATCGGTGAGGCCGCCACCCCGTCACGGGTGTTCAAAGGCCTGAAGATGGCTGGCCGTATGGGGCACGCCCGGCACACCGTGCAGAACCTGACGGTGCACGCGGTGGATGTCGAGCGCGGGCTGCTGCTGGTCAAGGGCGCTGTCCCTGGGCCCAAAGGCGGCGTGCTGCTGATCCGCTCCGCTGTGAAGAAGGGAGCCTGAGCATGGCTGACACCCAGGTTGACGTCATCGACCCCGCTGGTGGCACCGATGGCACGGCCCAGCTGCCGGGCGAGGTGTTCGACGTCGACGCCAACGTCCCGCTGATCCACCAGGTTGTCGTCGCCCAGCGGGCTGCGGCGCGCCAGGGGACGCACGCCACCAAGACACGTGGCGACGTGTCTGGTGGGGGGCGCAAACCGTACCGGCAGAAAGGCACCGGCCGGGCTCGTCAGGGCTCGACCAGGGCTCCGCAGTTCGCCGGTGGTGGGGTTGTGCACGGGCCGCAGCCGCGTAGCTACGCCCAGCGCACCCCCAAGAAGATGAAAGCCGCCGCGTTGCGCGGGGCGTTGTCGGACCGAGCACGCGCCGGGCGTGTGCATGTCGTGGCAGGTTTCGGCCTGGGCGAGGTCCCGTCGACGAAACAGGCGCTGGAGGTGCTCGACCGGGTCTCGCAGCGTCGGCACGTGCTGGTGGTGCTGGCCCGCGGCGACGAGACCACCTGGAAGTCGTTGCGCAACGTGCCCCAGGTGCACCTGCTGGCCGCTGACCAGCTCAACACCTACGACGTCTTGGTCTCTGACGACGTCGTGTTCACCACGGCGGCGCTGGACGCGTTCCTGAGCCGCGGCGAGGAGGCCAAGTGACTGCCATCGGCAAAGACCCGCACGACATCCTCCTCGCGCCGGTCGTCTCCGAGAAGAGCTACGGCCTGCTCGACGAGGGCAAGTACACCTTCCTGGTGGACCCGCGGGCCAACAAGACCGAGATCAAGATCGCTGTAGAGCAGGTCTTCGGTGTCAAGGTCTCCTCGGTGAACACCATCAACCGCAAGGGGAAGGCCCGCCGGACGCGTACCGGTGTGGGCCGTCGCAAGAACACCAAACGTGCGATCGTCACCCTCCGCGAGGGGTCGATCGACATCTTCGGCGCGGTCGCGTGAGCGAGTGAGGAACCATGGCAATCCGTAAGTACAAGCCGACGACACCTGGGCGTCGTGGCTCGTCGGTCTCCGACTTCGCGGAGATCACGCGCTCCACCCCGGAGAAGTCGCTGGTCCGCCCGCTGCCGAAGTCTGGGGGGCGCAACTCCTCAGGCAAGATCACCACCCGTCACCGCGGCGGTGGTCACAAGCGGGCCTACCGGATCATCGACTTCCGCCGTCACGACAAAGACGGGGTGCCGGCGAAGGTCGCACATATCGAGTACGACCCGAACCGCACCGCGCGTATCGCCCTGCTGCACTACGCCGACGGCGAGAAGCGCTACATCCTGGCGCCCAACAAGCTGTTCCAGGGTGATGTGGTGGAGAACGGCCCCGGTGCGGATATCAAACCGGGTAACTGCCTGCCGATGCGCAACATCCCGACCGGTACCGTCATCCACGCGATCGAGCTGCGTCCTGGCGGCGGGGCGAAGATCGCCCGGTCGGCCGGGGTCAGCGTCCAGCTGGTCGCCAAAGACGGTCCCTACGCCCAGCTGCGGATGCCCTCGGGCGAGATCCGCAACGTGGACGTGCGCTGCCGGGCCACTGTTGGCGAGGTCGGCAACGCCGAGCAGTCCAACATCAACTGGGGCAAGGCCGGGCGTATGCGCTGGAAGGGCCGTCGGCCCACCGTGCGTGGCGTGGCCATGAACCCGGTGGACCACCCCCACGGTGGTGGTGAGGGCAAGACCTCTGGTGGTCGTCACCCCGTCAGCCCGTGGGGCAAGCCCGAGGGCCGTACCCGTCGTCCGAAGAAGGCGTCCGACAAGCTCATCGTGCGCCGCCGTCGTACCGGCAAGAAGCGCTGAGGAGCGTATAGATGCCACGCAGCCTGAAGAAGGGTCCGTTCGTCGACGACCACCTGCAGAAGAAGGTGGACGCGCAGAACAGCACCAGCTCGAAGACCGTCATCAAGACCTGGTCGCGTCGTTCGGTCATCACGCCGGACTTCCTCGGCCACACTTTCGCCGTGCACGACGGCCGCAAGCACGTCCCGGTGTTCGTCACCGAGTCGATGGTCGGCCACAAGCTCGGCGAGTTCGCCCCGACCCGCACGTTCCGCGGGCACGAGAAGGACGACCGGAAGGGTCGGCGCCGCTAGAGGCGTCGACCAGCAGAAAGGACAGCGATGGAAGCCACGGCGAAGGCGCGGTTCGTGCGCGTCACGCCCATGAAGGCCCGGCGCGTCGTCGACCTCGTGCGCGGTAAGAACGCCGAGGAGGCGGTCGACATGCTGCGGTTCGCCCCGCAGGCCGCCAGCCTCCCTGTGCGCAAGCTTGTGCAGTCGGCCATGGCGAACGCCCGCGAGGGTGCCCGCCGCGACGGGCAGCGGCTCGACGAGTCGGCTCTGTACGTCGCCGAGGCGTACGTCGACGAAGGCCCGACGCTCAAGCGGTTCCGGCCGCGGGCGCAGGGCCGGGCCGGGCGGATCCTCAAGCGCACCAGCCATATCACCGTGGTCGTCGCCGAGCGCGAGACCGTTGCCAGCAAAGGAAGGGCCCGCTAGTGGGACAGAAGGTCAACCCGCTCGGGTACCGCCTGGGCATCACCACTGACCACCGCAGCCGGTGGTTCGCCGACTCGACCAAACCTGGTCAGCGGTACCGCGACTACGTCCGCGAGGACGTGAAGATCCGCAAGCTCATGAGCACGGGTCTGGAGCGTGCCGGGATCGCCAAGGTCGAGATCGAGCGCACCCGCGACCGGGTGCGTGTGGATATCCACACCGCCCGTCCGGGTATCGTCATCGGCCGCCGTGGCGCCGAGGCCGACAGGATCCGCGGCGAGCTGGAGAAGCTCACCGGCAAGCAGGTCCAGCTGAACATCCTCGAGGTCAAGAACCCCGAGATCGAGGCGCAGCTGGTCGCGCAGGGTATCGCCGAACAGCTGGCCAGCCGTGTGTCGTTCCGCCGCGCTATGCGCAAGGGCATCCAGTCCGCGCAGCGCGCCGGGGCCAAAGGGATCAGGGTGCAGGTCTCCGGCAGGCTCGGTGGCGCGGAGATGAGCCGCACCGAGTTCTACCGCGAAGGCCGGGTGCCGCTGCACACCCTGCGCGCGAACATCGACTACGGCTTCTTCGAGGCCCGTACCACCTTCGGCCGTATCGGTGTGAAGGTGTGGGTCTACAAAGGCGATATGACCGAGAAGGAGTGGGCTGCCCAGCAGGCCACCGCCCCGCGTCCTCAGCGTGGACCGCGTGACCGCGGTGACCGTGGCGACCGCGGTGACAGGCCCGAGCGCGGTGGACGCGGCCGTGGCCGTGGCCAGGCACCAGCCGCCGCCGAACCTGCTGCTGAGACCCCGTCGGCCGAGCCGGCCGCTACCGAGACCACGACGGAGGGCTAGCCATGCTCATCCCACGCAGGGTGCGGCACCGCAAGCAGCACCATCCCAAACGGTCCGGGGTCGCCAAGGGCGGCACCCAGATCGCTTTCGGTGACTACGGAATCCAGGCCCTGGAGCCTGCTTACGTGACGAACCGGCAGATCGAGGCCGCCCGTATCGCGATGACCCGCCACATCAAACGTGGCGGCAAGGTGTGGATCAACATCTACCCGGACCGTCCTCTGACCAAGAAGCCTGCTGAGACCCGGATGGGTTCGGGCAAGGGCTCGCCGGAGTGGTGGATCGCCAACGTCAAGCCGGGCCGGGTCATGTTCGAGCTGGCCGGCGTTCCCGAAGATCTCGCGCGTGAGGCCATGCGCCGCGCGCAGCACAAACTGCCGATGAAGACACGTTTCATCGTGCGTGAAGGAGGGTGGGGCTGATGGCCATCGGGTCCAAGGATCTCATGCCAGCCGAGCTGGACACCTTCGACGACGACAAGCTGGTCGCCGAGCTGAAGAAAGCCAAAGAAGAGTTGTTCAACCTGCGTTTCCAGTCGGCGACGAGCCAGCTGGAGTCGCACGGGCGGCTCAAGGCGGTCCGTCGCGACATCGCGCGGATCTACACGGTCCTGCGGGAACGTGAGCTCGGCATCCGTACTGCCCCCAGCGCGAGCGAGTGAGGACGATGAGCGCGAACGAGAAGGTCGAGCCCACGACCGACGAGCCCAAGGCTGAGACGAAGGCCACAGCTGGCGCCAAGGCGACGGCTGAGCCGAAGACCGCTGCCAAAGCCCCAGCAGCCAAAGCTGGCGCTGCCAAAGCCCCTGCGGCCAAAGCCCCTGCGGCAAAGGCTGCGACGACCCGCACAACCAAGGCCAAGGCTGAGGCTGTGGTGGACGAAGCACCAGCGCCCAAGGCTGCTGCCAAGGCTGCGCCCAAGGTCGAGGCGACTACCGCCGCTGCCGCCCAGCGCCCGTACCGCAAGACGCGGCGTGGGTTCGTCGTCAGCGACAAGATGCTCAAGACGATCGTCGTCGAGGTCGAGGACCGGGTGAAGCACCCCCTGTACGGCAAGGTCATCCGCCGTAGCTCCAAGGTCAAGGCGCACGACGAGAACCAGAGCGCCGGTATCGGCGACCTGGTGCTCATCATGGAGACCCGTCCGCTGTCGGCGACCAAGCGCTGGCGTCTGGTCGAGGTCTTGGAGAAAGCTAAGTAAGGCTGCACCGTCCGGTCGCAGCACCACACACCAACCGTTCGGCCAGGCTCGCCCCGGCGAGAACCAGCCAGACGAGGAGCAGGTCATGATCCAGCAGGAGTCGCGGCTTCGGGTCGCCGACAACACCGGTGCCAAGGAGATCTTGTGCATCCGGGTGCTCGGCGGGTCCGGGCGCCGCTACGCCGGCATCGGGGACATCATCGTCGCGACCGTCAAGGACGCGATCCCCGGCGGCAACGTCAAGAAGGGCGACGTCGTCAAGGCTGTCGTCGTGCGGACCGCCAAAGAGCGCCGTCGTCCCGACGGCTCGTACATCAAGTTCGACGAGAACGCTGCGGTGATCCTCAAGAACGACGGCGAGCCGCGCGGGACCCGCATCTTCGGCCCCGTCGGGCGCGAGCTGCGCGACAAGAAGTTCATGAAGATCATCTCGTTGGCCCCGGAGGTGCTGTGATGGCGAAGATCAAGAAAGGTGATCTGGTCGTCGTGATCTCCGGCTCCCGCAAGGACCGGGGCAAGCAGGGCCGGGTGCTCGAGGTGTTCACCGACCGCCAGCGTGTCGTGGTCGAGGGTGTGCGCCGGGTGACCAGGCACACGAAGGCTGGTGTGTCCTCGCGTGGTACCCGCACCGGCGGGATCGAGACGATCGAGGCTCCGATCCACATCTCCAACGTGATGCTCGTCGACCCGGACACCAAGAAAGGCACCCGGGTCGGCCACCGCCAGGAACAGGTCGAGCGTGACGGCCGGACCAAAACCATGCGGGTCCGCGTGGCCAAGCGCTCTGGGAAGGACGTGTGATGGCGACCAACGACGCCGCCACCGAGAAGGCTGCCACGACCAAGAAGGCCCCGGCCAAGGACGCTGCCAAGGACACCGCTGCTGACGCTCCGGCGCCCGAGGCACCTGCCGCCGAAGCTGGCGCTGAGGAGGCTCCCGCCAAGGCTGCTGCGCCCAAGAAGGCTCCTGCGAAACGGGCTCCGGCCAAGGCTGTTGTCGAAGAGGCTCCGGCCAAGGCCGCAGCGAAGGCTCCTGCCAAGAAGGCCCCAGCGGCCAAAGCCCCAGCGGAGAAAGCCCCTGCGAAGGCTGCTTCGAAGAAAGCCGACGCGAAGAAGGCCGACGCCCAAGACGCCGCTGTGGTGCTGGAGGCTCCGAAGGTGCCGCGGCTGAAGACCAAGTACCTCGACGACGTCAAACCGGCGCTGACCAAGCAGTTCGGCTATGGCAACGTCAACCAGGTGCCGCGGCTGTCGAAGATCGTGGTCAACATGGGTGTGGGCGAGGCCGCCAAGGACTCCAAGCTCATCGACGGCGCTGTGCGCGACCTGACCCAGATCACCGGGCAGAAGCCCACGGTGACCAAGGCGCGGCGCTCCATCGCCCAGTTCAAGCTGCGCGAGGGTATGTCCATCGGTGCCCACGTGACGTTGCGCGGCGACCGGGCCTGGGAGTTCTTGGACCGGCTGCTGTCGACCGCGCTCCCGCGTATCCGCGACTTCCGGGGCCTGAGCGACCGGCAGTTCGACGGCCACGGCAACTACACCTTCGGGCTCGTCGAACAGTCGGTGTTCCACGAGATCGACCAGGACAAGATCGACCGGGTCCGCGGTATGGACGTCACGGTCGTCACCACCGCGACCACGGACGACGAGGGGCGGGCACTGTGCAAGCTTCTCGGGTTCCCGTTCAAGGAGAACTGACATGGCCAAGACTGCGCTGGTCAACAAAGCCGCCGCCAAGCCCAAGTTCGCGGTGCGTGCCTACACCCGCTGCCAGCGGTGCGGACGCCCGCGCTCGGTGTACAAGAAGTTCGGTCTGTGCCGGGTGTGCGTGCGCGAGATGGCGCACCGCGGCGAGCTGCCGGGCCTGACGAAGAGCTCCTGGTAACCCCTCAGACGTCGGCAGGTCCCGCCCGCGGGATACCCCGGCAAGAAAGGCAAGCTTTGCGATGACCATGACCGATCCGATCGCCGATTACCTCACGCGGATCCGCAACGCGAACTCTGCGCACCACGAGTCGGTGACCATCCCATACTCCAAGCTCAAGGCCCGGATCACCGAGATCCTGCTGGCCGAGGGTTACATCTCCAGCTGGACGACGCAGGACGCGACGGTCGGCTCCGAGCTGATCATCAACCTCAAGTACGGCCCTGACCGCCAGCGTGCGCTGGCCGGGGTCAAACGGGTGTCCAAGCCGGGCCTGCGGGTCTACGCGAAGTCCACCAACCTGCCGAAGGTGCTCGGCGGCCTGGGCGTGGCGATCTTGTCCACGTCGTCGGGGCTGCTGACCGACAAGCAGGCCGCGAAGAAGGGTGTGGGCGGGGAAGTCCTCGCCTACGTCTGGTAGAGCCGGAGAGGAGAGAGCCTGATGTCACGTATCGGCAAGATCCCCGTCCCGGTCCCCGCGGGCGTGGATGTCACTATCGACGGTGCTCTGGTCACCGTCAAAGGCCCGAAAGGGACCCTCAGCCACACTGTGCCGTCGCCGATCGCGGTGGCCCGCGACGACGCAGGCGCACTCGTCGTGACCCGTCCCGACGACGAGCGCACCTCGCGTTCGTTGCACGGCCTGACCCGGACGCTGATCAACAACATGGTGGTCGGGGTGACCGAGGGTTACGCGAAGAAGCTGGAGATCGTCGGCACTGGTTACAGGGTGCTGGCCAAGGGTGCGGACCTGGAGTTCGCCCTGGGGTTCAGCCACCCGGTGCCGGTCAAAGCGCCTGAGGGGATCACCTTCACCGTCGAGTCGCCCACGAAGCTCACGGTGTCGGGTATCAACAAGCAGCAGGTCGGCGAGGTCGCCGCGAACATCCGCAAGATCCGCAAACCAGAGCCCTACAAGGGCAAGGGTGTGCGTTACGCGGGCGAGGTCGTGCGCCGCAAGGTCGGAAAGGCGGGCAAGTGATGACCGTCTCTGTCAAAGGCAAGGGCAAGCAGATCGCCCGCAAGCGTCGCCACCAGCGGCTGCGCAAGAAGATCGTCGGGACCTCGAAGCGTCCCCGGCTCGTCGTGACACGTTCGGCGCGGCATATCACCGCGCAGGTCGTCGACGACGCTGTCGGCCACACGCTGGCCTCGGCTTCGACGATCGAGACCACGTTGCGCGACCTGACCGGCGACAAGACCGCCAAGGCCAAGCAGATCGGCCAGATCGTCGCCGAACGCGCCAAGGCCAAGGGCATCGAAGCGGTCGTGTTCGACCGTGGCGGCAACAAGTACCACGGCCGCGTGGCTGCGGTGGCCGATGGTGCCCGAGAAGGAGGGCTGTCGCTGTGAACGACAACACGAAGAAGAGGACCATCTGATGGCAGCACCGGCCCGCAACAGCTCGGGTAACGCAGGTTCTGGTGGCGACCGCCGCGAAGGTGGCGGCGGCCGTCGTGATGGTGGCGGCCGTCGTGGTGACGCTGCCGAGAAGAGCCAGTACCTCGAACGCGTCGTGACGATCAACCGCGTCGCCAAGGTCGTCAAAGGTGGCCGTCGGTTCAGCTTCACCGCTCTGGTCGTCGTCGGTGACGGCGACGGGACTGTCGGTGTCGGCTACGGCAAGGCCAAAGAGGTGCCCGCGGCTATCGCCAAAGGTGTGGAAGAGGCGAAGAAGAACTTCTTCCGTATCCCGCGGATCCAGGGTTCGATCCCGCACCCGGTCCAGGGCGAGGCTGCCGCTGGTGTCGTCTTCCTGCGTCCGGCGTCGCCGGGGACCGGTGTGATCGCCGGCGGTCCGGTGCGCGCGGTCCTGGAGTGCGCCGGGGTGCACGACGTGCTGACCAAGTCGCTGGGCTCGTCGAACTCGATCAACATCGTCCACGCCACCGTCGCTGCGCTCAAACAGCTCGAGCAGCCTGAGCGGGTCGCCGCCCGCCGGGGGCTGCCGACCGACCACGTCGTGCCGGCCGCGATCTTGCGCGCCCAGGCAGCGGCGGCGGCCCCGGCGCAAGAAGCAGCGAAGGCAGGTGCCTGATGGCCAAGCTGAAGATCACCCAGACGAAATCCGCTATCGGCGGCAAGAAGAACCAACGCGACACGCTGCGCAGTCTCGGTCTGCGACGGATCCGCCACACGGTCATCAAAGAAGACCGTCCTGAGATCCGTGGCATGGTCAAGACGGTGACGCACCTGGTCGCGGTCGAGGAGGTGGAGTGATGGCCGACGAAGCCACACCCGAGGAAGCCAAGGCTGAGGCCAAGCCCAAGGCGAAAGCCGCGCCCAAGGCCAAGGCTGAGACCAAGGCTGCTGCAGCGCCCAAGGCTGAGGCGAAGGCTGACGCAGAAGCGAAGGCCCCGGCAAAGCCCAAGGCCGCCAAGCCCAAGGCGGAGCCCAAGGACGAGCCTGCTGCCGAAGCGCCCAAGCGGACACGCAAACCGGCCGCCAAGGCTGACGCCAAGGAGAAAGCCGACAAGCCGGCTGCCTCCGAGGGCCACGGTGGCACGTTGCGCGTGCACCACCTGCGCCCTGCCCCCGGCGCCCACAAACGCAAGATCCGCGTCGGGCGTGGTGAAGGCTCGAAGGGCAAGACTGCTGGTCGTGGCACCAAGGGCACGAAAGCCCGCTACCAGGTGCCAGCCCGTTTCGAGGGTGGCCAGACGCCGTTGCACATGCGGCTGCCCAAGCTGCGCGGGTTCCGCAACCCGTTCCGTGTCGAGTACCAGGTGGTGAACCTCGACAAGCTCACCATGCTGTACCCCGACGGTGGGACGGTCACCCCAGCCGACCTGGTGGCCAAAGGTGCGGTCCGCAAGGGCTGGCCGGTCAAGGTGCTCGGCGACGGTGAGGTCACCGTCAAGCTCACAGTGGACGTGGACGCCCTGTCGGCGTCGGCGCGGGACAAGATCCTCGCCGCCGGCGGGAGCGTCGCGAACGGTTGACATGGTGGACATGGCGGGGTCGGCGGTGGTGGCACCGCCGACCCCGCCGCACCATCGGATAGGGTGGCGCGGGATCAGTGACCGCGTGAGGACACCGTCGCTGGCGTGATTGACGAGCCTCGACCGTCAGGCGAGGTACAGGAGGACAGGTGCTCAGCGCATTCGTGCGGGCGTTCCGGACGCCCGACCTGCGGCGCAAGCTGCTCTTCACGATCGGGATCATGGTCGTGTTCCGGATCGGGGCTTTCCTGCCTGCCCCAGGGATCAACTACGCCAACGTCCAAGAGTGCGTGAAGGTCGCCAACAACGAGGGCGGCCTGCTGAGCACCATCTCCATGTTCAGCGGTGGGGCGTTGCTGAACCTGGCGGTGTTCGCGCTGGGGATCATGCCGTACATCACGGCGAGCATCATCGTCCAGCTGTTGCGCGTGGTGATCCCGAGGTTCGAGACGCTGCACAAAGAGGGGCAGTCGGGGACGGCGAAGCTCACCCAGTACACCCGGTACCTGACGATCGGTCTTGCGGTCCTGCAGTCGACGAGCATCATCGTCACCGTCCGCTCCGGCAACTTCTTCACCGGCTGCGAGAAAGATGTCATCCCGAACTCGTCGGTGTGGACGATCGTGGTCATGATCATCGCGATGACGGCTGGTACCGGCCTGATCATGTGGCTTGGTGAGCTCATCACCGAGCACGGGGTCGGCAACGGGATGTCGCTGCTGATCTTCACCTCGATCGCCGCAGGCTTCCCCTCAGCGATGTACTCCATCGCTGGTGGTCTCAACGGGATCTCCAAGCTCGCCATCATCCTGGCCATCATCATCGTGGTGATCGGCATGGTCGTGTTCGTCGAGCAGTCTCAGCGCCGTATCCCGGTGCAGTACGCCAAACGTATGGTGGGCCGGCGGATGTACGGGGGGTCCAGCACCTACATCCCGATCAAGATCAATATCGCCGGGGTCATCCCGATCATCTTCGCTGCGTCGCTGCTCCAGGTGCCAGCGGTTATCGTCCAGTTCGCTGGCAGTGACTCCGGCTGGGCGAAATGGGTGACGCGGTACCTGGTCTCGTCCACGTCGGCTGTCCACCTGTCCGTGTACGCGCTGCTCATCATCTTCTTCGCGTTCTTCTACACGGCGATCACGTTCAACCCTGACGAGGTCGCTGACAACATGAAGTCCTACGGAGGGTTCGTCCCGGGTATCCGTGCAGGGCGGCCGACGGCCGAGTACCTGGACTACGTGATCACCAGGATCACCACACCAGGTTCGATGTACCTGGCGGTCGTGGCCCTCATCCCGACGATCGCGTTCAACGTCATGAACGTCGGGTCCGGTATCCCGTTCGGCGGCAGCTCGATCCTCATCATCGTCGGGGTCGGCCTGGAGACGGTCAAGCAGATCCAGTCCCAGCTGGAGCAGAGGCACTACGAAGGGTTCTTGCGATGAGCGTGCGCATGGTTCTGATGGGCCCCCCTGGGGCAGGCAAAGGCACCCAGGCGGTGCGGATCGGCGAGCGGTTCGGCGTCCCGACAGTCTCGACGGGCGATATCTTCCGCGCCAACATCAAAGGCGGCACCGAGCTGGGCAAGCAGGTCGTGGAGTACACGTCCAAGGGCCTGCTCGTGCCTGACGAGCTGACCGACCGCATCGTCGCCGACCGGCTGGCGCAGCCTGACGCGGCGGCAGGTTTCGTCCTCGACGGGTACCCACGCAACCCTGCGCAGGTCGACGCGCTGGACGAGATGCTCGCCGCCGCTGACACCGAGCTGGACGTCGTGGTCGAGATCTCGGTGGACTCGGCTGTGGTCACCGAACGGATGCTGCGCCGGGCCGAGCTCGAAGGGCGTGAGGACGACACCCCCGAGACGATCACAGAACGTCTGGCGGTGTACGCCGCCCAGACCGAGCCGCTTGCCGAGATCTACGTCAACCGTGGCATCCTCGCCCCGGTGGACGGGCTGGGTGAGATCGACGAGGTCACCGACCGGCTCGTCGCCGCGGTCGAACCTTTCCTCGCCGGTTGACCTGGCCAGCAATGATGGGCGAATTCGCGTTCTGTTGGGCCGTGCCGTATGATGGCCCGTCGGGCTCGTGCGCCCAGGGATATACGTCCCGTTCCGCGCTGTCGTCGCTTCCTCACGGTTGTGCGCAGCCCGTGCCGGCCCGACGACCTACATCGTGACAACCAGAATTAGGTGAGCGGAGGACATGGCCAAGAAGGATGGCGTCATCGAGATGGAGGGCTCCGTGGTGGAGGCCCTGCCGAACGCGATGTTCCGTGTCGAGCTGCCGAACGGGCATCGCGTCTTGGCGACGATCTCGGGCAAGATGCGTCAGCACTACATCCGGATCCTCCCTGAGGACCGGGTGATGGTCGAGCTGACACCTTACGACCTGTCCCGCGGTCGCATCGTCTACCGCTACAAGTAAGCTGAGGAGCAAGGCCCGATGAAGGTCAAGCCGAGCGTGAAACCGATCTGTGACAAGTGCCGGGTGATCCGTCGCCACGGCCGCGTCCGGGTCATCTGCGAGAACCCGCGACACAAGCAACGCCAGGGCTGAGCCCCTGGCGGGCCGGGCCCAGCCCGGCCACCAGCGCGCCACCACGGCGAGTCATCCTCGCCGCACCCCCGGTCGGAGGCCGGGGCCCGCGAGCCAGCGGGACGGTGGGGCGACCGACCTCCGCCCGACAGGGAGCATGACGACACATGGCACGTATGATCGGGGTCGACCTCCCCCGCGAGAAGCGGGTCGAGATCGCACTGACCTACATCTACGGGGTGGGCCGCACCAGGGCGGCACAGACCCTCGCGGCGACCGGGGTCGGCCCGGACACCCGCGTGAAGGACCTCACCGACACCGAGCTGGTCGCGCTGCGTGACTACCTCGAGGCGAACTTCAAGCTCGAAGGTGACCTGCGGCGCGAGGTCGCAGCCGATATCCGGCGCAAGGTCGAGATCGGGTGCTACCAGGGCCTGCGGCACCGTCGTGGCCTTCCTGTGCGCGGCCAGCGCACCAAGACCAACGCGCGGACCCGCAAGGGCCCGAAGCGGACCGTGGCCGGCAAGAAGAAGGCCGGGCGCAAGTAGGCGCCCCGGTAGAGCGAGGAAGAGCAGAAGATGCCCCCCAAGACCCGCACCGGTGCCCGCAAGCCGCGGCGCAAAGAGAAGAAGAACATCGCCTACGGGCAGGCTCATATCAAGAGCACGTTCAACAACACGATCGTGTCCATCACCGACCCGGCTGGCGCTGTCATCGCCTGGGCCTCGTCGGGCCAGGTGGGCTTCAAAGGTTCGCGCAAGTCCACCCCGTTCGCCGCGCAGCTGGCCGCTGAGGCTGCCGCCAGGCGTGCGCAGGAGCACGGCATGCGCAAGGTCGACGTGTTCGTCAAGGGTCCCGGTTCTGGCCGGGAGACCGCGATCCGCTCGTTGACTGCTGCAGGTCTGGAGGTCGGGTCCATCCAGGACGTGACCCCGCAGGCTCACAACGGCTGCCGCCCTCCCAAGCGTCGCCGGGTCTGACCAGGGTGCTTCCCGGTTGTGCTCGGCCGGGAAGCCCCACGTCGTCCGGTGGACCGAGGCCGGGCGGCGCGCACCACCACGCGACCGTCATATAGCGGACGATCGCTGAGAGGAACCTCACCGTGCTCATCGCACAGCGCCCCACGCTGACTGAAGAAGTCGTCTCCCCGTTCCGCTCCCGGTTCACCATCGAGCCGTTGGAACCTGGTTTTGGGTACACCCTCGGCAACTCCCTGCGCCGCACCCTGCTCTCGTCGATCCCCGGTGCTGCGGTCACCAGCATCCGCATCGACGGGGTGCTGCACGAGTTCTCCACCGTGCCGGGGGTGAAAGAGGACGTCACCGAGATCATCCTCAACATCAAGAACCTCGTCGTCTCGTCCGAGAACGACGAGCCGGTTGTGATGTACCTGCGCAAGCAGGGCCCTGGCACTGTCACCGCAGCGGATGTCGTACCGCCGGCGGGGGTCGAGGTCCACAACCCCGACCTGCACCTGGCCACGCTCAACGACAAGGGCAAGCTCGAGATCGAGCTGACCGTCGAACGTGGCCGTGGGTACGTCTCGGCGGCGCAGAACAAGTCGTTCGACGCCGAGATCGGCCGGATCCCCGTCGACTCGATCTACTCGCCCGTGCTCAAGGTCACGTACAAGGTCGAGGCCACCCGTGTCGAGCAGCGCACCGACTTCGACAAGCTCATCGTCGACGTCGAGACCAAACCGGCGATCACCCCGCGCGACGCCCTGGCGTCGGCCGGCAAGACGCTGGTCGAGCTGTTCGGCCTGGCCCACGAGCTCAACGTGGACGCTGAGGGGATCGAGATCGGCCCGTCGCCGACAGACGCCGCGCTCGCCGCGGACCTGGCGCTGCCGATCGAGGACCTGCAGCTGACCATCCGCTCGTACAACTGCCTCAAACGCGAGGGTATCCACTCGGTCGGCGAGCTGGTGGCCCGCTCCGAGGCGGACCTGCTCGACATCCGCAACTTCGGTGCCAAGTCGATCGTCGAGGTCAAGGACAAGCTTGCCGAGCTGGGTCTGAACCTCAAGGACTCGCCGCTGGAGTTCGAGGCAGCCGACTACTACGTCGACGACGAGCCCAGCTTTATCGACGACACCCAGTTCTGACCATCTGTCCTGTCTTGCCAAGGAGTTGAACGACGATGCCCAAACCGACCAAGGGGCCACGGCTGGGTGCGGGGCCGGCGCACGAGCGAGCGATCCTCGCCCAGCTGGCCACACAGCTGTTCGAGCACCGCGCTGTCATGACCACCGAGACCAAGGCCAAGCGGGTGCGCCCTCTGGCCGAACGTATGGTGACCTTCGCCAAACGCGGTGACCTGCACGCCCGCCGCCGCGTCATGACCGTCATCCGCGACAAGTCTGTGGTGCACGAGCTGTTCACCGAGATTGCTCCGGCCATGGCTGAGCGCAAGGGCGGCTACACCCGCATCACCAAAGTCGAACCCCGTAAGGGCGACAACGCCCCCATGGCCGTCATCGAGCTCATCCTCGAACCGGTCTCCGCCAAGCAGGCTGTCGTCAACGACGCTGAGAAGGCCGTCCGCCGCGCCGCCAAACAGGCCGCCGCCAAGGTGAGTGCCGAGTCCGCCGCCGAAGACGCTGTCGAAGACGATGTCGACGAGGTGACTGACGAGGTCGAGGACGCCGACGACTCGCCCGCCACCGACGAGTCCGAAGACGAGAAGGACTGACTCGACGTAACTCTTGACGATGGGGGCCGCACCGCTGGGTGCGGCCCCCATCGTCATGGGAGACCATGTGACGTCTTGGGGGTCGGCGCGGTCAGTCCTCGGCTGAGGTCAGGTCGCGCAGGACCGCGTTGAAGCGGGGGTCGAGGCTGGGGCGGGCCGATGGGCTCGCCAGCAGCGACAGACGTCCGTCAGGGGCGCGGAAGTACACCCAGGGGCTCACCGGTTCGGCGATGCGGTACTCGATGACGGCGAGCTCGCCGAGCAGGCCCAGAGCTGCGGGGATCGAGCGCACCGACTCCAGGATGTGCACCGCCACCAGGTGCCGGTTCGGGACGACGACCAGCATCCCGTGCGATGGACGTTCGATGAGCAGCGTCTCGGCCAGCAGCTCGTCGAGGATGAGCAGCCGTGACGCCCCGAACACGTCGTCGGCGACGAACGTCTCGACGTTGGCGCGACCGGCTGTGAGGGTCTCGTGCCGGGGTTTGCGCAGCGCCCGCAACCCGTCCATCGCGACGCGTCGGCACAAGGCAGGCCCACCATGGGTTGTCGGGTCGACCGGTTCGGAGATCGTCGTCTCCCCGACGAGAACCTCGACCTGACGCAGCCCAGGCCCGAACACCCGACCTGGCCCCGGCCGCGCAGACCCGGTCCGGTCGCCGACCACACGGGCCACCAGCCGCGGCACCGGGACGAACTGGTCGAAGATGGACATATGGGAAGCCTAAGCCCTCCGCGGCTTGCCGCAGCCCCCCAACCCAGTTCCTCACCCGGTTGCTTCGGGGTGGCTCTACCCTGCGGTGCCACGCCTTTCGCCGTGGCACCGCGACGGCCCAGCAACGGCCCATAACCAGCGTAGAACACTGGTATCATATGCAGGCTCTATCGGGCCCTTGACTACAGGAGGTGAGGTCACGATGCGCGGCCAACCTCCCAGTCCCAGATCCCGCTAGGAGCGCCTGAGACTTTCCAGGTGGCTCCCTTCTTCGCCCCCGCCACCAGAAGGACTCGATCATGCGCATCATTCCCCGCGCTGTCAGCCCCGCCGCCCGCCGTGCGGTGTCACCGGATAGTCTGGCTGCCAGCCTTTCGTCTACACACACCGAGCAGACTGTGCCGAGCGAACGTTCTGAAGCCGACTCGCTGGTCGACGCCGCGTTGTACTGCGGCGGCGAGAGGGTAGCCACCACCACGTCGTTGGCCCAGACCTACGCTGAGCTGCAGGCCAACCCCGGTGCCCTGGCCTGGATCGCCCTGCACAAACCTACTGCCACGACGCTGGCAGCCCTGGGCGAGCATTTCGGGATGCACGAGCTGTTGGTCGAGGACATCGTCCAGGCCCACCAGAGGCCCAAGCTCGAACGCTACGACTCCACACTGCTGGTGGTGCTGCACCCTGCCCGTTATCTGGACGCGCAGGAGGAGGTCGAGTTCGGCGAGCTCCACGTCATCGTGGGCCACGACCATGTGGTGACGATCGAGCACGGCCCGAGCCCTGACCTGGCCAAGGTCCGCGCGCGTCTGGAGGACGACACAGACCTGCTGGCCACCGGTGCTGAAGCCGTGCTCTACGCGGTGATCGACGCTGTGGTCGACCAGTACGTCCCGGTCCGCCGGGGCCTGGACATCGATATCGACCAGATCGAGCTGCAGGTGTTCCGTGGGGACACCGAAGTCTCCCGCCGGATCTATGAGCTGTCGCAGGAGGTCGCCGACTTCGGCCGGGCGGTGCGCTCCACCCAACGCATGCTCGACGAGCTGTCCGCAGGGTTCGTCAAGTACGGGGTTGACGTGGACCTGCAGTCGTACCTGCGCGACGTCGCCGACCACCTCACGCAGATCCGTGAGTACACCGACGGTTTCCACGCGTCCCTGCGCGATATCTTGACCGTCAACGCGACCTTGGTCGCCCAGCGCCAGAACGCCGAGATGAAAGCCCTCGCCGAACAGGGCCAGGCCGAGGCCGAGCAGATGCGCCGTATCTCCGCCTGGGCCGCCATCATCTTCACCCCGTCCCTCATCACAGGGATCTACGGCATGAACTTCGAACACATGCCCGAGCTGCCCCACATGTGGGGCTACCCCTTCGCCCTGGGCATGATGGTCGTGTCAGCCGGTATCTTGTACTCCCTGTTCAAACGCACCGGCTGGCTCTGAGGGATTCAGCAGGTCGCGGCGGGCTCGCGCCTGGGTGGCGCGGGTGGCCAGCTTATCGTCCGGGGGATAGGTGACGTGCTCGAGAGTGAGGCCGTGGGCGGGGGCGACCAGGGAGCGGTGGCCGTCGGCGAGCAGCTGGGCGGGCCACGCGGGGTCACGACGGTTCTCGCCGACGGCCAGGCACGCGCCGACCAGGGAGCGGACCATGGAGTGGCAGAAGGCGTCAGCCTCGACCTGGGCGACGACGAGACCAGCGTCGGGACCGTCGTGCACACGCTGCCAGTCGAAGCGCAACAGGGTACGGATCGTCGTGGCGCCTTCGCGGGGTTTGGCGTAGGCGGCGAAGTCGTGCAGGCCGAGGAGCGGGCCTGTGGACGCTGCCATGGCGGCAACGTCTAAGGGGCCGCGGTGCCACAAGACGAACGACCTGGTCAACGGGTCGCGATGGGTGTCGCACACCCGGTAGGCGTACCGGCGGGACACCGGTGAGAACCGTGCGTCGAACCCCGGGGCCGCCACCTGCGCGTCATGGAGGACGACATCGTCGGGCAACAGCTTGCTGAGCCTGCGCACGAGCACAGGTGGTCCGGTGGTCCCGTCGTGGGCGCGTAACCGGTCCATGGCCTCGGCTGGGACGTCGATGTGAGCAACCTGTCCGCGTGCGTGCACCCCGGTGTCGGTCCTCCCGGCAACCACCACAGGCACCTGGGTCCGCAGCACCGTCGTCAGCGCCTCGCTCAGCACCCCCGCCACAGTGCGCAGCCCCGGCTGCACCGCCCACCCGCTGAACCCGCCCCCGTCATAGGCCAGGTCCAGCCGCACCCGCACCACCCCAGGCGAACCCTTGTTGGTGACCACCCTCACACCGTAGCCGTTCGCACCCAGACGGTGGGCAGGCGGCTCCTGGTGCACCAGGGCACTGGCCATGGCCAGAGCACCAGGTTACGTTGGTGAGGTGACGTCTGAGCCGTTCACGCTGGTCGTCGACTGCGGTGGCACGGGGATCAAAGCCTCGGTGCTGGACGTGGCGGGTACCCCGCACGCCCCGGTGGCGCGGGTGGCGACACCGTACCCTCTGCCGCCTGAGCGGTTCGCCGAGACTGTCGTGGGGTTGTGCGACGAGCTGCCGCCGGCGCAACGCGCGACGGTGGGGATGCCGGGGATGGTCCGCCGCGGGGTGGTCCTGGCGACACCGCACTACGTGAAACGGCACGGACCACGCTCGTCGGCCGACCCTGAGCTGGTCGCGGCGTGGAAAGGCTTCGACATCCAGGCGCTGCTGACCACCGAGCTGGGTATCGAGACGCTGGTCCTCAACGACGCGCAGGTGCACGGCGCTGGGGTGGTGTCGGGCACAGGGGTCGAGCTGGTGCTCACCTTGGGCACCGGGCTGGGGTGGGCCCTGTTCGCCGGCGGACGTCTGGCCCCGCACCTGGAGATGTCGCAGGCCCCGTTCACCCGCGCCACGACCTACGACTCGTACATCGGCGAACCCGAGCGTGTGCGCCTCGGTGACGGCCTGTGGTCACGACGGGTGCGCCGCGTCGTCGAGCACCTGCGCCCCGTCGTCATGTGGGACCGCCTCTACCTGGGCGGCGGCAACTCCCGCCGCATCACCCCCACAGCCCTCCAGCGCCTAGGCGACGACGTCGTGGTGGTCCCCAACGCCGCCGGAATCGTCGGCGGCGTCCGAGCCTGGACCATGCCCCACTGATGCACACCACCACGGCTCCATCACCGAAAGCTGAGGTTCCCGACGACAGCTGACCAAGTTTCGTCAGCTTTCGCCGGGTGGGTCAGGCTTCACCGCTCGGGGCTTGGATTTTGGGGGTCTGTGGGCTGGTCAGGGGGTGGTGTTGGTGTTGGGGTGGGTGGGCCGGTATCGTATGCACGTCGTGCGTCCGGGCGGGCGCCGGTGGCTTCTCACCACCGCGGCGCCGCTGCTGGACCTGGTGCTCCCACTCACTGGGTCGCGGACGGACCGACACCACACCGATTGGTGTGTCGCTGGGTGCTGTGCGAACCACTGTGGAGATCACACTGTGGCGATCACTGTGGAGACCAGGCGGGGAGACCACGCTGGCTGAGACACTGTGAACGCCACACGGGACTGGTCACCGGGGGAGAGCACACCGCGCAGAGCACGCCGTCGGCCCACACGAACGAGAAGGCTACGAACGTGCGCACCTACAACCCGAAGCCGGGCGAGGTCGAGCGGACCTGGTACGTCATCGACGCAACCGATGTCGTCCTGGGCAGGCTGGCCAGCCAGGCCGCCACGCTGCTGCGTGGCAAGCACAAGGCGGCTTTTGCCCGCCACGTCGACACCGGTGACTTCGTCATCGTCGTCAACGCCGAGAAGATCGCCCTCACTGGCACCAAACGGGAGACGAAGATGGCGTACCGCCACTCCGGCTACCCCGGCGGGCTGCGGGCCATCCCCGTGGGCGAGCTGCTGGACAAGCACCCGACGCGGGTGATCGAGAAAGCTATCGCCGGCATGCTGCCCAAGACCTCTCTGGGTCGTCAGCAGCTGAAGAAGCTCAAGGTGTACGCGGGTCCAGACCACCCGCACGCCGCCCAGCAACCGCAGCCGTACGAGCTGACGCAGGTGGCGCAGCAGGTATGAGCGAGCGCGACGACAACGAGAACACGAGGAACCCAGTGACCCAGACTCCTGTGGCGGAGACTCCCGCCGAGACTGACGAACAACCGACCAGCTACACCTCCGAGACGGAGGCACCCACCGGGCGCGGGCAGTCGCTGACCGCTCCCGGCCGGGCGCTGGGCCGGCGCAAGCAGGCCATCGCCCGTGTCCGGCTCACCCCGGGCAGCGGCCAGTGGACGATCAACGGCCGCACCTTGGAAGACTACTTCCCGAACAAGGTCCACCAGCAGCTGGTGGGTTCGCCGCTGAAAGTGGTGGACGTCGAGGGAAGGTTCGACATCGTCGCCCGGATCACCGGCGGCGGGATCTCCGGCCAGGCCGGGGCGTTGCGCCTGGGTATCGCGCGTGCGCTGAACGCGATCGACGCCGAGCACAACCGTCCGGCCCTGAAGCGGGCAGGTTTCCTCACCCGGGACGCCCGCGTCGTCGAACGTAAGAAGGCCGGGTTGAAGAAGGCCCGCAAGGCCCCGCAGTACTCCAAGCGCTGAGCGCATCCCGCCCGGTCCTGTCGCCAGACAGGACCGGGCGCTTTTCTACCCACGGCCGGGGGTGGCCATAGCGAAGGAGCCGGTGAATGGCTGCACTGTTCGGGACCGACGGAGTCCGAGGTCTTGCCAACAGGGACGTCACAGCAGAGCTGGCGTTGGACCTGTCTGTTGCCGCGGCGCACGTCCTGGCGACCAAAGGGGTGTTCGAGGGGCACCGTCCCCGGGCGGTCGTCGGGCGCGACTCGCGCGCGTCGGGGGAGTTCTTGTCGGCGGCGGTGACCGCGGGGCTGGCGTCGGCGGGGGTGGACGTCATCGACGTGGGCGTGGTCCCCACCCCAGCGGTGGCGTACCTCACCGGGTACATCGGTGTCGACCTGGGTGTGGTGCTGTCGGCGTCGCACAACCCGATGCCCGACAACGGGATCAAGTTCCTCGCCGCTGGCGGCTACAAGCTGGACGACGAGCTGGAGTCGGCGATCGAGGCGCGGCTCGGCGAGCAGTGGGCCAGGCCGGTGGGCACCGACGTCGGGCGGATCAGGGTCGACACCGGCCGCGCCGGGGCGCAGTACGTCGAGCACCTGGTCGACACGGTCCACTACCCGCTGCACGGCCTGCGGATCGCCGTGGACTGCGCCAACGGCGCCGCCAGCGAGGTCGGGCCGGAGGCTCTGCGTGACGCCGGGGCGGATGTCGTGGTCATCAACGCCTCGCCCGACGGGCGCAACATCAACGAGAAGTGCGGTTCCACCCACCCCGAACAGCTCCAGGTCGCCACGGTGGCCGCAGGGGCCGACCTGGGGGTGGCTTTCGACGGCGACGCCGACCGGTGCATCGCCGTGGACCACCGCGGCGTCATCGTCGACGGTGACCAGATCATGGCGACGTTGGCCATCGCCCTGCACGAACGCGGCGCCTTGGTCAAAGACACCCTGGTCATCACGGTGATGAGCAACCTGGGGCTGCGCCTGGCCATGACCGAGGCCGGGATCACCTGCGTGGACACCGGTGTGGGGGACCGGCATGTGCTGGAGGCCATGCGCACCGGCGGGTACGTCCTGGGTGGCGAGCAGTCTGGGCACATCATCTTCGCCAAGTACGCCACGACCGGTGACGGGGTGCTCACCGCGCTGCAGCTGGCGTCCCGGGTGGCGTCCACCGGCTCGACACTGGCCGAGCTGGCGTCGGTGGTGCGCCGCCTGCCGCAGACCCTCGTCAACGTCTCAGGGGTGGACCGCAAAGGTGTCGACACCGACCAACCGCTGGCTGAGGCCGTGGAGAAGGCCAGCACCGAGCTGGGCAAGACCGGCCGGGTGCTGCTGCGCCCGTCGGGCACCGAACCGCTGGTGCGGGTGATGGTGGAGGCTGCCACGCAGACCGACGCCGAACGTGTCGCCCACGAGCTGGCTGACGTCGTGCGCGAGCGTCTGTCGCTGTGAGGCTCGCCGAACAGGTGCCACGGTGAGGCCAGGAGTCACGATGAGGCTTGCCGAGCAGGTCGAACGTCTGCTGGAAGCAGTCGGCGACGGCTTGGCCCCGATCGTCGTCGCTGGTGACCCGGTCTTGCGCCGTGCTGCTGCGCCGTACGACGGTGAGCTGGACTCCCAGGTGCTCGACGCGCTGGTCGCGCTCATGCGACGGACGATGCACGCAGCCCCAGGGGTGGGTCTGGCCGCTCCGCAGATCGGGCTGGGGGTGGCCCTGGCCGTC
>WRET01000051.1 GCA_009779195.1 Micrococcales bacterium
ACCCCTCCAGGCCACCTGTGTCGCGCGGCTAGGTTCACCCTAGCGGACGAATGGTACGAATGGGACCCCTCGTGTGACCCCACTTCTGGGGTCATGAATCCACCCGATCGGGCGATTCGTCCCGTATGACCGCTCCGTCTGCACCGACGGTCCCAGCGAGCAGCTACGCTGAGCCGCGTCTATCGCTGTGGGGTTCCAGCGGAGGGGAGCCGATGAAGCTGACGGCACAACGGGCGGTCGTCCACGTGACGATCACCGCTGAGGGACGCCAGGTCGACACGTCTGTGCCAGCCCAGGTGCCCCTTGTCGAGCTGCTGCCCGGCATCGTCAACGAGCTGGGGGCGTTGTCGCCGTCGCGGGTGCACACGGGGTTCACGCTGAGCCGGTCCGACGGCACGCACCTGGACCCCACCAACACCTGCGCCGCCCAGCACGTGGCCGACGGGACAGTGCTGGTGCTGGTGGCAGGCGGGCTCGTGGCCGAACGGCGCCGCTACGACGACATCGTCGAAGCCGTCATCGACGCGACCGCCGACCAGCCGCGCTGGACCCCACGCGACCATGCCCACACCGCCGTGGCTGTCTCCCTGACCCTGCTCGCCCTCGGCGCGGGGCTGCTGGCAGCCGGTGGTCACGCGTCCGTCGCCGTCGGCACTGCCGCGGTGCTCGTGGCCACCGCAGCAGTGCTCACCCGGGTCGCCCAGCCCGTCGCAGGCCACAGCCTGGGTCTGGCTGGCGCGGCGTACGCGGCTGTGGGGGCCTACCTGCTGGCCCCTGCCGGGAGCCTGTGGGCGTGGCCGCTGGCAGCGGCGGGGGCGGGGCTGGTCGTGGTCGGCACGGTGGCTCTGGTCGCCGTGGCAGGGCCTGGTCGGCAGGTCCACCTGGTACCGGTAGGGCTGGGTGCCACCCTCGGCACTGCCGCTGCGGTCGCGGCGGTGACCATGCACGACGGATCTGTGCCGACCGCCCCGTACGTGGTGCTCGTCGCCCTCCTCGGGGCGGTGGCGAACCTGCTGCCGTGGATCGCCGCGAGCTCGACACGGATCGCGGTGGTCAGCCCACAGTCCGACGACGAGATCCTGGCCACACCAACACCGGTCGACGGGGCGGACGTGGCCCGGCGCACCGCCCACGGCCACGCCGTCGCCCTGGCGTGCCGCACAGGGCTGGGCCTGGCGGTGCTGGTGACGACCCCCGTCGTCGCAGGGGCGAACGTGGCGGGGGTCGCCCTGTGCACGTTGGTGTTCGCCGGGATGATGTTCGAGTCCCGCCTGGTGTACGCACGCTCGCAGGTGGCGGTGCTCATGGGGGTGGCCACTGCCGGGGTGGCGCTGACCGGGACTGTCGCGGCAGTGTCGGCGACGGTGCCGCTGACGTGGCTGACCGGGGTGCTGCTGGGCACGGCAGTCGTCTTGGTGACCTTGACCATGCTGTCGCCGTCGGCGCACCTGCGCCTGGTCCGGGTCTACGACACGGTCGAGGCATTGTGCCTGGCAGCGCTGCTCCCCCTGGGCGCTTTCGCCGCCGGGCTGGTGTAGGGGTTCGTCGATGGCCAACAAGAAAGAGCTGATCGACGCGCAGTCGTTCGCCCGTCGGCGCGTGGTGACAGCGTTCACCTCGGGGGCCGCGGGCAGCAAGGAGATGGAGCCGATCCGACCCCTGCGCGGTGTTGTCGCCGGGGTTGTGCTGACTGTGCTGGTCGTGGTCGTAGGACTGGTGCTGGGTTTCGTCAAGAAGGGTCTGCCCGACGGATGGCAAGACAACCACCTGGTCATCGCCCAGGACACCGGCGCGCGGTATGTCACCGTCGACGGGGTGCTCTACCCGGTGCTCAACACCGCTAGCGCCCGGTTGCTGCTCCCTGCGGGCCAGTCGGCGGCCACACCAGTGGTCACCACGTCGTCGCAGCTGCGCGGCACACCCCTGGGACACCCGGTGGGGATCGTCGGAGCCCCCGACCAGCTGCCGGAACCTGGTTCGCTGGTCAACACCGGCTGGGCTGCGTGCCTCGACGACGCAGGCACCCCCACGGTCACGGTGAGCGCCAGGCCGCCTGCCCGTACCAGCACCGCCGCGCTGGTGGCCCGGTCCTCGACAGGGGAAGTGTTCGTCGTCGCTGGTGCCTACCGCCACCTGGTGGACCCTGACCAGCCCGACGCGGTGCTGCGCGCGCTGGACCTGGGCGGGGCTCCGGTACGTGACGTGGACGACCGCTGGCTGAACCTGTTCCTGCCCGGCAGCGCGCTGGCACCGGTCGAGGTACCCGAGGCAGGCCAGCCGCTGGCGGGGACCGAGCTCGTCGTCGGGTGGGTCGTGCAGCAGCCGGACTCGGCGGTGCGCTACCTGGTCACCGCTGACGGAGAGCTCGCCGAGATATCCCCTCTGGCGTACCAGCTGTACATGATCGGCACCGGCCGCCAGCTGGGCGAGGCCCACCACGTGGCCGCTTCGACCCTGCTTCCTCTGCCCAACGCCCCCGGCGCGGCGCCCGCCGACTGGCCCCACGAAGCCCCCGCCTACCTGGGCGGGGCCCGGGCCTGCGCACTGTCAGGCATGGCTGACGGGCAAGCGACGACGACGTTCGCCGCGACGAGCGAACCTGTACCGACCAGCGCTGCCACTGTCGACCCTGGTTCAGGTGCGCTGGTCGCCGCCGGGGGCCGGGGCAGCGAACCAACCCGGACGGTGTACCTGCTCGACGCGACCGGCACGGCGTTCCCGGTGGCCACCGCCGACGGCGCCCTCGACCGCCTCGGCTACACAGCCGAGGACGTGGGGGTCCAGAACACCAGCTGGATCGGGTTGCTGACCACCGGTCCGACGCTGTCGGTAGCAGCCGCTGGCCTCCCCGAGACGGCAGCACCATGAGACGGTGCCTGGTGCTGTGGCTTGTGACCTTGTGCACCAGCACGCTGAGCATCGCTGACGTGCAGGCCGGTTCCGCGTCGGCGGACGCCGACATCAGCTGTGCGGACTCCGACAGGTTGCTGCCCGACCGGCCGGCCCCGCTGGGCCAGCTCCAGACGGACCTGGCGTGGACCGTCACAGCAGGTGCAGGGGTCACCGTCGCAGTGGTCGACTCCGGCGTCGACCAGGCGAACCCGCACCTGGCCGGGGCCATGGCGCCGTCAGGCACCGACCTGGTGCCTGACCCGGTGACCACTGCCCGGGTCCCACCGCCGGACCCGGCAGCCGACCCGGCAGCCCCCGCACCCCCACCGCCGCCTGTCGTCGACCCAGGTCACGACGGGTACGCCGACACCTCAGGCCACGGCACAGTGGTCGCCGGGATCGTCGCCGCCCGGCCGTTGGAAGGTTCAGGTGTCGTGGGTCTGGCACCTGCGGCCACCATCCTGCCGGTGCGCGTCTACGCGGCCGACACCGAGCGGGCCGACGAACAGGGCACCGGGCTGAACCCGGCCCGCACCGCCCAAGGGATCGTCTACGCCGCTGACCACGGCGCCCAGGTCATCGTCGTGGCGCTGTCCTTCCCCGACGACGACCCGGCCCTGGCCGCAGCGGTCGTCCACGCCACACAGCAAGGTTCGCTCGTCGTGGCCAGCACGGGCAACCAGACACCGGCCAAGCGTGGCGATCCTGTGCCCGGAGGACCTCGCTGGCCTGCCGCTTCCCCCGGTGCGCTGGGCGTGGCCGCGACTGACGCCGACGGGCTGCCTGGCGCGTCGGTGCCCGGCCCGCACGTGGCTGTCTCGGCCCCCGCCCACGCAGTCGTCGCACCAGCCAACGGCGGGCAGGACTGCGCCTACACCGAAGTCTCCACCAGCTGGGCCACGGCGTACGTCGCAGGAGCCGCGGCCCTGGTCGCCGCCGCCCACCCGGACGAGTCGCCAGCCCAGTGGGCGTACCGCCTGACCGCCTCAGCCGTCCGCGCCGACCCCGACCACCGCACCGACGACCTGGGCTGGGGCATCGTCCAGCCCTACGACGCGATGGTCCTGGTCCCCGGCTCCGACGTCCGTGGCCCACCGAACCCCTTCACCGGCACCACCGTCGAACCTGTGACCGCCCACCACGACGCGTTGACCACAACCCCGACCGGCGCACCGTGGAACGGTGCGCGGCGCACAGCAGCACTCGTCGCCGTGGTCGCCGTCGTCGTCCTCAGCACCATCGGCCCGCTCTTGCTCGCCCGTTCCCAACGGCGCCCAACAACCCCCGCACTGCCTGCCACCGGTGGTCTGTACGCCCCGACGGTGCCTACCGGTTCACCTCAGCCGAAGAGCTGGGTCGCGCACCAGTAGGCGCCGGTGGCACACAGGCCGCACAAGAGCACCCACACCACCACAGCGGTGCGGGCGGTGCGGCGGCTCGCCAACGCGACCGACGACAGACGCTGGTTCCCACGGCCGACGGTCGGGCCTTCGAGGACCTGCAGCGGAGGAGGTTCCACCGGTACCGGGCGGGGGGTGTAGCGCGGACGTTCTTCGGCAACAGGCACCACCTTCGGCAAGGCCACCGTGCTGTTGGGACCGCGCAGCGCCGGCTCGGACAGACCGCTGCGGCCCATGTAGGGCGAGACCATCAGCGTGCCGTCGGTCGGCGGGCCCAGGGTGCGGGGCACCACGATGGTCCCGTCGGTGGGCGGGCCGACATTGCGCGGCACCACGATGGTCCCGTCCGTCGCCGGGCCGACATTACGCGGCACCACGATCGTCCCGTCCGTCGCCGGGCCGAGAGCCCGCGGTACGACGACAGTGCCTTCGGTCAGCGGCGCGATGCCCGCTGGTGCCCCAGGCAACGGAGGCAAAGGTGCCGCAGCCAGCGGCAACGAGGTCCGCACACCGCCAGAAGGAGGCATGCGCGAGACCATGAGGGTGTGCTCGACACCGTCGTCGTCCACAGGTGAGACCGGGGCTGGCCCGCGCCCCAGGGCCGGCACAGTGGAGTGGCCTGGCGGCGGACCTACCGGACGCGAGACCATACCGCCGCGTTCGACGTCGATCACAGTGTCGCCGCCAGCGTCGTCAAGCGGCACTGTGGGAGGAAGACGCACAGGAGCCAGCGGTGGCAACGGCACGGCCAGGGCATGGGCTCGTGCCTCGCTCGAGACCATGATTGTCCGCTCGACCTCCTCCGCGGCGTCGGCAGACTGGCCTGTCGGTCCCGGGGCCACCGGAAGCGACAGGCGAGAGACCATGAAGGTGGGCTCCGGGTCCTCCACGTCCTGGGCGAGGGACGCCGCGGCCAGCCCTGGGTCGCGAACCAGACCCACAGGCGCCGACGCAGGCCCACCAGGCACACCGAGCCCAGGCGTACCAGGCCCACCGGGCGCGGGTGCTGCCGGAGGCGAGACCGAGCCTGGCGGAGGCGAGATCATCGGGACTGGCGGCCCGAGGAGCGCACGTAGCGGACGCGCGACGACGTCTTGTTCGTCGGTGTCTTCCAGGTCACCCGAGACCGGCGGCGGTGCGAGCAAGGCGCGCAGAGGACGGACGACGACGACCTGCTCGTCGGTGTCGTCGACGTCGGTCTCCTCAAGGTCCGGCTCGTCGAGCGGCGTCGTGTCCGGGGCCGCAGGAACCGCCCCGTGCGACACCATCACTGTGTGCTCGGCCTCGTCGGGCAGCCCTGAAGGCGTCGCGGGGGTCATCGGGGCAGCACGAACGTGTCGTCGACGGACTCCCAGGTGTCCTCCAGCACGTCGTGACGCGGCTTGCGCCTGGGGGTGACGGAGTTGGCGATGTCGTCGGTGTCGGACAGGTCCCTGGTGATCTCCCCACCGGTGCGCACGTCGACGATGAGCACGGTGATGTTGTCGCGCCCGCCAGCCTGGTTGGCCAGCGTCACCAGGGTCTCGGCCGCCGACCGGGGCGTTCCCGACAAGGTCAGGGCGGCCCGGATCGACTCGTCGGCCAGCTCGCGGTACAACCCGTCGGAGCACATGAGCAGACGCTCGCCAGCGACCACGGGCATGAGCCAGGAGTCAGCGGTGGAGTCAGCGGCGCCCATGGCGCGGGTGATGACGTTGGACTCGGCGAACCCGGCGATGTCGTCTCGGGTGAGCAGCTTGGCGTCGAGCATCTCCTGGGCCAGGGAGTGGTCGACGGTGACCTGCTCCAGCGTCCCGCCCATATGCCGGTAGACCCTCGAGTCGCCGACATTGAGCACCAGCCAGTGCGGGGCCCCCAGGTATTCGACGAGGATCGCCCCGGTCAGCGTCGAACCCGCCCCGCGCCTGGTCCCTGCGGCGACTTTGTGCACAGCCTGGTTCGCGGCATCCAGCGCGGCACGGACACCGTCCAGCGTGGCGAGCTCGGAACGGGAGATGGACCGGGCGAACGCACCGACCACCGCCGCGGACGCCAGGTCACCGGCCTCGTACCCACCCATACCGTCAGCGACGAGGAAGACCGGCGCGGCGGCCAGCACAGAGTCTTCGTTGGCTGGCCGGACCCGCCCGGGGTCTGTGACACCGGCCCACACCACCTCGACCCCTGCGATCACCGCCTGGTCGTCGCTCATACCGGGCCACCTCCCGGGGTCAACCGCATCCCGACGGCCCCGAGCACGAGATGCCCGTAGACCGGCATGGGCTTACCTGGTTCGACATCGACTTCGTCACCTGCCTCGTCAGTGGCGACCACGCCGTTGGTCGAACCCAGGTCAGCGACGTGCCAGGTGTCTTCGACGAGGTCCAGCCGTGCGTGCGTCTTGGAGATCGTCCGCCCGTCGTCGGTGATAGTCAACATCTGCACACCAAGCTCGGAGCACTCTGGACGACGCCCGATGACGACAGTGCGCGACTGGACGACGAAAGTCCGACCGTCGTCGAGGCTCAGCACCCAGGGCCGGAACGCTGGACGCTGCACGATCACGGTGCCGTCGATGTCGTCGTCTTGGTGCATCCGCATGACCAGGGTCGGCTGCGCATCCCCAGGTACCGAAGCCTGAGGTGCGGACGGGGCATCAGCAACAGGTGCTGGTTCTTGCGGTGCCGGTGCGTCCTCGGCCAACAACGAGGACGGGAGAACGGGAACAGCAGGTGCTGACGTCGGCTCAGGCGCAGGCACGGCAGCTGCTGGCTCTGGTGTGGCGGGTACAGCAGCATCGGGAGCCACTGCCTGGGGCACGACCGCATCGGGCACAGCCGCGTCGGGTACGACAGTCTCGGGCACACCGAGCGCCACCGGTTCAGGCGTCTCAGGCACGGCGAGCACCGGTTCGGGTACCTCGGGGGTTGGCTCCGGTGCTGGAGGAACGACCACTGGCTCTGGTGTGCCGAACACCGGGTCGGGGGCGGCCGGAGGACCGAAAGCTGACAGGTCGACCACCGGTGGAGGGGCCAGCTCGGGCAACGGTTCGGAGGCCGCGAAGTCAGCCGCTGGTGGGCTCGGTGGGCCGGACCGCCCGAACGGCACAGGTTCAGGTGGCCACCCGGCCGGCTGCGGCCAGGGCTGGCCTCCGTCCGCGGGCGAACCCGACGCGAACGGCCCACCCGGTGCGGCGGGCGCGGCCGGCTCTGAAAACGCAACCGGTTGCCCATATGGGTCGAGAGGGCCTGGCATGGCTGGCTGGGCGAACGGGTCGGCCGGAGCAACCGGCTGGCCATAGGGATCAAGACCCGCCATAGCCGGCTGCGCAAACGGGTCAGTCGGAGCAACCGGCTGGCCGTACGGGTCAAGACCCGCCATAGCCGGCTGGGCAAACGGATCAGCCGGAGCAACCGGCTGGCCATAGGGATCAAGACCCGCCATAGCCGGCTGCGCAAACGGGTCAGCCTGAGCAACAGGCTGGCCATAGGCGTCGATACCTGGCAAGACCGGGGCGAACGGGTCGGGCGGCAGCGGGCTGGCCTGAGCAGCGGGCTCGAACGTCTGACCTGGGGCGGAAGTCTCGGCTGGGGCCCATGGTTGCTCGGGCGGCAACGGGGTTGTCGCAGCAACCGGCGGACCGGCCCACACAGGCACGAACTCCGGCTCGGCCAGTGGCCCGCGCCCCCCGGCGGCCGATGTGCTCGGCTGGAGCCGGCGCGGCTCGAAGTCTGGATGGTCACTGCCCCAGCCCAGCAGCGACGCCCACACCGGCGGCAGCAGCAGCGCCAAGACGGTGTAGAACGCACCGCGCCCGAACGACGTGTTGATCTTGTGCAAGGCCCGGGCCCAGACGACCAGCCCCACGACCGGGACGGGCATGAGCAGGAACAACCACCCCGACTGCCCGGCGCGGACGAACACCTGGACCTGGTTGACGACCGGCACCCACGCTGTGACCTTCGACCCGCCCATCTTGACGAAGACGGACCCCAGCGCCGCGGCGTACCAGCAGTACACCACGAGGCTGACCACTCCCCCGACCCCGTAGATGATGAGGTTCAGCGTCGTCGCCGCCGCTTGGGGGTCAGTCCCTGCCACCAGGCTCCCCGTCATCATGACGACTCCTCCTTACGTACGGGCGTCGCAGGCACCGGGCCTGACCGGCCCGACAGTGTCAGCGCACGCAGTATCGACCGTGGCCGCAGCCAGGCCCTGAACCTGTCTTGTCTCGACATCCCCACCCGTACGTCGGCGAGGTCCAGCTCGATCATGGCCCACGCTTGGTCGCTCACGGCAGTCGTGACCGGGACAGCGCCGTAGACCGCGGTGTCGACCAGCATCGCCAAGTGGCCCGCCGCCGAACGGCCCGTGGCCTTCGCAGCCTCGCGGCGGGTCGGGCCGACGAGGGGCACACCAAGGTCCAAGCACCGGTCGGACAGCTCCGCCCAGGCTCCGACGGTCGCGACCTCGGGCACCGAGGCCTTCCGGCGCCGGCGGCGCCGCATCGCCTTGACCACCGGGACAGCCAGGAACGGCAGCAGCAGAGCCAGCAGCAGGCCGACCGACAACCCGACCGTCACCGCGATCTGCACCCACCAGGCAGCCCCGGCGGCGACGGCCTCGTTCCTCTCGTCGCTCTGCGACATCGAGTCCTGGGCGTCGTCCGGCGGGGGAACCACCTCGAGGTGGGGCTCGCGCACCTGCGTCGGGTTCAGCGGCGGTTCCTCACCCTGCATCACCGGGGTGGGCGGGTGGTCCATCTGCGGCTCGACATCGAAGGGAACCCACGCCCCGCCAGGCGAACGGACCTCGACCCACGCTGCCAGGTCCGCGCCAGAGCAGACCGCGTCGCAGGTCACCAGGCTGGGGTCTTCGGAGGTCAGCCGCACCCCCAAGACCACCCGCGACTCGAACCCCATGTACCGGGCCAGCAGCGCGGCAGCGGCGGCGAACTGCTCGTCGTCGCCGACTGCTGCAACCAGCTCACGGTCGGAGGCTGACGACCCGACAGCCGCCTCTTGGGCGTTGAGCTGGCCGAACAGGTCCTCGACCCGGGTTGCCGAGTGCCCCGAGTACGCCGGGACGACCGAGTACCGGGGTTTGTCGAGGGCTTTGGCCCACGCTTTGGCGTCGGCGGCGTCCACCCAGTGGCTGAGGTAGCCACGGGTGCGCAACCGGTCGACCAGCTCGACATACCCTTCGGCGTTGCGCGGCTGGCCCTGGGCTTTGACCCACGCCTCCATCTGCGGATAGTCCTCGCTGTCCAGCAGACTGCTGGAGTTCTGGCCGAGGCGGCCAGGGGCTTGCGCCGTCGAGACCACCCGGTAGCTGTCCCCTGGCCGCAACCCCATCCGGCCAGTCCGGGTGGGTGCCACCTCAAGGGCTGCCGACGCCCACGACGAGTAGTAGAACCCCCCAGCGAGCTGGTCGGCGCGCGCCCCGGTGAACGTCGGAGCGCCGATGGTCCCGTCGGGCACAGGCATCCAGATCCCGGTCAGCTCGCCTATCGTCACGGTGGTGCGGCTGGTACCGGTGGCGCCCACGCGCGGCGTCCGCAAGAACCGGCGGTCGTCACCGGCGGTCGATGTCGTGAAGTGCTGCCCGTCGTACTCATCCATGACGGCGATACGCAACCGGTCCACCGGAGCGCCGGTGACCTTGACGGTGAACAGGTCGGCCGTGGCGGCCGCCCCGGCGAACGACGCCCGGTACCCGTCCAGCGGGCTGGGTTCGGACGCGATGGCGAGCACTGGTTCGACCACGTCGCGTACTGTGTGGCGGTCGGCCGGGTGGGAGACCGTCGGGGTGACCACCACGGCTGTGACCAGCGCCACTGCGCACAAGACGAAACCTGCGGCCACAGGTGCGACGGCGGCGAGCCCGGCGCGGCGCACCCGGCGGCCGCTGCCGGTACCTGTGCCCATGGCGAGCGCCCGTCGACGGCGCAGCCTCGCCCGGGTCACCAACCATGCGACCGTCGCTGCGACCATCACCGCCCCCGGCACGGTGAACCGCAGGTCAGGAACCTGGACCGGCCCGAAGAGCCCTGTGGCCCCGGGGGTCGCCGGTGCGAGCACACCAGCGAGCAGCGGCAGCACCGCCAGCACCGGTACCGCGAACCCCGCGCGACGGTCGGCCCGTATGGCCAGCGACGCACCCACCACGCTGACCACCAACGTCGCGGCGAGCCACGGCGCCAAGGACGAGCGGTAGTCAGCCACCGGCAGCCGCAACGTCAACAGCTGGCGCCACCCCACGACGACCGCGACGAACGCCTCGCCCACCCCCCGGGCGATATCAGGTGTGGACGTCATCCGGTACGGCACCGCTACCGGCACCGCCACCGCCGCGTAGATGAGCGCAGCGACCGGCGCTGTCACCCAGGGGCTCCAGCGCAACCACCGGGCCACCACCGCGAGCACCACACCCACCCCCGCGCCGACCCCTGCGACGACCAGCAGGCGCTGCGTCTGGTACACCGGCCAGACCAGCACGGTCGCCAGCGCCACGACCACCGGCACGTAGAGCACACCAACGAGGACGACCAGCGGATCGGCGCGACGTTTCTTCATCCCAGCGCCCCCCGCACCAACAACCGTCCCAGGTCACCGAGGGCACCGACGGTGATGACAGTGGTGTCGCGGTTCTGGCGCACCGACGGGTTGCCGTCCACCTCGCAGCGGACCACCACCGCACGGGTGCCGCCAGGCAGCCCTGTGCACGCCGAGGCGAGGCGGGTCAGCTCCGGGATGGACCCGGTGACCAAGAACGCCATCGTCATCCCGGGGGCGGACTGCCCCGCGACTGTCGTGAGGTCTTCCAGGCGGGTGGCCCTCGGCGAGGCTTCCAGCTCGCAGGTCGAGTCGAGCAACGCCCGCGCGGTGAGCACCGGCAGGCTACGGATCGACACTGTGGCGGTGCGTGCCAGGCGCGGGGGTTCTCCGCTGGTCGCCACATACATGTCGCGGCCGTCACGGATCCCCTGCGCCGCCAGCGACGCGGCGACCGAAACAGCCAGCTCCAGCTCGTCGTCGTCGAGGTAGTCGTTCTCTGCCAGGCCCAGCAAGACCGCCAGGCGCGAGCGGCGCGACTCCTCGTACTCACGCACCATGAGCCGGCCGACCTTCGCGGTGGACTTCCAGTGCACGTGCCGCAACGAGTCACCTGGCACGTACTCACGGATCGCGTGGAAAGCCAGGTCAGCGGGAACCACCGTCTCTGACGGCATACCCTCCAGGTCGTGGATCTCGCCCACGGACGTGGCTGGCAGGCCCACAGTGACCGGGTGGACGAAGATCGTCTGGCGGTCCGGCCAGCTGACCTCGCGGCGCAGCAGCCCGACGGGGTCCGAACGGGCCAGCGTCATCGGGCCTACGTCGATGATCCCGCGGTGCAGCGCAGCGATGCACAACGGTTCGTGGTGGTGCCCCGACGGGCCCATGAGCGGGACGTGCGCCTCGACCAGACCTTCGCCGACCGGCACGTCGATCACCGCGGGCAGCGCAGGGCGACGGCTGGCGTTGACCACCTCGACCACCCCGTCGACCTCCATCCCCACGACCACCCGGTCACGTTCGAGCCGCAACCTCACGTCGAAGTCGTGCCCGCCGAGCAGGAACGGCACCGAGCACACCAGCAGCACCAGCCCCCCCACGAGCACGAACCAGCCCAGCGCCCAGCCAGCCAACGGCCCGACGAGCGCCCCCACCACCACGCTCGCCACAACCATCCAACCGGCGGGGTTCAGCGTCTCGCGCACCCGCCGGTACACCGCCAGCCACCGGCGCGCCAACCCCGCCCGTAGGCGTTGGAGGTGGAACCGCAGCGACGAGCCCGGCCCGTCCTGGGACGCGAGCACCCGCGAGACCGTCGACGTGTGGGTACGCGTCGCAGTCTCGGTGCTCTCGGCCCAGGTTGACGAGTCGGTGCGCGTCTCGGTCATCGCACCTCGACACCGTTCTCCGCCGGGACCGGCACGTCGAGCAGGATCTGGGCGAGCACAGCACTGGCGGTCACCCCGTCGAACTCGGCCTCGGGCTCGAGCACCAGCCGGTGGGCGAACGCCGGTTCGACGAGGTCACGGATGTCGTCAGGTACGACGAACCCGCGCCCGTGCGCCGCAGCCCAGGTGGCCACCAGCTTGGACAGGGCCATGGCACCACGCACCGAGACACCCAACCGCACCTCGGTGGCCGCCCGGGTCGCGTTGACGATCCGGACCAGGTAGTCCACGAGCAGCGGGTTGATGAACACGGTGCGCGCGATCTCCCCCATGGTGACCAGCATAGGCGCTTCGATCACCGGAGGTACCGGCCCGCGTGGGGTGGTGATGCCCTGGATGATGCGGACTGTGGAGGCGTCGTCGGGGTAGCCGATCGACGTGCGGATCATGAACCTGTCGAGCTGGGCCTCGGGCAGCCGGTACACACCCGACTGCTCGATGGGGTTCTGGGTTGCCATGACCAAGAAAGGCGCGCCGACCGGGCGGGTGACCCCGTCCACGGTGACATTGCCCTCTTCCATGACCTCCAGCAGCGCCGACTGGGTTTTGGGGCTGGCCCGGTTGATCTCGTCGGCGAGCAGCACGTTGGTGAACACCGGCCCGGCGTGGAACTCGAAGTCGCCGCGTTTCTGGTCGTAGACGCTGATACCGGTGACGTCCCCGGGCAGCAGGTCCGGGGTGAACTGGATACGTGACGACGTGCCGTGGATCGTCTGGGCGATCGTCCGCGCCAGCGCTGTCTTCCCCGTCCCGGGATAGTCCTCCAGGAGGACATGGCCCCCGGAGACGGCCGTGGCCAGCACCAGCTCGATGACGTGACGTTTGCCGAGCAGCGCGAGCTCGACATTGTCGGCCAGGGTCGAGAAAGTCTCGGCGAACCACGCCGTCTGTTCCGGTGAGATGGTCATACGCTGCCTTCCAATGGGCGTCGAACTTTTCCGTTCATCATCATGGACCTCCTACCTCGTCCCCTCCTTGCTCGGCCCCTCCTCCTGGAACCTCCGGCGGAAGCTCTGGCGGTCTGCAGTCTTGGCTGGAGTACACAGGACCGATGCTCTGCAGACTGGAGTACTCGGCTGACCAGTTCCAGATCCAGGATTTCCTCCCGTCGGCACTGGTTGGGCCCGGGGCCGCGCTCCCAGTTGCGGACGACGGGCTGATGGAGTTGAACGGATGCACGTCGCACGACACTGACTGGTCAACCGTCATCATCACGGTCGATGGCGCACCTTGGCGGGGGATTGGCGCGGAAGCCGAGCAGTCGTTCTGAAAACTTCCAGTACCGCACTGCATAACCGAGATATCGCCAAACGGCGCATATGAAGTCCACATGTCCGAGTAATTCTCGGACGTGCGTCCATCACTCGACGAGTACACCGCCCGCATACCGTTCGTCGTGGTCACTGTCACATTCCAGTTCACCGAGTTGTATGTGTAAGTGTTTCCGTTCTGGGAATATCCTCCAGCCACCGAATAAGACCCGGTCACACCAGGGGCACCCTTGTCGACGGTCCCCGCCGACCCGATCGGGCCGCCGCCCCCGCCGAACCCGTTGGATCCGCAGAAAGCGAACCAATAGTCCTGGTTGTACTCCACCGTGAACGTATTGCTGGACTGGACGACGTTCCCGCCGACGGGGTTTCCTGCCTTGTCGCACGTCACACCGCTGCTCGTGGACATGACATAGACCTTTTCGGTCATCGATCCGCCGTTCGGGTTGAAGTCGACGCCGGATATGGTCACCGTGTTACCACTGACGTTGAACGAGGCGCTTCCTGTCAGGATCGGCTCGCCAATGACGTTGACCGTCGCACTGGCGGACCCCTCGGGCGACTTGAGCACACCTGGCGGCGGGAGGAGCGTGCTCGTAGCAATGACATCGACCGTCCGGTTCCCGACATCCAGCAGGAGTTCGAACTCCTTTTGGTTCGTCGTCACGCTCCCGGCTTTGTACGTGTTGTTACCCGAGTCGGTGACGGTCACCGTCACCCAACCCTGGGTCGTCGATTCCGCACGAGCTGGCACAACTTTGATGGAGATCTCCGGCGCTTTGTAGGCCCAGGCGCTGATGGCATTGGAGTCGGCGGACTCGCCGACCGAGTTGCGCGACCGCGCGGTGTAGCTGCGCTCCTGGCCCGGCGTCAGCCCCGACACCTGGCACCGGCCACCCGAGGCGGGGCAGTCAGCCACCTTCGTGGCCCCCGCGTACAGCCCCACACCCGCCACCGCCGGGTACGCCACATTCGTGACCACGTCGAAGGTGACGGAGGAGCCGTCGACGTCGAACAACGACAGCTGCGGAGCAGTCGGGAAGCCGGGTAGCTCGAGAAGGAGCATCCCTGTACCTAGCCGGCCTTGCACGTCTTTGACCGTGAACGGCACCTGGCAGCTTCCACCTGTCGGTTTGTTGGCCGACCCCCAGGTGATCGTCGCCGACTTGTCGGACCCGGACACCGACACCAACGAGCACGAGTTGGACACCGACTCCAGCGACAGCCCACCGTCGGGTCTGCCCGCGAACGGGTCGTACTCACCGGACACACCGACGAGGGGCACCGAACAGCTGACCTTGCTCGCTTCGCACGTGGCGGACACCGTCGCCCCACGTGGGGTGTCGGGCGCCGCCTGCCCCACCACCAGGTCGATGGTGGACCGCAACCCTCCGAAAGCCGCGATCGTCACTGTCACCGTCGAACGGGTGCCCGGGACCGCCGAGGCTGCCGCGGTGATCGTCAGCTTCGAGCCCTGCTGCACCATCGTGAACTTGTCAGAGACCAGATCGGCGGAGTAGACCAGTTTCGACTCGTCCCCGACCCGGTTGCCTTCCCAGGTCGTCAAGGACTTCAGGTCGATGGTCTCGCTCGTGGCTGGTGGGATGGTCCGGCTCGTGGAGGCCAGCTGGGGCTGGGCGTCTTTCGGCTTGATCTGGATAGGCACGACGAGGTCTGTCCACATCGTCTGCCCCTCCAGACGCACCCGTACCACGCAGGTGTCGGTCCACGGCTCCCCGGCACCGGCGTCGTAGACGACTGTCGCACCTCCGGCGGGCACGCACGAGGCTGCGTGGCGCTGCACGGCGAACGACTTGGGGTTGTCGACCTCGAGCCTGTCGCCAGCGGCCAGCGCGACCCGGTTGGTCAGGGGGATCTTGACCGACCCCTCTTCTTCGACCTGGACGACTTTGGCATTCGGGTCGGGCGAGACCCGCATGTCGTCGAACGACGGGATGCGCAAGAACGCGTGGGAGACGACCTCTCGCCCCATACGGTCAGTACCACGCAGCGTGAACGGCACCAGAGCACCAGCGTTGGGCGCCGGGCCACGGATCGTCCCGCCGGAGACCGCATACCGGCTGTCGGGGTTCCACAGCTCGAGCGTCAGCGTCGACGCGTCACCCGATGGCCACGAGACCTTCCCGGTGACCACGTCGACACCGTCGCGCGCCAGCTCGGCACGCCTCGCCGCGGTGACCACGGTGTCTTTCACCTCAGGCGGGTCGATAGACGGCGACGGCGTGACCTCGACGACGAGCAGACCCTCAGCCGTCGACCCGGTCTCAGACGAACGGACCGTGTACACGTACGCGTTGGTTCCCAGCTCGTCGCCGGCACGTACCGGGACCAGGCCGTCGCCCATCTGGGAGGTGTCGACCAGCTCAGCCAGCCGCGCCCACTCCGGGTTCTCCTCGGTACCTGGGGCGTCGGGGCGCACGTCGGTGATGCTCAGAGTCCCGCCTGCCGGGTCACGGTCGTTGAGCAGCGGTTCGAGAACCGCCCACTCCTCGTCGCCCTGGCGCAGCCGGACCCTGTCGGTGTACGCGATCGGAGCGTTGTTGGTGTCGGCGTCGCTGACCGCGATGCGGACAGTTCCTGTGCCCAGGCCACCGTAGGTGTCACGGACCTGGTAGGTGAACGACACCTGCTGGTTCGCCGCTGACTCTGAGGCCTGGAAGATCACCGCGTCGAGGGTGTCCGACACCTCGGCCGCCCCCATGCCTGACGGCGGCTGGGTGACCGAGACGACGTCGATCGGGTCACCATCAGGATCAGCGCCGTGCCGGGGCACCAGGATCTGCACCGACTGCCCAGCCGGGACCCGCCCGACCAGCGGTGGGGGCACCGGGTCCCTGTTCTCCCCCGTGGGCACGACGTCGACCTGGATGTTCGCCGTGGCCTGGGCGTCAGGGAACCCCAACGGGGCCACCGAGTAGCGCAACCAGTAGGTGCCCTCTTGCTCGGGTGCGACGTACCGCACGACAGCGCCTGAGGCGAACACCATCTCCCCAGGTGCGTCGGACCCGATGATGCTGTCGGGCAGCACCTGCAGCACCGCACCACCGGGCGCCACGTCGTTGTCGGTGACGGGGATGTCTACCTGGGCTCCGGCCCGGACAGTCACCGCGTCAGAAACAGCGATCGGCGGATCGATCACGTCGGAGACCGCGAACACCGAGATCTGCCCGGTCGCCGTGACGAACTCACCGTCGGAGACAGTCACCAGGACCGTCCCGACCAGACCAGGCTGGCCGTCGAGGGTCGACCCACGCAGGCGCAGCAGCGAACCGTCCACCACGTTGGCCATGAGGGTGGCGTCGTAGCCTTCGGCGACGTGCACAGGAGCGGTTTCCACGTCGGTGAGCACCAGCACGTTGCTGGTCGTGGCGTTCACCGCCGACACCACGTTCACGGTCGTGTCTTGGTGGCCGCGGACGAACGCCGTCATCGGGGCCATCGACAGCTGCACAGGGCCGTCTGGGCACACGACACGCACCGTGGCCGACGCTTCGGTCTCGGTGACCTTGTCGTGGACGGTGTAGGTCCCCTGGAACTCCCCGGGTTGGCGGGGGGTGGCGATGATCGTGCCGTCCGGTCGGGCCACCAGGTCCAGCCCGTCAGCCGACGCAGCGGACGCGTCAGCGCTGACCAGGCGGTACGAACCAGACCCAGAGCTGACGTGGTCGGCAGCCACGACGGTGGAGGGCACGTCCTGCCCGGTGATCAGGACGATAGGGTCGACTTTGAGGTTGGGAGCCGACGTCACCACAGCGTGCAGCTCGCGTTGGGCCGCCGCACCGTTGGAGTCGGTCACAGTGACGATCACCACAGCGGTGGTCGCCCCACCTTCGGGGTCGGTGTGCTGCACGGTGACCGAACCGTCGGCGGACGCCACGGCGCGCAGCGGGGCGGCCGGGTCGGCCACCTCAGCAGAGGTGAGGACGAACGGGTCACCTTCGGGGTCGACCCAGGCGTCCAGGACCCGGACCTGTGCGGTCCCGCCTGGTGAGAGCGTGGCGGCGGGCCACGTCTGCGTGCACCCTTCGACGCACCACTGTGGTTCGCTGTTCTGGCCCTCAGGCACGACGGTGAGCGTGACGGTGGCCGGCTCAGAGACCATCATGCCGTCGGTGACCTGGTAGGTGAACGTCGCCGACCCGGACGTGGCGTAGACCTCGACCACCAGCGTCTGGTTGGCGTTGGTCAAGGTCAGGCGCCCGAACCCAGGGTCGGAGAGCTCGGAGACGGACGCGGGGTCGATGGTGAGCACGTCACCAGGGTTCGGGTCGTGGTCGTTGAGCAGCACCGGCAGGCGCACGTGCGAACCTGGACGCACCCCAAAGCTGTCAGGCTCGGCGACCGGGGGCTCCTCCTCGGTCGGGGTGTCCTTCTCGTCACCTGTCTGCGTGGTCAGCTGGTCGATCCGCGACCACTGGCTCAACGGGATCGCGACACCGTCCGGGACGGTCCACAACAGCCCGGTACCGGTCTCCTCCAGAACCGCACGGTCACCGTTCGACACGACCACCGGGTTGAGCTGGCGGTCGGCGGACACGTCACTGGGGTCGACCTTCAGCTGGCGGGTGCCCGAGCGGTCCGAGGTCCACATCGTCCCGCCGCCGCTCGACAGCCAGGCCGCGACGACCACCCCGTCATCCATGACCACAGGCCGCGCCGGGGTGCCCGCCGCCTCGATGATGGTCCGTGCGTCACCAGAGGTCACCCCGACTTCCAACAGCTTGGACCCGTCGGCCAGGTAGACCTTCGAACCTCCTCCAGAGACCTGGAGCTTGGCGAGCTCGGAGAGCTTGAGGTCGACCGGCGAGGTGTGCTTGGCAGTCCACAGCCGGCCAGCGTCAGCGTCGAACAGCACCCACTCGCCTGAGACCATGGCCATCGACACGGCAGCGTCTTTGTCGGGGGCGTTGCTGATCGACACAGGACCAGCCACCAGCGACTTCTTGGTCGCGTCGAGCACCCGGACCGCGCCTTCGCCCGCCGAGTAGACCGCGATCTTGCCGTCAGCGTTGACCGTCGACGCCGTCACCGAATACTGCGTCTCTTCGTCGTCGACAGGTTTGAGCTTGCCAGGCAGGTCCTGCGGCGCGGTCAGGTCCCCGACCCACACCGTTCCCCCCCTGGTCTGGTACAGCACGTACCTGCCGGCGGAGGCGACCGCCTCGGTGTCGTCCGGGGTCGCGACCGCCCCTGCCTGGTCGCGGCTCTCTGCCAGGTCAGCGGGGGTTGCGGGGTCCAGCGGCCACAGCACCCGTCCGTTCTGGGCGACGATCGCAGCCGACGACCCGTGCTGGACCACCTGCTTGGGGTCGTCCACGGAACGCACAGTGTCGATCTGCCCGAGCGAGGTGTTGACCCGGGCGTACTGCCCAGCGTCGCGGGCCACCCACACCGACGACTCGACCCTGTCGGTCTCCTGGGCGTCGTACCCCTGCGACACGACGGCACCGACGACCACGGCCAACGTCACCACCAGCGCGGCAACAGGTCCTGACCGCAGACGGCGGACAGGACGTTCCTTGCGCTCGTCGCGCGCGCTCATCGAACCATCCCCAACCACAGCACCAGCATGAATGCGAAGACTGCCGCCCCTGCCAGCCCTCCGATGAGCACCGACCGCAGCCCCGAGCCCTGGCGTGGACCAGCGATGGCCAGACCGTCGCGGTCGACCGCGTCGTTGTCAGCGGCCAGGCGGCTGGCCCGGGCCTCGCGGCGCCCCGAAGGGCGTACCGAGGAGATCACCGGTCCGCGCGAGGACGCGTCGTCGAGGTCGACGGGCCTGGCGCCGCGGGCCCATTCGGCCGAGGGGACGTCCAACCCTGTCGGCATGAGACCGCAGTGGTACTGCGCGGTCCGCAGCTCTTCGGCCAGCTCCAGCATCGAACCGTGGCGCGCGGCTGGGTCACGGCTCATAGCGCGTGCCAAGATCCCAGTCACCTCGGCTGGCACGTCTGGGCGCTCGATCGGCTGGGGCCGTGAGTGCACGATCCGTGTGGTCATCTGGTCGCGAGAGTTCTTGCCTTTGTCCGGCAGCTCGAACGGCGCCCGTCCGGTCAGCAGCGTGTACAAGGTCGACGCCAGGCTCCACACCTCAGCAGGCACAGACCCGGCGACTTTCTCGGTGAGCACCTCTGGCGAGCTCCAGGGGACCGACATGGCCACCGACTCGGTCCGGCGTCCCCCACCGACCGCTGCGGCGATGCCGAAATCGGCCAGGACCGGGGTGCCCAGGGTTGTCAGCAGCAGGTTCGACGGTTTGATGTCCCTGTGCAGGACGCCTGAACGGTGCGCCATCTCCAACGCGCAAGCCACACGCACCCCTGCGTCGAGCACGTCCGCCAGCGGCAGCGGCGAGCGTTTGGCCATGGCGCCGAGGGTGTCAGGGCAGTACTCCATGACGAGGTAAGGCCGCCCGTCGGCGGAGATCGAGGCGTCGTGGATCGTCACGACGGACGGGTGCGCAGACAGCCGGGCCAGCACGTCGGCCTCGGCGTTGAACGACCGGCGCGACAGGTCGTCCACCAGCTCGGCAGCCAGCACCTTCACGGCGACCACACGCCGCGGCATGTTCTGCTCATAGCAGAACACGTCCGCGAAACCACCCGTCCCCAAGGGACGGATGTACGTGTAGCCCGCGATGACGGGCGCACGACCCTGGACTCTGCGGGCCAACCTGTCCTCCAGCAGTCAGATGACGGAGCCATAACACCTCGGTGCGTCTGACGGCTGAAACCGCACGTCAGACCTGCCCCGACGCTACTGGCACCTTAATGGTAGTTGAGGTCGGTTTGTGTCGATATCACCTGCACGCCACGGCGACTGTGAGCCGATCGGCCCACGGCCGGTCGTGCGAACATCACCCGACGTGCACCAACGAGCCCTCGAGCGGTGCGATGATGGCAGGTGTGAGCACCCACACCGATGCCCCACCGCGCCCTGCGACCCTGGACCGCCTCCAGCGCAAGGCCTTCCACACGTTCAGCCGACGGTTCGCCGTGCCGATGCTCGGAGCAGGTTTCGGCAGCCTCGTGGTCTCGGACGTCACCGGTTCGCTGCTGCTGCTCACCACCATCGACCGCCACACCGGCGACCTCAAACGCACCCCCCTCGGGTACGCCGTCGTCGGCGGTGCTGTCGTCGTCGTCTCCGGCTCCGGGCCGCAGGCCGAGTGGTTCTGCAACGCCCTGTCTGACCCCCGCGTCGAGATCGTCCTGCCTGGCACCCGCCTGCGCGGCTCGGCGTCGCCGGTCACCGACCCGGCCCGCCGCCGCACAGCCCTGCGTGCCCTCATCGACTCCATGCCCATGCCCTCCCTCATGCTCGGTGACCGAGACGCCGACGACGACGCCAGTATCGACGAGCTCGCTGCACGCTGCCCCGTCCTGGCGATCACCCCCACCGCTGTCCTGCCCGGGCCGTTCGACCCCAGAGGCTGGGCACCCAAGCTCAACACCTGGCTCGCCGTGGCAGCCCCCGTGGCCGTCGGCGCCATTGCCATCGCTGCCCTCCGCCGCACCCACCGCTGACCCCAGCGTCCCGTCCCAGGGGCGCCAAGGCGCGTCTCTCAAACCCCCGCACGCCCTAGAGAAGGGGTAGGGGGATGTCGGTGCAGCCGGCGGGACGTCCGGTGTCGACACCGGCTTCGCGGCGGCATCCGTCGGCCGGGCAACGGTCGGGAAGGGCGGGAAGAGCACCGACGCGTGCACGTTCAGGCAAGGGGTCTCCGGCGGCCAGGGCGCGGGCTGTGGCAGCGCGTTCGACGAGCAGGTCGACCAGGCCGCTGACGAACGCAGGGTGGGTGCCTGCGGTGGCGGCACGGGCGACGGTCATACCGTGCGCACGGGCGGTGGCGCCGGCTTCGTCGTCGATGTCGTTGACAACTTCCATGTGGTCGCAGACGAAACCGAAGGGGACGAGCACGACACGACGCACCCCCTGCGCGGCCAGGACCGGCAGGTGGTCGTTGACGTCAGGCTCGAGCCACGGCTGGCGCGGAGAACCCGAGCGTGAGCAGTACGTCAGGTCCCAGCCCCAGGCGGGCACACCAAGGCGTCCGCACGCCCCAGCGACGACCTGCTCAGCGAGGTCGAGGTGCTGGGCGACGTACCCGGGCCCACAGGCGAGCGACCCCTCCTGCATGGCCAGCGGCAAGGAGTGGGTGACGAACACGACACGGTCCACCTGCCCCAACCCAGCGCACGCGTCGACCAGCGCGTCGACGTTGGCGGCGACGAAACCAGGGTGGTTGAAGAAGGGCCGGACCTTGTCGATCACCAGGTCTCGTCCGGCTGACGCTGCAGCGAAGTCTTCGCGGTACTGCCGGCAGCCCGAATAGCTCGCGAACGCGCTGGTCACCACAGCGACAACCGACTGGGCACCGGCACGGCACGCAGCGTCGAGAGCGTCGCCGTACTCCGGCGGGGAGTTGCGGTTGCCGCACAGCACCGGCACCAGGACCCCACGCCGGGCCAGCTCGTCGGCCAGGGCAGCACGCAACGCCTCGTTGGCGGCGTTGATAGGGCTGACCCCTCCCCGGGCGTAGTAGTGCTCGGCGACGGCCGCCAGGCGGGCCTCAGGCACCCCGGTTCCCTCGGCGACGCGACGCAAGAAACCCATGACCTCGTCAGGACCGTCAGGTCCCCCGAACGACGCGAGCAGGACGGCCCCGTAAGGAGCAAGCAGGTGCGGCACGCAGCGATCATGGCACGTCGGCTCGAGCCCGACGGTCAGGACGCGCGTAGGTGGGCGTCCGGTCCGGTCTTGTCCAGGGAGTCGGCGATCTGCGCCGCCCAGCGTTCGACCGCGTCGAAGTCACGGTGGTCACCTTCGCGGTTGAGCACCCGTGCAGCGGCCACCCGTTCGGCGAAGCTCAACGTGTCGCGTTCGAGCCGGCCCCGGAACAGCTGGAACCCGCGCGCACCGAGCCGGTCGGCCAGCTGGGCCAGGTCTGCGGCGGTCCGCGCACCTGACATGGGCCGGGCCAGACCTGATGCGAACAGCCACAGCGGCATGGCGGCAAACTCTGGACGGCAACGGTTGAGCATCTGGCGCGCTGACGGCAACAGCTGGGTGAGGTAGACCGCCGAACCGACGACAGCCGCGTCGTACCCGTCCAGACCGGTGACAGACTCGGGAGTCACCAGGTCGGCGCTGTGGTCCCGGGCAGACAGGACGTCAACGATGTGAGAGCCGATCTCCCAGGTCGCCCCATGTCGTGAGGCAACGGCGAGCATCACCTTCATGCACAACGCCTCCTCAACGGCGGCCCGGAAATACTCGCCCGGAGCGAGCCCAGCACCACCACCATGGTGGCTGCGGCAGACGCCCTGACGATGGGCCCGAAGTCCCTGCTGTGCGCCACACCGGGTGCACACGAACACACTGAATGCCCTAGTCTGTCGGAGGTGGACGAGTTGACGACATACCTGCTAGTGGATGGTGAGAACCTCGACGCGACCCTCGGGTCGTCGATCTTGGGGGGGCGGCCCAACCCCGACCAGCGGCCTCGCTGGGAACGGGTGCTGACGTTCGCCCAGCAGGTGTGGGCCCAGCCGGTGCGCGGGTTGTTTTTTCTCAACGCCTCGTCGGGGTCGTTGCCGATGCCGTTCGTCCAGGCTCTCGTCGCCATTGGCTTCACCCCTGTACCACTGGCTGGTGAGACGCACCAGAAGGTCGTGGACATCGGTATCTCCAAGATGCTCGACGCGATCGCCGAAAGCGGCGGGGATGTGCTGCTGGCCAGCCACGACGGTGACTTCGCTCCCGGTGCGGCCAGGCTTGTCGAGCTAGGCCGCCAAGTCGGCCTGCTGGCGTTCCGGGAGTTCACCAGCTCGTCGTTGACAACTCTCGGCCTGCAGGTGTTCGACCTGGAGTACGACGTCGAGGCGTTCAATGTGCGGTTGCCGCGTCTGCGGATCATCCCGGTCGACGAGTTCGACCCTGTGGCGTACCTGTAGACCTCGGCGACCCACGAGAGTCCGATAGAGTCCGACGGCATGAGACGTCTTGTCGCTGCTGCTGTTGCCGTGTCGTTGGCGGGGGTGCTCGGCGCCTGCCAGGACGACAAGACCGTACCCTCACCTGCTGCCTCGGTGCCGTCGTCCGAACCGACCACAGCCACCGATATGCCGCGGACCCCAGGCGTGGGGATGGTTCACGAGATGAACGGGGTCCTCAAAGACCCGCTCTTGGGCCACCGGGTGGTCGTCGACCAGTGGGCGGTGTGGACCCCGGAGCCACAGTGGGTTGCCGACCACCGGGGTTTTGACGGGTCCACGGTCGTGCTGGTGCACGTCACGATCGGCACAGTGACCGGTGACTACTACACCGGCGTCTACCCGACGAGCTTCCGCCTGGCCGCCGACAGCCAGGACATCGCCGAGGACATCTTGGCTGGTGACACCGGCACCGTCGTGCGAGACCAGCTGCCGCAAGAGTTCGCCCTGCTGCCAACAGCCGGTGCAGGCCGCGACCGCGCGGCCCAAGGATGGCTGGTGTTCAACATCAGGAGCGCCAAGCAGGGCGCCCCCTACACCCTGGTGCTCGAACGGCCAGAGATGCCCATCATGGGCTCTGAGGATGAGGTCATCGAGGCAGACGTGTTCACTCTTGTCCTGCAGAACTAGGCCGTGTTACGAAACTCCCTGCGCGCTGCGGCACGCCCGGCACGCACGCTCGCGGCGTTGTCGATCCTCGGCCGCAGCGCTGCTGCGACTGTCGTCCTCCGCCTTGCGAGCGCACGC
>WRET01000052.1 GCA_009779195.1 Micrococcales bacterium
AGGCGAGACAGTGGGGACGGTTCCTCAGTCTTGCCCACTGCGCCGTCGCACGGCGCAGCAGGCAAGACTGAGGAACCGTCCCCACTGTCTCGCCGGTCCCACAGAGCCCGCCGCCTGACGAACTTCCTGGCTACGCACGGCTTCTCACAGCCGGGGCGCTTGACCCGAACCTCCCCGTCTGGCTCGGGCCAAGGCCCTAGAAAGGAAGGCATGGTCAGCAATGAGCTCCTGGAATCGGTCGCCGCGTTGAGCGTGGACGAGCGCATCGAGCTGATCGTGCATATCGAGCACACGCTCGATGAGCCGGACGCTGCGCCCGACGCCGCCCAGCACGCGCTGGTGGCACGCAGAGTGGCCCAGATGAGGGCCGACCCGGCCCTCGGAGTGTCCCTCGACGAGCACCTGGACGCCGTGCGGGCGCTCACCGCACGAGCCGACGACGCTTGCGAGTCCACCCCGACCTACTCGTAGACCTCACCGAGGCGCTGGAACACTACCGCCAGGTCGACCCTGCCCGGGCGGCATGGTTCCTCAGGTCGTAACACCAAGGTTCTGCGACGTATCAAGGGGCGTCCGTTGGCTGCTCGTGAGTACGTCCCCGGCTACCGTCGCGTCATGCTGGTGCCGTTCGGCTACATGGTTGCGTTCGCCGTCGATGACGAGGGTGTCGATGTCGCGGCGCTGCTGCACACCCGCCGCGACCCGCAGACCAACCGCGCTGTGCTCGAACGACGCTCCTGACCGACTCCAGCCCGGTCAGCGTCCCCGATGCCCCTTCGGACGCAGCACACCTCCCTCGGCCAGGAGGCCTCGCCGGAAGGCTCAGGCCAGTGGTGAGCACCCAGTTCACAGGTTGACGATCTCGCGGAGGGCGGCTATGTGGGCTTTGTACTCGCGACGGCCGTGGGGGGTCAGGCGGGCCCAGGTGCGCTGGCGACCGTCTGCCTTGGCCTTGTCGATACCGACCAGGCCTTCGGACTCCAGGCGGGACAGGTGCTTGGACAGCACCGAGTCGGCCACACCCAGGCGGTCGCGCAGCGCCTGGAACTCCATCGAGTCGACCGGGGAGAGCATGGCACAGATCCGCAGCCGTACCGGGGAGTGGATCTCGTCGTTGAATCGGGTGGCAGTCATCGCTTGGTCGCACCGTTGATGTACATGTCCCGCCATACGACGCCGAACGCCACCCAGCTGACTGCGACCGCCACACCCAGCACGACGGCCCAGCCCAGGGACAGGTTCAACGGCAGCATGAAAGCAGTGACGAGGACAGCTGCTGCGATGACGTACACGACGCGCATGTGCGACGACCAGGATCTCAACCACGCAGCCATACTCTGGGTGACGCCCCTGCGCTTCCGGTAAGCAGCCTGGACCCAACCGCCTATCACGTTGGGTACGCCCAGGACAAGAAGAATCAGCCACCCCTCGAAGTCCATCGCCTTGAGGCTGAACGCCGCACCGAGAGCCACCCCGGTCACGACGAATGCCCACAGAGGGGGGCAGACCACGCGGCGGATGTTGCGCTCGGCGGCGGCCGCGTCGTCCAGGGCGGCGGTCACCGTCACTGGATCGACACCAGGCAGCGCACCGTCGTCAGCGTCGGAACTGTGGGCGAGGTCATCACCCATGGCGGCGTCCTTACTGGTCAGAGGGAGACTTTCCATATCGGAAACAGTACGCGTCACTTTCCATCACGTCAAGTGACCACATTCCCATCTGGGCTCCGCCGACGCCGAGCCGTCACGTGAGGTAGTGTGCCCAGGCATTTGTATACTCACAAATGGCCTGCTACGGTGGACCGATGGTCATCGGGGGGCGGCACCTGAAGAACGCGATCAACAGTACCCTTCGGGCCCTACCTGAAGGGTTCGAGGTTGGTGAGGTCCACCGCGGGCACCGTTGGGGTCGTCGTGTGCCTGGTCTGCGGGGCCACCCCGATCTAGTCCACACCACGGGTGCCAGAGGACAACGCCAGCCAGATATGGTCGTTCGTCCGACGGCACCAGACAACGCACCGGGAGGAGGAACCGTGATGACCACACACCACTTCACGGCCTACCTGGACCGTGAGCCCACCGACGACGAGATCGACCTTCTCTACGAGGCTGGCTTTGACGACTCCTCACCTGAGCGCGGTGCCGGGCGCGGCTTGCTCCGCGTCAGCCGCGAGGCCGCGACCCTGGCAGAGGCGATCGTGTCGGTGGTCGCCGACGCCCAGCGTGCTGGGTTCCGCGTCGTCGCACTTGAGGACGAAGACCTCGTGTCGCTCACGACTGTCGCCCAGCGTGTGGGGAAGACCTACGAGCGGGTCCGACAGCTTGCGACCGGCAAGAGCGGCCCAGGCGGGTTCCCCGTCGCGGTCTCTGGCGACGGGTGGTCTTTGGTGTCGTGGACCGAAGCCGCGGACTGGTTCCGCACGCACTACGGCCTCGACGTGACCAGCACCGAACGCGAGCGCATCCTCGCAGCAGCCGACCACCTGCTGCGCGCACGAGCCCTCGGGGTCGACCTGCACCCGCTGGCGCCGCTGGCAGCCTGAGCCTCACGACGACGGCCCACCTCTTTTGGGGGTCGGCGTTTTGTGGATGGTGGGATGGTCAGTTCCAGGTCACTGGGTGGGTTGGGTTGGCTAGGTCGACGGTGGGGGCGCCTAGGCGGGTGTGCGGTGCTCGTCCTTGGCAGCGGCGTGCCGCTGGTCGACATGCACACCTCCGGCCGGCGGGCAGGTGGCGGGCCTTCTCCACCAAGGCGCATCAGGGGCCAATGACGTTGCCTTTTTGTCTGCTCAACGCGGGTGGTACACTCGGAATGTTCAGTCCTTTCGTTCCACAGGAGATCCGTTGTGAAGCTCTTGGTTTCTTTTGCATGGATTCCAGACGATCTGTTCTTTTATCTGGATATCACCGATCGCCAGGTCGACGCGGAGTCTCGTTACATCAGACAAGATCAGCTGGCCGAGATCATCAGCGCGTTCTCCAGGGTCGAGCAGCCAGCATCAGCAGGATCGGTGCTCAGTCTCATCGACGAGTGTGGTTGGCAGGAGGCCGAGGCGATCGTCGAGCAACCAGAGGGCACCGGAACGGTCGATGTCCGCTCGCTTCTTCTCGATGGTGCAGGTCGCGATCTCATGCTGTGGATGGTGTCTTTCCCCGTCACTGCCTCCCTGATGACGGTAGGTCAGGGGCAAGCGACAAGAGCGGCGGACCCGGGGCTGCTGTGGGGCACGTTCAACATGTTCAAAGAATGGGTGACCGAACTTGTCGGCCAACCAATGGTCGGCTATGCCGGCGGCAACCATGACGACGGGATACCAGACTCCGCCACGTTCTGGTGGGACCTCTCCGGCGGCGGTGGAGTGGTCCTGTCGCTCGAGGTCAATCGCGTCACGATGGACCTGCTCTCACAAGAGGGCGTGCGCATCAAGACGCTTCGGTCCGTGCGTCAGGCATACCACGATGCAGGCGAGTCCTACGCGAGGTCAGACCAGGACTCCACATCGCGTGCAGTCATCGTCGGCACGGTCAGCGAAGCGGAGGTCGCAGCCCTGTTCGACCCTGGGCACCCGGTGCGTGGCGTCCGCGGGGAAGGTCTTCTCGACCAGGACACGGCCACGGCTCTTGTGTCGTTCGGAAGCCTGCTCAGCCGGGGCAACCGGACGACGGTGCTCCAGCTGAAGCTGGCAGTCTTGGACCCGAGATCCTGGTTGGGCGCCTGGCGTGAAGGTGCTTGGAAGGCCGTTCAGCGCAAAGGGTCCATCCCTGACCTTCGAGGATGGAGATCCCTCGACGATGTCCCTGATCGGCAATCTTTCTACCAGGCAGCCATGATCGCGGCGCTGGAACCGTACACGATCAGATTCTGGAACAACATGGGAGATACGGTCGGGTGGCTGGTCTCCGCAGCAGCCAGCCGTGGTATCGCCCTGGACCGGGAAAAACTGTCCGTCGACTACGGTGATGTCGAGTGGCCTGGTTCCCAATGGGAATTCCTTGAGGCCATGTTCGATCGTGCCGCAGGTGCTGCCGCGAGCCAAGGCTGGAGACTGTACCCGCTGACAGACCCAGGATTCGACTCGATCCCTGCCTGTGTGGTCAGCCCAGAAGAGAAAAAGAAACTGGATGACATCAAGAATAGACTCAGGGGAGTCCTCTGAAGCACGCTATTGAATGCTGCAAGTATGTCGTGCGACAAACAGGATCCTGCAATCCGCTTTTTGAAAATTGGGATTCCAGCAAGCGCTGCGCACTCAAAAACAAGATCTCAATCTGGAGTTATTACACTATAGTTCGGAACCTTTTCCTCCCCGGAGAGTGTTCCAATGAAATCTTCGGGAAGGTGCCCGGTGTTAGGAGGTGCTCCATGGAGGCATTCGTTGCACCAGAATGCGGACATGCCTGTTCTGTCGTCCACACTGTGTATTATGTAGACGAGCGTGACCGCCTTGGCGCTGCAGCAAGGACATGGGAGGGTGCTGGTCTCTTGTGGCTGGTGCCACGCGTGATCAAAGGCATCCATCCAACGTTCGTAGTCCGTCATAGGTACCACCTCCTGCTTCTTGGACGATACTGTCCCAGTGCTCCTGAGCGATGCGCTCGGCTCATGTCTCTGCCCCAGAAAGAGCATCGTATGCAGGAGGGTACGGCCTGCCTGCGTGAAGGTCAGGCCCAGGTCACTGGGGTTGGGTCGGCCAGGTCGACGGTGGGGGACCCGCCTGTGACTGCTGACCCGCAAGGTCAAGCGCCGTGGCTGACATCACCCCAGAACAGGTCCGCGACCTGCTGGTCGCCACCCAGGACTACCTGGCCATCGCCGAAGCCGCCACCCACGGCCGCGACACCCTCGGCCACACCTTCCTCGACGTGGCCCGTCACGCCAAGGTCGGCCTGCGCGACATAGTAGCCATCACCGGCCTGCACACCAGCACCATCCGCGCCGCCATCCGCAGGGCCGCTGGCCCTGGTCTGTCCGACAAGTGGGAACAACCAGAGCTGGAGCCCAGCGGACCCGGACCCGCCCGCGACGTCCACCCAGAACCGGCTCCCACGGTCTACTGGCCTGCCGCGACGGTCGCGCTGTAGGTCGCCTGGCCAGGCTGACGGCGCGGCGGGCTGTCTCAGCTGGGTGCCGACGGCTTGTCCGGCAGACGTCGGAGCGCACCGCCGGGGTGCTACACTTGCTTCAGTCAGGTTCAGTTGCTTCGCTTGGAGGTTGTGGTGTCTGAGGTTCTCACCCGTGACGTGCGAGCGCTGCGTGCCGCCCTGGCCGACTCGTCAGACAGGGTGAGCATCACCCTCGACCTGCCCCGCACCAGCGCCGAGAAGGTGCTCGCTCTGCTGGACGCCGAGCTGACCACCGGAGCGGTGGTAGTGCCGGTCAAGGAGACCTTCACTACCACCGAGGCGGCGACCATGCTGGGGCTGTCGCGCCCGACCTTGATGAAGCTAATCGACTCCGGCGAGCTGGCCCACGTCATGGTCGGCACCCACCACCGCGTCCCCGCCCAGGCGCTGACCGACTTCCAGCGTGCCCGCCGCGCCCGTCGGTCGCAGGCGGCCAAGGCGCTGGCAGAGTTCTCCAACGAGATCGGGCTGGTCGATTGACCGTCTCCGTCGTCGTCGCCGACGCCAACGTCTTGTTCTCCCGCACCCTGCGCGACTACTTCCTGTACGCCGCCGACCAGGGCGTCATCGAGATCCGCTGGAGCCAGCAGATCCTCGACGAGATGTCCCGCAACCTCCGCGAACGGCTCGGCCTGTCCCACGAGGCCACCGACCGGCTGGAAACGCTGATGAACGACTACATCGAGTACGCCCTCACCGTCGTTGCCCCCGAAGACCTCGCCACCGTCGAGCAGGTTGACATGGACGCCAAGGACCGCCACGTCCTCGCTGCGGCGCTGTCCGCCGACGCAGACATCCTGCTGACCGACAACACCCGACACTTCCCCCGCCGGTGGATGGCCGCACACGGCATCGAGCTGATCGACTCCGCCAGGCTGCTGGCCCGGCTGGTCGAACAGCACCCCGACCAGATGCGCACGGCGCACGAGACGACCGTCCGCCACTCACCCAAACCGGAGACCGGGGTGCTGGCCACCCTAGAGACGATCGTCGGCCCCGAAGTGACCACGGCGTTGCGGCACGTCCTCGCCGACGAGCCCACCGACGAACCCTGACCAGCATCCTGGCGCCTGACCTGATCGTCGCACCGCCCGTGGCGAAGCAGCTCTTCAGCGACGCCGCCTCCCGCATTCCCACGCCGGTCTACCGGACTGCTACGACGATCACGCTGTAGGCCTCCCGGCCAGCCTGACGACGCGACGGGCCGTATCAGGATCGACGCCGAACCGCTCACCCAGCCGTGCGAACGACCAGCCCTGGTCCCGCAGGCGCAGCAGCTCAGGACAGTCAGCAGGAAGCACCCCGCCCATACGCATCGTGACCCCGCGCCGTCTCAGATGGACGCTGACGGTCTGCCTGCCGACACCGAACTGGGCACCCAGCTCGTACACCGTCTTACCCTCCAGGTACCCCGCAACGAGCGCATCGACCTGCTCGACCGACAGCCGCAGCACACGCCGCGAGCTGCCCCTCGGAGAGGCGAACCTGGCGGTCACACCTTCCCGGCGACCCGCTGCCACGAGCCGCGCATGGTGCGTGACCAGGGACTTCGGCACTCCGTGAGCGGTTTCAATACGGTCCCGTAGGGTCCACCGTGGGTTCGACGTTCAAACACGCGACCTGTGGTGTTCGGCCTCCGGCACCGTCTACAGTGCTGGAGGTCGTCTCGTCTTTGTTGGTCTGCCCCTGTGTCGGTGCTATGCGCGCGCCGTGCTGGGCTCGGTGCTCGGTGCGGAGTTGCCTGTCGTGTCTTCTCGTGGTCCCGTACGTCCGCTGTGGGTGAGGTTCTCGGCCTGGACCCGTCGCGACCTGTCGGCTGGTCTGCTGCTCGCGTTCGCGGCCGGGCTCGGGCTGCTGGCCGCCAACACTCCCGTGAGCGGGGCCTACGAACGGGTCCGTGACTTCGCGGTGGGGCCCGAGTCGCTGGGGTTGCGTCTGACGGTGGGCCAGTGGGTCACCGACGGGCTGTTGGTGGTGTTCTTCTTCCTGATCGGTACCGAGCTCAAACGCGAGCTGGTGGCAGGAAGCCTGCGTGACCCGGCCCGGGCGCTGGTCCCGGTCGTGGCCGCCGTGGGTGGCGTCGTGGTCCCGGTCGCCGTCTACCTGGGCGTGGTCGCAGCCAGCGGCGACAGCCAGGCAGCCCGGGGGTGGGCGGTGCCTACGGCCACCGACGTTCCGTTCGCCCTGGCGGTCCTGGTCGTGGTGGCCCGGAACCTGCCCGCAGCGCTGCGGAGCTTCCTGCTCACCCTGGCGGTGAGCGACGACCTGGTCGCGATCACCGTCGTCGCGGTCGGCTACCACCAGAGCATCGACCTGATCGCCCTGGGGCTCGCGGTGGCAGGTGTGCTTGGTTTCGCCGTCGCCGCCTCCAGGTACCCAACCAGATGGCTGCTGGTGCCGCTGGCGCTGCTGACCTGGGGGTTCATGCACGCATCGGGGGTGCACACCACGATTGCTGGTGTGCTGCTCGGGCTGGCGGTTCCTGTCTTCGACCCAGGGTGCCGTCCGGCGTCGCAGGCAGCACGGGTGACGAGTGCGGCGGTGGGCCCGGCCGCGCGGACCGAGCACCGGCTGCGGCCCTGGGCAGCGTGCCTGGTGGTCCCGCTGTTCGGCTTCTTCGCCGCGGGTGTCACCGTCAGCGGTGTCGGCGGGTTCGCCGAGGTGGTCACGGCCCCGGTGGCACTGGGCATCGTCGCAGGTCTGGTGGTCGGCAAGCCTCTGGGCATCCTCGCCGCGACCTTTGCGGTGACGCGGCTGCCTCGGGTCCACCTCGACCCGGATCTGCAGTGGTTCGACATGGCCGGGATCGCGATGCTCGGCGGCGTCGGGTTCACCGTCTCGCTCCTGGTGGGCGACCTGGCCTTCAGCACCACCGGCGCGCTGGACGACCAGGCCAAGGTCGGGGTCCTGGTGGGCTCGGCAACGGCCTCGGTGCTCGCCGGGACGCTCTTCGCGTTCCGTGGCCGCCACCACCAGCGACAGAACCGACCCGAGCCGTGATGACCACACACCACTTCACGGCCTACCTGGACCGTGAGCCCACTGACGACGAGATCGACCTTCTCTACGAGGCTGGCTTTGACGACTCCTCACCTGAGCGTGGTGCCGGGCGTGGCTTGCTCCGCGTCAGCCGTGAGGCTGTGACCTTGGCGGAGGCGATCGTGTCGGTGGTCGCCGACGCCCAGCGTGCTGGGTTCCGGGTCGTCGCGCTTGAGGACGAAGACCTCGTGTCGCTCAAGACTGTCGCCCAGCGTGTGGGGAAGACCTACGAGCGGGTCCGACAGCTTGCGACCGGCAAAGGCGGCCCAGGCGGGTTCCCCGTTGCGGTCTCTACTACTCGTCGGGTGGGGTCGAGGCGCAGACGGAACCGCCCCCGCACAAGACGGAGCCGGGTGACCTCAGCGTCCGGCCGCACCGGACGCACGACGCGCCACGAAACATCTCCCGCGGGTGGTCGTGCGACGCCGGTTCCGGGACGACCCCTGGGTAGACGTGTCGCATCGCTCCGACCAGGAGCGGGTGGACTCGTCCCGCCTGGGTGTGGACATCAGCAGGTTTTCGCGCTGGGCGCCTCATCCCCGTCGAGAGTGCTTCGAGCGCGGCGCGGTAGCCGTCCGGCGAGAGGCGGTGCGCGAGGAACAGGTCGGGGTGGACGGCGGAGATGCCGCACGAGGTGAGGTCGGCCAGGCCGAAGTCGTCCACGTCCTCGGTCACCAGGAAGGCTGACCGGCAGGCCAGCGCGTCGGCGAGGATCTGCCGGTCTGGTTCTTCGGTGGAGCCGAAGCGTGCCGGGTCTGTGCCGGTCGGGCCGCGCGTCATGCCGTACCGTTTACGCAGCTGTCCGACCGGGGTCGCGTCGGGACGCAGGTGACGGTTCGCCTCTGTCTCGGCCCGCTCGCTCCAGGTGACGGCGAAGTCGCTGTGCCTGGAACCGACCCACAGCAGCGTCCGGGTGAACGGCTTGGCCAGGACGTTCGCGTCCAGGAAGACGATGGTGCTCACAGCTGGCCGAAGAGCTCGGCCTCGACGTCGGCCGCAGCATCACCAGCGATCTGACGGATCGACTCGGCACGGAACCGCTCGACCTCTGCCACGGGTATCCGGTGCCGGTTGCCACGCCGGGTGGACCGGATCGAGCCGTCACGGATCTTGGACATGACGAACGTGCGCGAGGCGTTCAGCGCCTCGGCGGCCTCGGCGGGGGTCATGTACGGCTCGGTGGCCACGATCTGGACATGCGCGCCCGACGCGGTGTGCTCGCGCACGAACGCCAGGACGGCGTTGTCGGGGGTCGTCGGGGTGACAGTCAGCGTGCTCATGACGACCATCATACCACCTGCGGCAGTTAGTGGCTCAGGTGACGCACGACTTGGGGTGGTTCGGAGCGTAGCTCAGGACGCCGCTGGGGAGGTCAGTTCCAGGTGACGGGGTGGGACGGGTTGGCTAGGTCGACGGTGGGGGCGCCTAGGCGGGTGGGGGTGGTGGTTGTGGGGCCTAGGGAGGTGGAGCCTTGGGAGATCTCGCCGGTGACGGGTTGGCCGTCGCGGGTGCCGGTGGCGGTGGTGATGACGTCTCCGGCGGAGATGTGGACGGCGGCTTTTCTTGGGTCCCCTCTGGTTGCGCGGGGGGTGAGGCGATGCGGGCTTCGGTGCCGGGGGCGAGGGTGCGGGTCAGGGAACCTTCGTCGACGACTGTGCCGTCGGCCAGGACGGGGGCGACGTCGAGGCCGCACCCGGCGGCCAGCATGCGCGAGGCCAGGCAGGTGTCGACCGCTGGACGGACAGCACTGCGGAACGCGTCGACGCCCTCGTCGGTCAGCGTCCCGGGGTCTAGGCTCAGCTGGAAGGCGGTGAGACGTTGGGGCGACCAGGTGTTGGCACGGTGGTGGTTTTTGCACCAAAGGTCGGTGGCGTCCGTCCGCGTCTTTGGGCTATCAGCTTCGCCCCGGTAGCGTGACGCCGTGGCGCGCGACCGGGACGACGAACCGTCCGACAGCGTGACCGAGTGGGGGGCTGCAGACCCGAAGGTCGTCCCGGCGCCGGTCCAGGACGATCCCGAGACGTCAGCCGACGGCGACTGGGGCACCCCAGAGCCGGAACTGTTGCGGGACCGACGCAAGAGTGGGTCTCTGCCGGCTGTTCCAGCGACGCCCCCGGCTCCAGCCTCTGGGGTCATGCCAGGCACAGTCCCGCCTGCGCCGAGCCGCAAGAAACTCGTCGGAGGCTGTCTGCTGTTGGTGCTGGTGCTTGTCGCCCTGCCTGCCCTGGTGATGTTCCTGTCGCGCAACGAGACCAAGAAGGAAGCCAAACAGGCCGCTGTCGAGTGTGTCGAGGGCTACCTTGGTGCGCTCGCTGCCGCCGACGCCAAGGCAGTGCTCGCGTATGTCGACGGTCCGGTCCTGGCGACCGACGAGGTGCTGGCAGCGTCGGCCAAGGCTGCGCCGATCACTGACGTGAGAGTCGAGCACGTCTACGGTTCGACCGACAGCGCCACGGTCCGGGCAACGTTCGTGCTGGGTTCGGCTGACGTCGTGTACGTGTACGAGGTGGCCAAGTGGTCAGGCCCGTGGAAGGTCACCAACGGAACCGAATTGGTCCGTGACCTCGTGGCGTCCGATATCGGCCTGGTAGTGAACGGCCAGGCCGTCCCTGGCACCGCCTTCGGCTCCGATGGTCTGTCCTTTCTCGTCCCGGGGACGTACACGGTGACCACCTCGACGCAGTACTACACGGTCGTCGACGGCACCTTCGCGCTGCCCGCCGACAAGCCCAAGGTCGCCCTGGCGCTGTCGGACGAGGGAGTCGAGGTGTTCCGCACAGCCGTACGCGCCGCGGTGGACACCTGCCTGGCCTCCACCGACCTGGTTGCCGGGTGTGGTCTGGACGTCGCGGCGGTCCTGGAAGACGGCACAGCGGTCGACGCCGGTTCGGTGACCCGCACGCTGACCCCCGAGGCGGAGGCGTCGCTGGCTGAGCTCGTCCCATACGTCACCCCCTTCAACCCGATGTGCCCGTACGCCCCGTCTCCAGGGCCTGTGGTCACCTCAGCGACGGGCGTCCGCGACGGCCAGGCGGTCAGCGGTGATGTCGGCATCCGCTCCACGGAGATGGGCCCCGGGGTCAGCCCCATGACGTTGGGTGCCCCACGTGTGCAGATGACCGACCCGGCCCTGCCCGTGACCTGGATCAGCCGGTAAGGCAGCGGTCGTGGCAGGCAACCGCTGGTAGCCCCCACCGTCGACCTGGCCGACCCAACCCACCCAGTGACCTGGAACTGACCGTCTCACGGGCAGTCACCCTCCTTGCCTGAAGCCTCGACACCTGCCCACAGACGCGGACGGGGCCGGTCACCTGGTGGTGACCGGCCCCGTCGTGAGGGGGGTGGATCAGAAGTCCATGCCGCCCATGCCGCCGTCGCCGCCGCCGGGGGCCGCGGGGACCTTCTCCGGCTTGTCGGCCACGACTGCTTCGGTGGTGATGAACAGGCCCGCGATGGACGCGGCGTTCTGCAGGGCAGAGCGGGTGACCTTGACCGGGTCGGCGACACCTGCGGCGAGCAGGTCTTCGTAGACGTTGGTCGCGGCGTTCAGGCCCTGGCCGGCGGGCAGGTGGCGGACTTTCTCCACCACGACGCCGCCTTCGAAGCCTGCGTTGATCGCGATCTGCTTGAGCGGGGCTTCCAGGGCCTTGCGGACGATCTCGGCGCCGACAGCCTCGTCACCGTCGAGCTGGAGGTCTTTGAACGCCTGGTCGCCAGCGTGGATGAGTGCGACACCGCCACCGGCGATGATGCCCTCTTCCACAGCGGCCTTGGCGTTGCGCACGGCGTCTTCGATGCGGTGCTTGCGCTCTTTGGCCTCGACCTCGGTGGCCGCGCCAGCCTTGATGACGGCCACGCCGCCAGCAAGCTTGGCCAGACGCTCCTGGAGTTTCTCGCGGTCGTAGTCAGAGTCGGAGTTCTCGATCTCGGCGCGGATCTGGGTGACACGGCCAGCGATCTGGGAAGCGTCGCCGCCACCTTCGACGATGGTGGTCTCGTCCTTGCTCACCACGACCTTGCGCGCAGAGCCCAGGACCTCCATGCCGACCGAGTCCAGCTTGAGGCCGACGGTCTCGGAGACGACCTGGCCACCGGTGAGGATCGCCATGTCCTGCAGCATCGCCTTGCGGCGGTCGCCGAAGCCCGGGGCCTTGACGGCGACAGACTTGAACACGGACCGCAGCTTGTTGACCACGAGGGTGGCCAGCGCCTCGGACTCGACGTCCTCGGCGACGATGAACAGCTCTTTGCCGGTCTGGATAACCTTCTCCAGCAGCGGCAGCAGGTCCTTGACCGAGGAGATCTTGGACTCGACCAGCAGGATGTACGGGTCGTTGAGGACGGCTTCCTGGCGCTCGGGGTCGGTGACGAAGTACGCCGACAGGTAACCCTTGTCGAAGCGCATACCTTCGGTCAGCTCCAGCTCCAGGCCCAGCGTCTGGCCGTCTTCGACGGTGACGACGCCTTCTTTGCCGACCTTGTCCAGAGCTTCGGCGATCAGCTCGCCGATCTGGGTGTCAGCGGCGGAGATAGCAGCGGTCGCGGCGATCTCCTCTTTGGTCTCGACCTCTTTGGCCTGCTTGAGCAGCTGGTCGGTGACGGCCTCGACGGCCTTCTCGATGCCGCGTTTGAGGGCGATCGGGTTGGCGCCGGCGGCGACGTTGCGCAGACCCTCGTGGACGAGTGCCTGGGCGAGCACCGTGGCGGTGGTGGTTCCGTCACCGGCGACGTCGTCGGTCTTCTTGGCGACCTCTTTGACCAGCTCGGCGCCGATCTTCTCGTAGGGGTCTTCGAGCTCGATCTCTTTGGCGATCGACACCCCGTCGTTGGTGATGGTGGGGGCGCCCCACTTCTTGTCGAGCACGACGTTGCGGCCCTTGGGGCCGAGGGTGACCTTGACGGTGTCAGCGAGGACGTTGAGCCCACGCTCCATGCTCCGCCGGGCCTCCTCGTCGAAGGCGATGATCTTGGCCATGTGGCTATCGATCCTTCTGGTCGGTGGTGTCCGGGCCTGGTGCCCGCGACGGACGGCCCGCACCGCACGGTCATGTCCCGCGACGGTGACGGACCTCACCGAGAGCCCGGGGAGTTCCTGGCACTCTCACACCGAGAGTGCCAGGACTATGGTTAGCACTCTCAGTGGGGGAGTGCAAGCTCGTCGGCCAGGCGGCTGTCTCCCCCGACTGCCTAGTCCCGGGGTTTGTTGACGAGCATGACGATGATCTCGGGAGGCTGCTCACCGGGCGTCACCTCGACGGTGGGCAAGCCCTGCTCCACCTTCGCGTCGTGGCCCTGGGACTCGCTGACCGCTGCGGCGACCGCCTCAGCGGTGACCTTCAGGTCGTCGGACTCGTAGTACACCGTGTCGGCGGTGCGGGTGCCCTTGGTGGCGTTGCCTGGGGTGTTCTGCGTCGTGAACCCTGCTGCTTTGAGCACGTTGGCGACGTCGCCTGCCAGGCCGGTCTTGCCGCTGCCAGCGTTGATCACCATGACCTGCGTGGTCAGGACGGGGGAGCCCTCGCCCCCGGGGGCGTCGGTCTCGTCGCCGGGGTCGTCGGTCTCGTCGCCTCCCGGTTCGTCGTCGACCACTGTGCCGTTCGCGACAGGGGCTTGCGACTCGTTCTGCATGGCCCAGTACACGGCGGCGAACGTCAGCGCAGGCACGATGATGATCACGGCGAAGAACGGCCACCACTTGCTCCAGAACGACCGTGGCGCCCGGTGCACACCGTGCGGACCGTCCGGATCGACCGGTGCGTCGAACTCGTCCTCGTCGTACGGGTAGCCCTTGCTCACGTCGCCCAGGCTAGCCGGTTCCGGACGAAAACAGGACGGGTATGCCAAACACGGCCGACAACATCACCGGACGCTAGGACACGCGGCTCTCGGCCGCGTTGAGACGCCGGGCGCTGCGGGCCCGTTGGCGCGAGGTGCGCAGCCGGCGCAGGCGTTTGACCAGCATCGGGTCGTGGGCCAGGGCTGCGGGTTCGTCGATGAGGGCGTTGAGCACCTGGTAGTAGCGGGTGGCGGACATGTCGAACAGCTCGCGCACGGCCTGTTCCTTGGCCCCGGCGTAGCGCCACCACTGCCGTTCGAACGCGAGGATCTGCTGGTCACGCGGCGACAAGCCAGCCGCGTCGACCGTCTCGTGCAGGGTAGCCGTCACGTCCTTGTCCTTCCGTCCGGTGCTAGAGCCTACGCCCTGAACCACACCGATGTCATTCACCTCTCGCCGACCAGCGTACCTGGGTCGTGCCGCGTCCCAGCATCGTCGGCTCGTCGGGCAGACGCAAGGTCGTCCACCACAAAACACCCAGCGCCGCGCCAGGTTTCGTCCCAGGTCAGGGCGAGTCCTCGCTGGCCAGGCGCTGGGCCAGGACTGCGCACACCGCCAGCTGCAGCTGGTGGAAGACGATCACCGGCAACGCGACCGACGCCGCGACGGCCGGGGTGAAAAGCACCGAGGCCATGGGCAGGCCCGTGGCCAACGACTTCTTGGAGCCGCACATGAGCAAGGTGATGCGGTCGGCCCGGGACAGGCCCAGCCACGCGCCGGCCTGCCAGGTCCCCACCAGCATCGCGGCCAGGAGCGCCGCGCACACCGCCACGAGCACGACCAGGTGCCCAGGGGTCAGGCTCGTCCACGCCCCTGACACGGTGGCGCCGCTGACCGAGACGTACGCGACGAGGACGACGGTTCCACGGTCGGTGACCTGGGTGAGCGTGGGGTGGGCCCGCACCCACGGCGCCCACCAGCGTGCGGCGACCTGCCCGGCCACGAACGGGACGACCAGGTGTGTCACCACGCCGACCAGTGCCCCCGGCCCCAGGCCCCCGCTGCGGCCCACCAGGAGCGCGACCAGAACAGGTGTCGCGACGATCCCTGCGATGTTCGACGCGGTCGCCGCCGTGATGGCCCCGGCGACGTTGCCGCGGGCGACCGAGGTGAGGACCACCGACGACTGCACCGTCGAGGGCAGCAGCGCCAGGTACAGCACCCCACCGCGCAGGTCACCCAGCCCTGGGACCAGGTGTGCCAGCACCCCCAGCGCGGGGAACGCCACGAACGTGGCGACCAGGACCGCCACCTGCAGCCGCCAGGCACGCGCCGCGTCGTGCAGCTCAGAGCGTGAGGTCCGCACCCCATAGCCGAAGAACAGCAGCACCACTGCCGCGGTGACGGCCCACCGGCCGATATCCGCGCCCAGCCCCCTTAACGGCACAATGATCCCCGCTGCGAATGCTACGAGCACCAGCACCGTTAATGGGTCGACCCGGCGACGGCGCGCTCGCGACATCATTGGTCCATCTTCGCATGTCCCCAGTAGCGGATAGGCGAATCTTTTGTAACGTTCAGTTGTGTTGTCTTGTCACAGGTATCTGGCCGCCGCTGTCGTCGCCGGCCTCGCAGCTGGTGGCGCGATATGCGCGCCACCAGCGATTTCGCCCCCTGTGGCAGTCAAAGCAGACATAACCAGCACTGGCACACCTGACCTCGGCGCAGATGGCAGCGTCGTCGACCAGGTTGGCGACCCCAACGAGGTGCCAGCCACCACACCGTTGTCGAAAGCGCTGGCCGCCGCGTCGCCGACTCCGGTTCCGCAGACCGCCCCGGGACCGCTGGCCGCCTCGGCGCTGCTTGCCGACTGCGTCGGCGGGCCGTGGCCAGCAGCGGGTTCCCCGGCCGGTGGTTTCGAGATCGACGGTGACGTGTGCACCAACAACCCGTCCAACGCCGACTGGGACTCCGTCGCCGCCCAGATCCGGGTGGACGGGGAGAAAGACTCGACCCGTTTCACAAGTGGTGCTGCCGAGCGTGACTGGCCGTGGAGCGTGCCCCAGATCAGCGGGACCGCACCCGGGGGAGGCGGCGCCGTCTCTGTGACGGACATCATCGAGGTCTACACCTACAGCCACCTCGTCGGCGACGACGTGTGGACCTACATCGGGGTTGTCCGGGCCGCGGGCTCGGGGAGCGTGGCCTACCGTGTCGAGCTCAACCAGCGGCAGAACTCGTCTGGTCCGATACCTACGCGCACCGCGGGGGACCTGCGGCTGACGTTCGCGGACGTCTCCACCGGGGTGCTGGTGCTGGCCGGGGCGGACCGCTGGGACGGTGGGTGGCAGCCGTTGGGCGCCGGTGCGGCTGTGATCGCTGCCAACGCAGGCCCTGCCACCGACCTGTCCGGGACGCTGCGCCCTGCCCAGACGTTCGTCGAAGCCGCGGTCAACGTCTCTGCGCTGACGAAAGCCACCGGCTGCTCAGGTGGCTTCACCACGTTGAACGCGCGTTCGAGCAGTGCTGCGACGGAGACCTCGAACCTCGTGGACTGGATCGAGCCGATCGACGTGGGCGTCCCGAACACCTGCCCGCAGGTGCGGGTCGTCAAGAAGTGGGTGGTCGACGGTGTGGCGTTCGACGACGGCGACCAGCCCGCCGGGTTCAGCGCTGCGCCCCAGCTCACCGGCCAGACCGCACCCCGGTTCGGCACCGTCTACTCCAAACATTCTGACGGGACCTCCTACCTCGTCGGTGACACCGTCACCATCGACGAGACGGTCTCCACGCCACCAGGGTGCACCACCAGCTCTACCGGCCGCGGCAGCCAACGCCTGACCGGCGGGCTCAACACCTTCACCATCACCAACACGGTGACCTGCACCTACCTGACACTGAAAAAGGAGGTCGTGGGCGGCAGCGCCACCGCTGGCCAGTGGACCCTGTACGCCACCGGCCCCACGACGTTCTCTGGGGCCGGGAACAGTGCGAGCGTCACCCGGGTGCACGTAGCACCAGGCACCTACGCTGTCGCTGAGAGCGCTAGCCCACCTGGGTACAACCTCGCTCTGGGCTGCACAGCGCCCTTGGCAGGCACGAACGTGACCGTCGCTGCAGGGGCAGACGTCACCTGCACGTTCACCAACACGGCCTCCCGCCAGGTCGTGCTGAAAAAGGTGTGGGACAACCCTGTGCCCGGCGACGCTGTTGCCTTGACGGTCACCGACGGCACGAGCACCGACACGGCGACCGTCACCGCACCGACCGGCGGCCAGGTGAGCCTCGATGTGGGCGCCGGGGCCACGGTGACCGTGGGCGAGACTTTCGTCTCCGGTTCCCAGGCCCAGTACGGCACGACGCTGGCCTGCGACAACGGTGTGGACCCCGCAGCCGATGGCTCGTTCACCGTCCCCGCGTCCTTGGCAGCTGGTACGACGATCACCTGCACGGCCACCAACATCCGCAACGCGACCACCCTCACCTTGGTCAAGGAGTGGGTCGACGGTGCTGTTGGTGATTCGGCGACCTTGTCGGTCGACGGCACGCACTTCGCCACCAGCACCGCCAGCGGCCAGGCCGGTTCGCAGCTCGACGTCATCAACGTCGTGCGTGTGACGGTCCGCGCTGGCGACCAGGTCGACCTCGCCGAGACGATGGGCACGAACACCGGGACCTACGCGCCCATGCTGGTCTGCGACAAGCCCGGGTTGGTCTACACCAGCGGAGCATCGTCGGGGGTGTACCAGGTCGCCGACGACCCAGACCCGGTGACGTGCACCTTCACCAACTCGCGCACCCGGGCCACGATGACGGTGACCAAGACCTGGACCGACAGCTACGCGGACGACACGGTCGAGCTGTGGGTCAAGGGCCAGGCTGCGGCGTCGTTCGACTCGGCCGTCGTCACCGCGCCCGGTGGGTCTGCGTCCTTCTCGGACGTGCTCGTGGTGCCGATCTTCTCCGGCGACCAGGTGACGATCACCGAGATGTTCGCAGGCCCGAACCAGTGGTCGTACACCTCCACGTTGACCTGCTCGGCCCTGTCGAAGCGGATGGGCCGGGCGAGCACCTATGACATCGGACCCGCTCCCTACGACGTCGACTGCGAGTTCGTGAACGAACGCGTGCCCGTACCCACCCTCGTGCTGTACAAGGAATGGGTTGGTGGGGCGGTCGACGACGCCGTCGACCTGGGTCTCCAGGCCACCACCGGCGACGAGAGCGTGACAGCGGTCGTGCCTGGTGCCGGCACCGGGTTCTCCGGAGAGCAGATCAGCATCGACCTGGCCGCAGACGACGTGGTCACCATCTCCGAGACGTTCGGCCTCGGGAACACCGGCAGCTACGGCACCCGCCTGGTGTGCAACCAGCCCGGCCTGGACTACACCGACGGTGACCTGTCAGGCGTCTACCAGGTGCCGACCCCCGCGGTCCCCGTCACCTGTGTCTTCACCAACACCCGCCTCGCGGCGACGCTCACCTTGAGCAAGCAATGGGTCAACGGTGCCGGCGGTGACGAGGCCCTGTTGTCGATCGACGCCGCGGGGCCGGGTCTCGACCCCTCCATCGCGACGCCTGGGTTCGCCACAGCCGTGGTCCCCGCCGGCGGGACCGGGCCGTCGGTCGCTTCAGCACAGCTGCCGGCCCTCTCCGGTGCGACGATGGTGGTGGCCGAGGCGTTCGGCGTGGACAACGTCGGCGCCTACACCGGCGCGCTGACCTGCAGCGACCCGAGCGTGCTGGACACGGTCTTGCAGACCGTCACCGTTCCGGCCAGCCCAGCCAACATCGAGTGCACCTTCACCAACACCCGCACGTCGGCGACGCTGAGGCTGGGCAAGACCTGGGTCGACGCTGCGGGCGGCGACACCGTCGTGCTCGACATCGACGGGACGAGCGTCACCAGCACCGCCACCGGTGCGCCGGGTGCCGAGACCGACACCAACGAGGTGTCGGTCACTGTCTGGTCAGGGACGCAGGTGAGCGTCTCGGAGTCCTCCGGTGCCAACACCGGTACGTACACCGCTGAGCTTGCCTGCGACGCAGCCGGTCTGGACTACACCGGCGGGGACCTGTCGGGCACCTTCACCGTGCCGCCGGCGGCGACCGACGTGGTCTGCATGTTCACCAACACCCGCACGTCGGCGACGCTGACCGTGCTCAAGAGGTGGGTCGACGGGGCCGACGGCGATTCCGCGGACCTGGCCATCGCCTCCGTGGCGAGCCCCGGTCCCGCACCCCCGGCGTGGGTCGCCGCCACGGCGACCGTACCGGCTGGTGGGCAGGGGGTGTCGCAGGAGCAGGTCTCGGCCACCATCTACTCTGGCGTCGATGTGCACGTCCGAGAGGGGCTCGACGCGGGCAACACAGGTACCTACACCACCGAGCTCGCCTGCGACGCCGGCACCCCGACGTACGCCAGCGGCGACCTGTCCGGCACGTTCACCGTGCCGACCGACCCGGTCAACATGGTCTGCACCTTCACCAACACACGTGTGGCGTCCACACTGACGTTGCGCAAGACATGGGTGGACGGTGCGACCCACGACACCGCTTTCTTGTCGCTCGACCGCGCGACCACCGGTCGCCGGACCGCCACGTCGGTGGCCACCGGTGCGGCTGGACCGTACGAGGACACCACGAACGAAGCGACCGCCACCGTGCTCTCCGGCGGCGACACGGTCCTGGCTGAGGTGCTCGGCGGTGTCGGCAGCTACGACGTGGACCTGGTGTGCTCCGCGCCGGGCCTGGCCTACACCGGCGGGGACACCACCGGGACCTACACGGCGCCCGCAGTGGCGACCGACGTGGTGTGCGCGTTCACCAACACCCGGACGTCGGCCACGCTGACCTTGCGCAAGACGTGGGTCGACGGTGTCGCTGGCGACACTACGGACCTGGAGATCGCCGCCGCCGGGCCGCAGGTGACCGCCACCGCCACGTCGACCGCCACAGGTGCCCCCGGGGCCGAGACCGACACGACGAACCAGACACAGGCAGTGGTGTTCTCCGGGCAGATGGTCCTGCTCTCCGACGCCATGCCTTCTGGCAACGGCAGCGTCTACTCCGCGGGGCTGGTGTGCACCGTCACCGACGGGTTGGTCTACGAGCAGCACGCGGTCGAAGGGATGTACGCCGTCGGCGCCGATCCGCGCGACGTGACGTGCGCGTTCACCAACACGGCGACCGACGCGACGCTGACCTTGCACAAGACATGGGTGGACGCCGAGGCTGGCGACGTCGCTTCGATGATCGTCACCGGGACCGACCCTGGTACGTCCGGTGGGGCGATATCGACCGCGACCGGAGCGTCTGGTGCCCACACCGACCTGGACAACGTCGTCACCGTCCCCATCTACCCCGGGACCACGGTCGAGATCGTCGAAGAAGCGACCAGCGGGAACGTCGCCTCGTACCTGACCGGGCTCACCTGCGACGCCGACATGACCCCAGCAGCCGGAGGTCACGGCGGCACCCTTGTCGTGGCCGCCAACCCTGGGCATATCGAGTGCACCTTCACCAACACCCGCACCCAGGCGGCTTTGGTGTTCCAGGTGCAGTGGGTCGACGGTGTCGGCGACGACGCGGTGACGATCTCGTCCAGCGGTGTGACCGCCACCGCCCACGTCCCGCCTGGCGGCAGCGGTGTCGCAGTCGACATGGTGCAGACCACCTTGTCCGGGGGCCAGACCGTCACTTTGGCCTGGTTCCTCGACGCGGCGAACCTCGGTTCGTACGCCGCGACGCTCGAGTGCGACCAACCTGGTCTGTCCGTGTCCGCCGCTGGTGGCACGTTCGCGGTGCCTGAGCCGCCGGTGCCGACCACGTGCACGCTGGTCCTGGTTGGCCCCACCCCTGGGCTCGACGTGACCAAGTCCGTGCTGTTCCGTGATGTGGAGGGCGACACCTGGACGGTCGTCTTCGCGATCGACGTCACCAACGTCATCAGCGTGCCGGTCCAGTACTCGTTGACCGACACCTTGGCCTTCGGCGCAGGGATGACCGTGACCTCGACCGACGTCGAAGCCCCCTCCGGTGTGACCACGAACCCCACCTGGGACGGCACCACCAGCACCGTGCTCGTGCCGTCCGCAGTCGTCGACGCCGACGCCACCGACGAGTACCTGGTGACGGTGACCGTGACCGTCCCAGCCAGCGCCAACCTCCACTGCTCGGCCGGCGGTGGCTTCGCCAACACAGCCAGTGCTGTGCGCACCGCGGCCCCTGGCGTCGATGCCCCCACCTGGTCTGGCGCCACCTGCGCCGACGCTGTCGAAGACCTAGAACCCGGCCCCGACCTACCCCCAGGGCCCGGCAACGGCAACGGCAACGGCCCAGGCAGCGGCAACGGGGCAGGCAACGGCGGGCAGGGCGACCAGGCCCTGTCGGCCACCGGTGCCCGCACCACCGTCGTCACAGCTGCCTTCGCCCTCCTCCTGCTCGCCGGAACCCTGATGGTCACAGCCCGCCGCAGGTCGACGAGGTAGGCGATCTGGGTGCCTACCCGCACTGAGGCCTGGGCTTTGGGGTGAGGCCTGAGGTCGCTGGGTCAGGCCTCACCGGAAGGCTCAGTCCTCAGCGGGGTTAGACCAGCAGGGGGACGCAATGGGGGCTGGGGTCTGGCATACTCGCGCCCGTCAACCCATGACGATTCGAGGAGTTGTGATGGCCGGGACGTTCGAGGTCTACGCCGACAAAGCTGGCAAGTACCGCTTCCGCCTCAAGGCGGGCAATGGTGAGATCGTCGCCTCCGGTGAGGCGTACGAGTCCAAGTCCAACGCCCTGCGTGGTGTCGAGGCGGTGCAGCGCGCCGCCGACGGCGCGAAGGTCGTCGTCCTCGACCCCAAGAAGTAGCTACCCCTCGAGGTCGACGTAGACGGGGCGCGACGGGGGGGTCGCGCGGATCTGGTCCAGGGCGGCGACGTGACGCCGGTTGGCGATCATGGCGCGGGTCACGGCTTCGGCCACGGCGCGCTGGTGGTTGGCCAGGGCTTGGGCACGGTCGACCAACGACGCAGGCAGGGGGCCCAGATCGGCTGGGGGCTGCCACGCGGCCATCCGGGCCACGTCTTCGACCGACGGCAGGTGGTCGTTGTCGAGCATCGCCTCAGCGGTGGCGACGTCCATCTCCAAGACCGTCAGCGCCTCGACCCACGCAGAGTCGAAGCTGGTCTCGTCGATGGTGGTCACGGTTCAGCCGACTCCGAGCATGGTCGAACCGACCTCGTCAGCAGCCTGGGTGCTGGCTGTGGCCCGCGACGCCTGGGCCTCGTCCGCCAGGGACTCGGCCGCACCGTGCCACGCCTCGACCAGCGGCGCGATGAGGTCGCGGCACTCGGCGGTCTTTTCTGCGTCACCGCTGGCAGCGGCTTCGATCAGCCCGACGAGCAGGTAGCTGTACACCGACATCAGGCGCGGCCCGCCTTCCCACGCGTCGACGTCCAGTGACGAGATCAGCTCGGAGACGATATCGCGGGCGTGCCCCAGGTGGGCGGCACCGGCCACCCGGTCGCCGCTGGTCAACGACTCCAGCCCACGGTCGAGGTCCAGCAGCAGACGGTCGTAGAGCATGGTCAGCAACCGGGCCGGTCCGACAGTGGTCACCGAGTCGGCCAGGTAGGCAGAGCGAGCGTCGTACATCGGGGCTCCTTCGGTGGGTCAGGACTTCGTCGACGCAGCCAACGACGCGGTGATCGAGGCCAGCCAGCTGGACTGTGAGTTGAGCTTCGACAAGGCGGTCTCCAGGTTCGCCCACTGGCGTTCCAGGGCCTCGCGGCGCAACGTGAGCACCGAGTCCCAGCTGCTGATCCTGGCGGCCAGGTCGGTGATCTGCTTGTCGTTGGACGTGATCTGCTGGGTCAGGGTTCCGGTGACCTTGTCTGACGCGGCAGTCGCGACTTTGTCCACCCGCTCGGCGATGGCTGTGAGCATCGACTGGACCCGCTGTGGGTCAGCAGCCAGGGCTTCGGTGAACTTCTTCTCGTCGAACGTGAACGTGCCGTCGGAGTTGATGGTGATACCGATCTCGGAGGGGGACCGTCCGTCGATGTCTAGTGACCCGGCCTGCACCAGGTCTTGGGACAGGCGGCGCACCCCAGAGTTGCTCGACAGCACCCCAGGGGACACGATCGGGTTGCCCCGCGAGTCGGTGGTCGAGGTCGAGGCGGTCTGGGTCTTGATCTCCCCGAGCGCCTGGTTGAGCTGGGCGACGAGGTTCGAGCCGAGCTTGGCCAGCGCAGCGGTGTCGCGGCGCACGTCGAGGGTCACAGGGTCTTCTTCGACTTTGGAGACTGTGACGTTCAGCCCGGTGAGCAGGTCGGCGAACGTGTTCGACGACGAGGTCACGGTCTGGGACGCCGCAGTGCCAGGCCACAAGGTGATCTGGGCGTCACTGGCGGCGCGTGCGGTCGTCAACGACACTTCGCTGTCACCAGCGTGCAGGGAGAACGCCTGGTCAGCACCAGTGCTCTTGCCGGTGAGCTGCAGGCGGTACGAGGTGCCGCCCTCGCCGTCAGGGGTCGACACGACCGAAGCGGACACCCCGGCGCCCGAGCGGTTGATCGCAGCGGCCAGGTCGGCGACGTTCTCGACGTCGGTCAGGTCGATCTCGGTGACGTTGTCGCCCATCCGCAGCGTCAGGGGCAGGGCGCCGCCGGTGAGCTCGGCGATCTCGGTGAAAGACTGGGTCAACGAGACCTGGCTCGAGGCGACTTTGTCGACCGAGAAGGTCACGGAGGTGGCCGACGCGGTGGCGCCGACAGCGGCGCTGACCGATGCGGCCGACGATGTGGCGGTCAACGCTTCCCACGAGGCCGGCTTGGCTGCTTTCGCAGCGTTCTCCGCCAGAGACGCGACCTTCGTGTTCAAGGCTTGCAGCGCTGTGACCATCTTGGTCAGGCTCGTCTTCTTGTCGCCGAGCTGCAGCTGCGGCAGCTTTTCGACGTTCATCAACGAGTTGATGATCGAAGAGGTGTCCAGACCAGAAACCAGACCCGAGATCTGTGCCATTGTCGACGCTCCGTATCTAGTGCTGGGCACCGGTGGTAGCGGGTTTCCCCGCTACCACCGGTGCGTCAGTCATCCGTGGGTTCCGTCAGCCAGCTCAGCGCAGCAGCTGCAGGACGCCCTGGGGGATGGTGTTGGCCTGGGCCAGCATGGCCACGCCTGCCTGGGACAGGATCTGGGCCTTGGTGAAGTTCACCATCTCTGATGCCATGTCGGTGTCGCGG
>WRET01000053.1 GCA_009779195.1 Micrococcales bacterium
ACGAAAACAATCTGGCATCCACCGCACCACCCACTGACGAATGGCACGGCACCGACACCAACCAAAATTGGCATCGACCATCTATCTCGACACACTGTTGAGTTCTCAAACAACGCACGCACACTCATCGCCACTGTCAGATGGCGGTTGGAGGGCTTGTGTTCCACGCAGACCTGTCTGAAGTGACACTTCACCCACAGCAGGACTGCTTCGGCTTGTCCAATCGATACGGGACCGGCCACCTTGTGGTGTCCGTTCCTCCCCTTCGACGGCTCGGAGAACACTACACGTGCACGACAGCGCGTGCAAACGGCCAGGTCAGAGCGTCACCCGGCCGGAGCAGCCCCCACATCGACGGCTCCGAGGGTCTTCTTCCCACGCCGCAGGACGGTCCAGCGCCCACCGAGCACGTGGTGCGGTTCGAGCACCGCGTCGACGTCGGTGACGCGCTCGTTGTTGACCGACAACCCCCCCTCGGCCAGCGCACGGCGGGCCGCGCTCTTGGAGTCCACGACGTTGGTGGCGTCGAACAGGTCGACAAGACGGTCGCCCACCCGGCCTTGGGCGGTCGTGAGCTCGGCGACCGCCGAACCCAGGGTGACCGCGTCCAGGTCAGCCAGCGAACCGCGCCCGAACAGCGCCTGGCTCGCAGCCACGACCTGGTCCAACGCCTGCTGGCCGTGCACCAGAGCGGTCACGTCCTGCGCCAACGCCCGTTGGGCGGTGCGGGCCTGGGGCCGGGCGTCCTTGTCCGCCGCGAACTCTTCGACCTGGTCGCGGGTGCGGAACGTGAACACCTTGAGCAAGTTGATGACGTCGTCGTCTTCGCTGTTGAGCCAGAACTGGTAGAAGGCGTACGGGGACGTCCGCTGGGCGTCGAGCCAGACGGTGCCAGCCTCGGTCTTGCCGAACTTTGTGCCGTCGGACTTGGTGATGAGCGGGGTCGTCATGGCGTGGACGCTCGTGGCCGTGACCTTGCGGATAAGCTCGACACCGGACAGCAGGTTGCCCCACTGGTCCGAACCTCCGGTCTGCAGACGCACGCCGTAACGCCGGAACAGCTCCAGGAAATCCATCCCCTGCAAGATCTGGTAGCTGAACTCGGTAAAGCTGATCCCCTGGTCAGACGCCAGCCGCCGGGCGACAGTGTCTTTGGCGAGCATGGTGCCCAAGCGGTAGTGCTTGCCCACGTCACGCAGGAACTCGATCGCCGACATTCCGGCGGTCCAGTCCAGGTTGTTGACCATCTGCGCGGCGTTCGGCCCGTCGAACCGCAGCAGCGGGCCGATCTGGTCGCGGATGCGCTCACTCCAGCCTGCGACGACGTCGGGGTCGTTGAGGGTGCGTTCTCCGGTCATCTTCGGGTCGCCGACCAACCCTGTCGCGCCTCCTACCAGCGCAAACGGCTTGTGCCCGGCGTCCTGCAAACGCCTCATGGTCAGCAGCTGTACGAGGTTGCCGATATGCAGGCTCGGCGCGGTCGGGTCGAACCCGCAGTACAGCGACACCGGCCCGGCAGCCAGCTCGGCTCCCAGCGCGTCACGGTCGGTGCTCTGCGAGACCAGACCGCGCCAGACCAGCTCGTCAAGGATCTCGGTCACGTCAGCTCCTTCGCCAGCCCCACGGCCAGCACCTGGTGGATGAGGGTAGCGGCTCGTCAATCGTCCGACACCGGTTTTCGGTACGCACGACGATAAGTCGACACGGTGGGGTCGCCGGTCAGCCACCACCGCCACGGGTACCGTTCGACATCGCCGCCGGGACCAGCGACACCGACCCGGGGCCCGCTGGAGGTCGACCGGGCAGGTTTCGCGCTGGGGCGCTGGTCGAGCATGACGAAATCGTCCGTGCCAGTCACGTCGGCGGTGTTGTCGGCCAGGTCCAGACCCAGGCACACGGCGAGCCGCGCAGGTCCGCCGGCCAGCTGGGCAGGCGACCTGACGGTCCCGGCCACCTCGCGCCGCGCCTGGGCGAGCTCGGCGCCGACAACCACCTCCCCCGCCCGCAGCAGCACCGCGCACGCGTCGCCGTTGCGGTGCGCGACGACGTTGACGCAGTGGTGCAGCCCCATATGCCGGTACACGTACAGCCGCCCTGGCTCGCCGAACATGGCTGCGTTGCGGGTAGTGCGGCCCCGGTAGGCGTGGGACCCGGGGTCGTCGGCCCCGCCGTACGCCTCGACCTCCGTGAGCCGGACGGTGACCGGACCGTCGTCGCGCACTGTCGTCAGGTAGCAACCGAGCAGGTCACGGGCCACATCGACAACGCTGCGGGCGTACCACGACCGGGGAAGCACCTCGCCGCGTGGGGGCAGGTACCTCGTCACCGGTCCGGCAGTCGTCACCGGTGCATTGTGCCCGATCCGTCGAGCCACACATCCGCGCGCGCCCGGGTGTCGTTGGCTGCGAAGTGCCGTTGCTCTTCGTCCATCCAGGCCGTCCACTGGTCGCGCAGGTGCTCCCCGTCGCGTTCCAACCCCCGCTGAAGCCGCAGGTCACGCGGCACCTCGACCCACACGAGCAACGACCTCAGCCCCGCCCCCTCAACCCTTCCCGACCCGCACCCCTCCAGCACCAGCACAGGCGCGACCGGCACGTCTACCCACCCGTCGAACCGTCCCGTCTCCCAGTCGTACCGCTGGAACCGTCCGGCCCGCCCGGCTCTCAAGGGTTCGAGCACCTGCTCCGACACCCGGGTCCACAACGACCCCTCCAGCCCCGACCACCCGTCATACAGGTCGTCCAGGTGCACCACCGTCGCCCGCCCAGAACCCAGTCGGGCCGCCAACTGGTCTGCAAACGTCGTCTTGCCCGACCCCGCTGGCCCGTCCACGCACACCAACCGCACCTGCCCAAGCCGCGCCGCCGTCTCCCACACCGCCTTTGCGACGGTCGCAACCGTGCCGGGCATCGAAGCCGCCAGCGACATCATCTGTTGCCCTCCGGTACATGACTCCGACGCCGTCGCGCACCGAGCACGCAACCACGCGACGCGCTCTGTGCTACTGCGAGGTTACCGCTCGCCCAGTTGAAGACGACCCGACGACCTGCACCTGGGACGTCCCTCGAACCTTGAGAGCCGGTACAATCGACGCATGGTCTCGTCGGCATTGTGGAACCAGGTCGCGGCCCTGCCGCTGCGCGACCAACTCGAGTTGGCTGGACGTATCCATGCCCAGATCCCCACCCCACCCGAGGAGTTGCTTCCGTCCACCTGGGACGGTCTGGGCGACCTGCTGGCTCGCAGCGAGGCGTCCGAGCGTGACCACCCCGAACTGGTTGTCTCGGTGAACGAGGCGATCGCCCGGGAACGCGCGAAGTACAAGTTGTGAACTATTCCGTCAGTTTCAATCCGAGTGCCGACCGTCAGTCACCGAGATTGTTGCCTGGCTGGTGGACCATGCTGGGAGTGATGTCGCCCAGTTGTTCATCGACGAAGTCGAGGCATTGTCCAGCGTGCTTGAAAAAATGCCACTCTTCCGCCCGGTACACGATGTTCTTCCGTACCGTCACGCCACGATCGGCAGGTTCGAGCACACCATCTGGTACCAGGTCATCGAACCGGAAGCGCGCGTCGAGATCGCCTGCTTCGCCCACGGACGGATGAGTCTATCGACAGTGCGCCAAAAGATCGGGGACGAATAGCAGACGTCAGCGGACGTCGGCGTACCAGTCCACGCCCTTGAGCAAGATGCGACGGGCGAAGCTACCGTCCCACTCGACATCGATTCCGTGACGTTCCAGGAGCGGGATGACCTCGTCACGCATCAGGTCAATGACCAGACGCTGGTAGGTCTCCTCTTTCGCCGTGTCGCTGAGGGCATTCCACTCGTCCTCGGACATCACAGGTTCAAGAAATGCTCCGTACCCGATGTACGTGCGCCTGTCTTCCACGATACGAGCAGCGTCCTGGCTGTGGTAGTAGACGTAACCGCGCCAGATCCGTGAGTCATCGACCTCTCCGTAAATCTCACTCGACGCACAGGTCCCGCAGCAGGTGAAGTTCTCGCGAGCGACGATCCCAATTCCAGCGAGATCTGCAAAAGCCCTGGTCAAGGCTGTCTCGCGAACCTCGGGTGGCCATCTATGTTGCTGTTCCCTCCGGACGGACAGCAACTGGTCGAACGCCTGAGCAAGAACCTTCTCTTCCAGCTCGAACTCGTCCTCGGCGAGCTCGCAGAACTCCTCCGAGTCGTCAATACCTGTGAGGATCTGCTCCCAGGCAAAGTCTCGCAGCTCACGCTCTCGCTCATCATCAAGTCCGAGCTCTGGGCTCAGGCGCAAACCACCCGGCTGCTCGTGATAGGGGAACGGTCCGCTCTCCTCAGAGTTGTGACTCACGGCGTTTCCTCTCAAATTTCGACTCGACGCGGCATCCGACCGACCGCCAAGCGAGTGTAGCCCGCATGGCTGCCGCCGAAGAGCGGGCTGCCCACTCGGCTCAACCAAGGGCTTCGCGCAAAGTCGCCGCTGTGGTGCGAGCGTCGGTGAGCTGTTCGGCGACTCTTGTCGGGGCGGTTCCGCCTGCGGCGTCGCGGGAGGCCACAGAACCGGGGACGGTGAGGACGGTACGGACCTCGGGGTCAGGTGGGGGCTGATGGCAGCGAGCTCGTCGTCTGTCAGGCCACACCTCGACGGGTGGGGTGTGTTGTTCGCAGGCGCGGACGCAGGCACCGGCACCTTGTGGGCTGTGTGGAAGCCGACGCCTTGGCGGACCAGCCTTCAGAGGTCAGTCCGGGCCCAGTCGGCACTCTCTCGCCACGATTGATCGGAGAGATACCCCGCGATCACCTCACGGGCCTGGGCGAGCGGCAAGCGTGTCTGCCAACGGTGTGAGGCCAAGCAATCCTGGTACTCGACGATCCAGCCGTCCTCGGCGCTCCCACGGTCGGGACGCGCCTGCATACACGGTACATTTTCGGAGTTCGTCGCCTCGCTGATGACTATAGACCCGTCGCGTGAAATCTTGTCCATGGCCGACATTACCCGGCGCGTGATGTACGACTTGTTGAGAACCGCAGCGCTTTGGCCAAGCCTCGCCTTCTCTATTCCGTCATTGACGACGCTCCTGATCTTGACGACCTCTTCTTCGGGCAGCCGGTACAGCATGGCGGGAGCATCTAGCATCACCCCCAACTCATTCGTTCCGATCCCCAAACATTCAAGCAAAACCATGGGGTAGAAGAATGGGTCGTACCCGCACGGCGGCTCCGGCAAGCCCCGCGAGTCGGCATCGGACTCAATCTCTAACTTCAGGCCCACTTCGATATCTACGTTCTGATCGCCCTGGAGGAGATATTCGACTCGCCTGACCAGCTCCGCGTCTCGGTGATACTCGAAGAGCATGCATTCATCCCAGATATTTGCATTGAACAGGTACATGCCTGAATCGAGCGAAAAGTATTCTCCATAACGGCGATCGATCCAGTTCACCGACCTGGCGTCGACCAGGACGCGACCATTGACCTCGGAAGTGATGATCACCTCTCCGGCCTTGTACGCCGCTGTTCCCAGGTATTCCATTTCAGCATCGGAGTCAATCTGCGACGCCTCGTCCCATGTCATCTCGGACTCCATCACCTCGAGTCCAAAATCGGCGACGAAGTCCTGAATCTGGTCCTGGCGGACCAACATTAGGTGAGCAGCACTGAACAATTCCCATATTCTATCCATGTCAGACATCCGTATTCAGCTCTTCGTTAGCGAATACATGACCACGGAGATCCAGAGAGAACTGTCCGGTGGGGTCACGAGGTGCTCCTTCGAAGGTTGTCCGCCGCCGACCGGGCCGCCGCCAGCTGTTCGGCGACCCGTGCAGGGGCAGTTCCTCCGGAGGCGTCGCGGGAGGCTACGGAGCCGGGGACGGTGAGGACGGTACGGACCTCGGGGGTCAGGTGGGGGCTGATGGCAGCGAGCTCGTCGTCTGTCAGGCCCCACAGCTCGACGGGTGGGGTGTGTTGTTCGCAGGCGCGGACGCAGGCGCCGGCCACCTCGTGGGCTGTGCGGAAGCCGACGCCTTGGCGGACCAACCACTCGGCGATGTCGGTGGCCAGGGAGAATCCTTGGGGGGCCAGGGCGGCTAGGCGGTCGGTGTCGAAGGTGAGGGTGGCGACCATTCCGGCGAAGGCGGGCAGCAGCACGCTGAGCTGGTCGACGGCGTCGAACACTGGCTCTTTGTCTTCTTGGAGGTCGCGGTTGTAGGCCAACGGGAGGCCTTTGAGGGTGGTCAGAAGACCCGTGAGGTTGCCGATCAGGCGTCCGGACTTGCCGCGGGCCAGCTCGGCGACGTCGGGGTTCTTCTTCTGGGGCATGATCGAGGAGCCGGTGGAATACGCGTCGTGCAGGGTGACGAAACCGAACTCTTGGGTGGACCACACGATGACCTCTTCGGCCAGGCGCGACAGGTCCACACCGACCATGGCGGCGACGAAAGCGAACTCGGCGACCACGTCACGTGATGATGTGCCGTCGATGGAGTTCTCCACAGGGCCGTCGAAACCGAGCTCGGCGGCGACCGCGGCAGGGTCCAGGCCCAACGACGAGCCGGCCAGGGCGCCGGACCCGTACGGGGACCGGGCTGCCCGCACGTCCCAGTCGCGCCAGCGCTGCACGTCGCGCAGCAACGGCCACACGTGGGCGAGCAGGTGGTGGGCCAGCAGCACTGGCTGGGCGTGCTGCATGTGGGTGCGCCCTGGCATGGGCGCGGTCCCGGCGGCGTCGGCCTGGGCGACCAAGGCGTCGACCACGTCCAGGACCTGGCCGGACAGCGCCCGCGCCGAACGCCGCAGGTACATACGCACCAAGGTGGCGATCTGGTCGTTGCGGGAGCGTCCGGCGCGCAGCTTGCCGCCCAGCTCGGGCCCGGCGCGTTCGATCAGGCCGCGTTCGAGGGCGGTGTGCACGTCTTCGTCGTCGGGGGCGGGGACGAACTCCCCCGACGCGACGTCAGCGCGCAACCAGTCCAGGGCGTGGACCATCGCGGCGGCCTCGGTGTCGGTGAGCAGACCCGCGGCCTGCAGCACGTGGGCGTGGGCGATCGACCCGACCAGGTCGTCGTCGGCCAGGCGCCAGTCGAAATGCGTCGACTTCGACAGCGCGGCGAGCGCGGCGTCCGGAGCGGTGGCGAACCGGCCTCCCCACAGCGCGAGCGGTTCGTCAGGCACTGATACCACCTTGGGTGCCGAGCTCGGGGGCGTTGCCGAACTTCGCGTCGCGGGCGGCGGCAAGCTTGGCGGGCAGGCCGTAGATCTCGATGAAACCGCGGGCGGCGGACTGGTCGAACGTGTCGCCGGTGTCGTAAGTAGCCAGGTTGAAGTCGTACAGGCCGCTGTCAGAGCGGCGGCCGGTGACGACCGCGCGTCCGCCGTGCAGCTCCATGCGGATATCGCCGGACACGTACCGCTGGGTGTCGTCGATGAAAGCGTCCAGGGAACGTTTGAGCGGGGAGAACCACTGCCCGTCGTAGACCAGCTCGGCCCAGCGGTGCTCGACGAGCCGTTTGTACCGGGCCTGCTCGCGTTCGACAGTGACGTTCTCCAGCTCTTGGTGCGCAGCGATGAGCGCCACCGCGGCGGGCGCCTCGTAAACCTCGCGGGACTTGATACCGACCAGCCGGTCTTCGACGATGTCTATCCGTCCCACACCTTGGGCCCCGGCGCGCCGGTTCATCTCCTGAACGGCCTGCAGCGGGGTGACCGGGTACCCGTCGATCGCCACGGGAACGCCAGCGTCGAAGGTGATGACGAGCTCGTCGGCGACAGGCGGGAACTCCGGGGAGTCGGTGTAGGTGTACACGTCCTTGGTCGGACCGTTCCAGATATCCTCCAAGAACCCGGTCTCCACAGCCCGCCCCCACACGTTCTGGTCGATGGAGAACGGGTTGGCTTTGGTCGCGTCGATCGGCAGGTTGTGCTTCTCGGCGAAGTCGATGGCTTTGTCCCTGGTCAGCGCCAGGTCACGGATCGGTGCGAGGCATTTGAGGTCTGGCCCCAGCGAGGTGATGGACACCTCGAAACGCACCTGGTCGTTACCTTTGCCGGTGCACCCGTGAGCGACGGTGCTCGCCCCGAACTGGCGGGCGGCGCGCACCAGGTGCTTGACGATCAACGGCCGCGACAACGCCGATACCAGCGGATAGCTGCCCATGTACAGGGCGTTCGCGGCCAGCGCGGGCATGCAGTATTCGGTGGCGAACTCCTCTTTGGCGTCGGCGATGTACGCCTCGACCGCACCGCAGTCCAGCGCGCGCCGACGGATCACCTCGAGGTCTTCACCGCCCTGGCCCACGTCCACGGCTACCGCGACGACCTCGGCACTGGTCGCCTCAGCAATCCAGCCGATCCCCACAGAGGTGTCCAGTCCGCCCGAATAGGCGAGGACGACGCGTTCAGTCATAGCACTGCTTTCCTTTGCTCTGGTCGGGTTGCTGTGTCAGGAGTGGTCTGTGCTGTCAGGTGTCGGGCCGGGTATCACCGGCGAGGGCGACGAAGTGGGCGGCCAGCAGAGCACCGGCCCCCGGTGGCGCGTCGGCGCTGTCGCGTGCCACGACGAGAACCGTATCGTCCCCGGCGACCGTCCCCAGCACCCCCGGCACCACCGACCGGTCGATCGCCGAAGCCAGGAACTGTGCCGCCCCCGGCGGGGTCCGCAGCACCACCAGCGGCCCCGAAGCCTCAGCCGTGACGAGTAGCTCGTTACACATCCGCGCCAGCCGCGCCGCCGACAACCCCGGGTCACCCGCCTGCGGGTCCGGCCGCTCCCCCTCCTCAGGAACCATGTACACCATGGTGCCCTCCCCCGTACGCACCTTGCGCGCCCGAAGCTCAACCAAGTCCCGCGACAGTGTCGCCTGGGTGACGATCACGTCCTGCGCAGCCAGCAGCTCAGCCAGCTCGTTCTGCGACCGCACGCTCCTCCTGGCCAGCAACGCCACGATCCGCGCCTGGCGCCCAGCCTTGGTCACCGGTCCACCCCGAACACTCACACGCATGAACATACACCATCATGCAAACTGATACGTCCTGAGGCGTCCCAGCGGCGACGTGGTGACAGACCCGCCCACTACTCGGCCAACCACATCGCGATGCCACCAGACCAGACCTCGTTGGTGGCCACGAGGTGCCCGCCGACCCGACCGTGCCGTCGCAGTGTGACCAGCGCCTGCCGCTGGGACGTCTACGCCGGGTCCTCCTCGCCGTGAGGCAGCGGCAGGTCCACGGTGACTGCGGGGGTCGTTGAGTACATGAGGTCGATGCCGAACAGGGGCACGCCGGTCTTGGCGTGGTCGAAGCGGTCGAAATACTTTTGCAGGGCCTCGACGATGTGGTCCTTGACGGCTTCGCTGTCGTCGGCAAAGGGGTTGGCGGGCGGCATGATGCGGACGATGTCGGTGCCACTGGTGCGCAGCTCGCCGCGCCGGTAGGCGTCTTCCATGAACGTGCGGGCGACCTCGGGGCGCAGGTGGTGGTGGGCGATCAGCGTGTCGAACTCGACGTCGGAGCGGGTGGTGATGAACTCCTGCCACTGGGCGGCGACGTCGGCGTCGGGGTCGACGATGTCGCAGAAGGCGAGGATCAGGTCGCGGATGTCGCGCAGGTCTGGTGAGGCGTCCACTGTGCGTTGTACCTGGTCGATCCACGGACCGGCGTCTTGTTCACGTACACCCCCCGTGGTCCGCGCGGAGTGTCCCTTCCCGGCTTCCAGGCGTTTGGGGGTCGGTTTGGCCCGACCGATGAGGTTGAGGATGTAGTCCACGTTGACGGCGACGTGGCGGATCAACTCGATCTCAAAGGTCAGCTGCTCGTGTTGTGGGTCGCCGTCGGGGTTGCCGGTGTCACGGTCCTTGTACTTGTCGTACAGGGTCATGTAACCGCCGGTGTACTCGTCGACGTCGGCTTGACTGAGCGGTTCGGGGTCGTCGTAGTAGTCGTCGAAGGACGTCAGGATGTGCCGGAGCCTGCGGACGCAGCCGAACAGCTTGATGAACTCCTGTTCGGCGCTCTCGCCGAGGATGTCCAGTGGCAGTGGGAAGTTGGCGACGAGGTCGGCGACCTGTTGTTCGTAGTCGGCCCGGTAGAAGCTGTAGGGCTTCATGATGGAGACTTCGAGGGCCTTGTCGCCGCCGTAGAGGCGGATGGCGTCCTCGACGGCCTGTTCCATGTCACGGAACGTGACGATGTGGCCGTAACCCTTTTCTCGGCCGTAGATACGGTTGGTGCGGGAGAACGCCTGCACCAAAGAGTGGTAGCGCAGGTTCTTGTCGACCCACAGGGTGTTGAGCATCTTGGAGTCGAACCCGGTGAGCATCATGTTGACGACGATCACGATGTCCAAGGCCCCGCGCTGGTTGGCCTTCGGGTTGCCTTTGATGCGGTCGGCCAGGTTCATGTAGTAGCGGGTGAAGTCGTCGCCGACGTCGTAGCTGCAGCCGAACATCGTGTTGTAGTCGGAGATCGCCGAGTCCAGGAAGGCGCGGTCGGAGTCGTCCAGACCGGCGGTGGAGGTGATGGACTCGTCGCCGTCCTCGGCTGGCGCAGAGTAGATGATCGCGACCTTGCGGCGCCGTTCGACGGGCAGGTCGGCCTGCTGTTCCTTGAACTCGGTGTAGTAGGCGCGCGCGGCTTTGATGTTGGCAGTGGCCAGCAGCGAGTTGAACGTGGCGCCCTTGGTCTTCTCGCCGTGGTGGACCAGCACGTACCGCACGATCTTGGCGATCCGGCCGGGGTCGCGCAGGTCCTCTTCGGTCAGTTCCTCGGTGGACTGGCCGGTGACCTTGGTGGCGTTGTACTCGACCATGAACCCCAGCACGTTCTCGTCCCGGATGGCATCCACCACGGTGTAGGTGTGCAGCAGGTCACCGAAGGTGTCGGCGGTGGTGCGGTCGGCGGGCCCGGCGTTCACCGTGAAGATCGGCGTGCCGGTGAACCCGAACAGGGAATACTTCTTGAAGTACCGCTTGATCAGTGTGTGCATCGCCCCGAACTGAGAGCGGTGGCACTCGTCGTAGATGATCACCACCGGTTTTCCGGAGATCACGTGCCCGGTGTGCTTGTCCACGAACCGTGACAACTTCTGTATCGTGGTCACCACGATGGGCCTGGCGTCGTCTTCGATCTGACGGCGCAGGGCGTCGGTGTTGCGGGTGTGGGTGACGATGTCGGCTTCGAGCTTGCGGTACTCGTCGATGGTCTGCTTGTCCAGGTCCTTGCGGTCCACGACGAACAGCACCTTGGCCACTTCGGGCAGTGCGGCCGCCAACTTCGCCGCTTTGAAGCTGGTGAGCGTCTTACCAGATCCCGTGGCGTGCCAGACGAAACCGCCGGCGTCCCGCGACCCGAACAGCTTGGAGTTGATGGCGGTGTTGATCTTCGTCAGGATCGCCTCGGTCGCCGCGATCTGGTACGGCCGCATCGCCAGCAGCCGGTCGTCGGCCGTCAGGATCATGTAGCGCAGCAGCACCGCGTACAGGGTGTGCTTGTTGAAGAAGTGCGTCGTGAAGTCCGGCAGCGTTCTTATGGGACTATTTTTCTGGTCCGCCCAGTAGTTCGTGAAATCGAACGCCTTGGTCTGGTCGGTGGTGTTCGAGTAGTACTTCGTTTCCGCGCCTCTGCTGATGACGAACAGCTGAACCCACTGAAACAACCGCCGTCCGAACTGAAAAGACTGGTCTTCGTACCGGTTGATCTGCCGGAACGCCTCACTCAAGGCTTTGTTCCGCGCCTTTAGCTCGATGTGCACCATCGGTAGGCCGTTCATGAGGATCGTCACGTCGAACCGGTTACGCTTGGCCCTGCCGCGAGCCTGCCCGTCGGCCTGGAACTGATTGATCACCTGCAAGCAGTTCCGGTGCGGGTAGGCCCGGTCCACCAACGCAATGTTCCGCGACGTGCCGTCGTCCAGCATCAGCGCGTACTGCCCAGAGAGCGTGGTCTCCCCGTCGTGAATCTTGCGGGTCTTGGCCAGTGCGTCATCCGCCGGGTGCGCCACCCACTCGTCCAGCAGACGCCGCCACTCACCATCGGTGAACCGGTAGTCGTTCAGGGATTCCAGCCGCACCCGCAGGTTGTCCAGCAGGGCTGGCTCGTCCGTCAACGACGGCTCATACACATACCCCTGGGCCCTGAGCTGGTCAATGAACTCCGCCTCCAGTTCCGCCTCCAGCTGCCGCTGCGTCCGCGTCGAACGTGGCGACGGGACGTACTCGGCTACCACCGTCGAACGATCAGACACCACCACTGGCGTCAGGCCAGTCACCTGGCCCCCGGAGGGCGGGACCGCATTCATCGCTAGATCTCCTTCTCCTTGAACGTCAGCAGTGTGTCTCGGTAGTACTCGTACTGCTTGCGTCGTGCCACCTGCTCCGCAGGCAGACCGTCCTGCAACGACGTCGTCAACGCATCGAACTTGTCGAGCATGGCAACGATCCGGTGTTGCTCGGCCAAGGGCGGAACGGGGACTTCGACAGCCTTCACAATGTCAGCGTTGAGGTTTCTGACTGTGCTCGTTCCGGCTCGCCGCTCAAACTCCCCTTGCACCGCGTGAGACCTGAGCAAGTAGTAAAGGAAACTCGAATTAAAGTGCTCCTCAAAACCGCTGATTGCGAGCCATCCGTCGTGGATGCAGCCGTCAATGTCCGAAATGTACGGCCTGCCAAAACTCATAGAGTTAGACAACACAAAGTCGCCCGGGTGGACCCAGCGCGACATGCTTGCGCCCTCCCGGGTGATCTTCTGAGCGGTCTCGGTGATGTACTTGGCAGCGGGAGGGACATCTCCAATTTTGATCCACGGAACGCCATCCGTGTCTTGCGCAAGGAACTTGTGGATTGGCCTTGGGGACGCACCGCGAGTGATAGTCGACAATTCCCCTAGCCGCGCAAGTCGTGTTGTCGGTGCGTGCTCCAGGAGACGGTCCCTGTAGTGGGCATACTGTATTTTACGGCGCTCCAGTTCGCGCTCCAGTTCGCGCTCCAGCTCGACTGCCTTGTCGAGCATATCAACGACAGCGGTCTGGACTTCGAGCGGCGGCACCGGAACGCTGAACTTCCTGAATGCTCCCATATCAACCGAAGCGAAACTTCCAGGATTAGTGTTGCTCAGGCACCATGCATCGAGGATGTCCCCGTAGTAGTATAGGAATTTCACAGCGAGCCGTCCGGCCCACTCGTTCTTGACAGTAAGGGCGGTGAACCTCTGGTTCGTTAGGTGCGGTACGGTGATGAGCGCATGCTCACCAATTGTTGCGCTTGTAGCAACAATGATAGAGTCTGCTGGGAATATCCCTTTTCCTTTGAGAGCGGATCGATCCACTTTCTGCAAAGAGTCGGATAGGATGTGCCCGTTCTCACGTATGTCCTCCATCCGGAACCAGGGCACATCGGCGTCGTCGGTCCAGAACTCCTTGTTGGTCTTGCTTGGTGTGTACCCGATTCGCATGTCGCAGACGGTGCTGAGTGGCTGAAACTCTACCCCGTCGGGGCACATCTCGGTGATGAGTCGTTCGATGCGGTTCACGCGGCGTCACCTTCGAGCTCGGCAACCAGGGCGTCGAGCTCAGCGCGCAGGGCGGACTGTCGGGCGACGATGTCGGCGATGTCGGCGTTGAGCACCTTGATGTCGATGACCTCGCGGGTGTCCTCGGCTTCGACGTAGCCGCCGACAGTGAGGTTGTACCCGGTGGCTTCGATGGCGGCGCGGTCGGCCAGGGCGGCGAAGTGCGGCACGTCCTCGCGGTCGCGCAGGGCTTGTATGACCTTGGCGCGGTGGGCGTCGCCCATCTGCTGGGTCTTGGAGGAGTTCTTGGGCTTGTTGGGCACCTTCTCCCACTCGGCGCTGGCGTCGATGAAGAGCACCGTGTCGTCGGTCTTGCCCTTGTGCAGCACCAGGATGTAGGTGGCGATGGTGGTTCCGAAGAACAGCGCCGAAGGCAGGGCAATGACGGCCTCGACGTAGTTCTGGTCCACCAGGTACTTGCGGATCTTGGCCTCGGCACCGCCGCGGTACATGGCCCCGGGGAACTGCATGATCGCGGCCGTGCCGCCCTGGGCGAGCCAGTGCAGCATGTGCATGGTGAAAGCCAGGTCGGCTTTCTTCTTCTTCGGTGCCAGCACGCCCGCGGGCGCATAGCGCGGGTCGTTGATGAGGTTCGGGTCGTCGTCGCCGATCCAGTCGATCGAGTAGGGCGGGTTGGACACGATGGCGTCGAACGGCTGGTCGTCCCAGTGCTTCGGGTGGGTCAGGGTGTCGCCGTGGGCGATGGAGAACTTGTCGAAGTTCACGTCGTGGAGCAGCATGTTGATGCGGCACAGGTTGTACGTGGTCAGGTTCACGTCCTGCCCGTAGTAGCCCTGACGGACAGCGTCGGGGCCGAGCAGCTTGCGGAAATTCAGCAGCAGCGAACCGGACCCGCACGCCGGGTCGTAGACTCGGTTGACCTGTTTGCGCCCGGCGGCGGCGATCTGGGTCAGCAGCGCCGAGACGTCCTGCGGGGTGAAGAACTCGCCACCGGACTTGCCGGCCGACGAAGCGTACATCGTCATCAGGAACTCGTAGGCGTCGCCGAAGATGTCGGCAGCGTCCTGGCCGAACTCTGAGGAGTCCATGTCCAGCCCAGCGATGGTGCCCAGCATCTTGACCAGGCGCCGGTTCCGTTCGGCCACCGTGGCGCCAAGACGCTTGTGGTTCATGTCCATGTCGTCGAACAGGCCCTTGAAGTCGTCTTCCGACGGCTGCCCGTACGCGCTGGTCTCGATGTAGCCGAACGCCTGGGCCAGGGTCTCGTTCAACCCGGGGTCGTCCCTGGCTGTGGCATTGATGTTGACGAACAGGTTGGACGGCAGGATGAAGAAGCCCTTCTCGGCGACGATGCGCCCGCGGCCTTTGAGCGCGTACCTGTCATCCTGCGCGGCGTAGTCGAACGACTCGTCGTCTGTGGCCTCCCGGGTCAGCGTGTTGACGTACTCGGTGAGGTTCTCGCTGATGTAGCGGTAGAACAGCAGACCGAGCACGTACTGCTTGAACTCCCAGCCGTCCACGGCCCCGCGCATGTCCTCGGCCAGCCGCCAGATCGTCTTGTGCAGCGCCTCACGCTGCTGCTGGTGCGCCGCGGTTGCCTCCCTGACGCTGACAGCGGCGGAACGAGGCTCAGAGACGTTGCGCAAGGACATGGGCTCAGTGTCCTAGTCACGGGTCGCTTCTCCCCGGAGGCGCGCGTGTCGGAGTCGATCTTGCGGCCGGTCGGGGGTTGGCAACAGATAGTCGTTCAGCAGCCTGACCTGTGTTGGCGCTATGTGGCGCTGTATCTGCTGCACTCGGCGGCGGCTTCACGCGACCAGCGTGCTTTGACGTCGTTGTCGTGCGTCGCGCCTGCTCTGTCAGACGGCCTGTCGCAGGTAGGTGTCCGGGGCCTCACGTACCAGTTCGCTGCGGACACGCCGCGGCGCTTGCCCAGCTGGTCCAGCAGTTCGTCGATCTGGTCGCTGATCGCCATGTTACCCCGCGGCGAGCGGACGCCCTTCGGGGCGTACGACCCTCCGATCCGGGGCCGTCCGACGCTCCGCTCGACCACCTCAACGATCCCGGCCGACTCCAGCAAACCGCGCCGGTACGCGGCGGCGGCCTCACCGGTCAGCACCTGGGCCGGGTCACCCCACGCGGAAGGATCCTCGGCCCACCTGGCCGGCCTTGCGCCAGATCGCCTGGCGCAGTGCCACGGCTATGCCGATGGCCGACAGCGCCCCGGTGGACACCGTGTATCTGCACACCGCGCGGGAGAAGTCGTCCATCACGGTCAGCCAGGGTCGGGTCGGCCTGCTGTCGGCGCCGACGACCCTGCCGCTGCGCGCCAAGGTCCAGCACCGCACAGCGGGCCGGACCGCTGACTTGGGGTCTCGGCTCCGGGTCCTTGTCTTGCGCAGGCGATCTCGTCGCAGTCCGGGCAGGGGGCGACGCGAGCCGATATGGTGCTGAGCCACACGGCCCTGTCCAGGGTCACGGTCCGAAGGAGGGCTTCGAATGGCGAAGTCAGTGTTCTACAGTTTTCATTACCAGCGGGACTACTGGCGTGTCCAGCAGATCATGAACATGGGAGCGCTCGAGGGGCAGACGATCCTCAACCCGCAGGACTGGGAAGAGGTGAAGCGGAAGGGTGATGCAGCCATCGAAGACTGGATCGCGAAGCAGATGGCCTACACGAAGGCCGTGGTCGTCCTGGTGGGCGCCAGGACGGCGGGTCGCCGCTGGGTCCAGTACGAGATCGATAAGGCGTGGCAGGACAAGAGGCCGCTGGTGGGGATCAGGATCCACGGTCTCGCGGACTCGGACGGCAAGACCGACTCCCCCGGGGCCAACCCGTTCGCGCAGGTCTCGACCGCAGACGGCAACACGGTCGCCGACTGGGTCCCGCTCCACACACCGACCGGAGCCGACAGCCAGGCTGTCTACGACAGCATCAAGACGAACATCGAGTCGTGGGTGGATGGCGCCTTCGCGAGGTAGGACAACATGATGCAGGAGCAACCGGACTACCCCTTCTGCGAGATCATCGGACGCGGCGACCCGGACGCCCGGGAGGTCTACCAAGACTGGTGCTCGGTAGCGTTTTTCCCTACCGAGCCTGCCGTACTCGGACACTCTCGTGCTTCCTCGACGGCACACCGCGGACCTGTGGTCCCTGGACGATTCCACGGCGAAGCACCTCAGCCTCGTCACCTTGCAGATCGCACGCGCAGTCCGGGTCGCTTTGCGTCCTGACGGCCTCAACGTCATCCAGTCCAACGGGGCCGCGGCCAGCCAGAGCGTCATGCACCTGCACATCCACGTCGTGCCCGGGAGGGCGACAGGATCGGAAGAATCTGGCCACCCGAGAGCGACTACGCCGAGGAAGCCAAGGACAAGGCGTGGGCGAACCTGCGTGACGCCTGCCGCAAGATCAGCATCACCTCTGGACGATGACCCAGGCCACGACGAGGACGCCCGCCAGTGCCATGAGACCGTAGAACCTGACGATGGTCCACGACCGCACCACGCACGACCAGGTGGTGTCGCGCACCTCAGCAGCACGTCGACCGTCGCAGTATCCACGAGCGTGCATGTCGAAGACGGCGACGCGATCCAGGCGGACGCCGTCGTACAAGTGCCGAAACTCGCGCTCCCGCTTCAGGTATCCAGCGTCGATCCACCCGAAGAGAGCCACCGCGAACAGGCCGACCAAAGCAGCGTTGATTGCGTCCTGCGTCCCGGCATAGCCGTACGCCACCGTGGCCACCGACAGCGCCCACCCCTTCGCCAGGCCCGAAGCAGACGACATTCGAGCGATCGCAGTCTGGACGAACTCGAGATGCTTCCGACGGTCCTCACCGTCCGGCGAGAACAAGGGTTCCGGGCTCGTCGACATGAAGAGAATCTACCCTGGTCACACCTGCATCACCACGTTGCCGCCGTCTACCGGCACCAGAACCCGCCACTTAACCCGAACGCCCACAGGCGTGGCCGTGCCTCGCACTTGTGCAACAGGTCGTTGCACGATTGCCCTGGCGCAGCAACACCGCTGCTCGACAGAGCACGAGGTCATTGGAGCCAGGTCCGGACCCCGCGCGCGACTGCTGTATACGTAAGCGATGCTCTCGATACTGCACGGGGTGTAGTCTTGGAGCCTCTTGTTACATACGGTTGGTAGGTGCTCATGGCGGTCAGTCCTCGTGGTCTGAGCGACTACCTCCTGTCGCACGGGCGGCCTGTGGTGACGCTGTCCGAGGCCGCTGGCATCCTGGGGGTTGACGTGGGACAAGCGTCGGCGGCGCTGGTGCGGCTGCGGCGTGCGAACCAGATGTTCAGCCCGGCGCGGGGCCTGTACATCGCGGTGCCGCCGGAGCACCGCATGTGGGGAGCGATCCCTGCGATGGACTTCATCGACCCGATGATGCGTGCTCTGGGTCGGGAGTACTACGTGGGGTTGCTGTCGGCTGCCGAGCTCCACGGTGCCGCTCACCAGCGGCCGCAGGTGTTCCAGGTGATGGCAGACGGCCGTGTCGACAACAGAGACTTCGGTCGAGTGCGGGTGAGGTTCTACCGCCTTGCCGGGGCTGGGCGCCGACCAGTCGAGCTGCGCAACACCCGGACCGGGCAGGCTCGTGTCGCCACCGCGCCTGTCGTCGCGCTCGACCTGGCCTCGCGTCCTCGTGACGGTGGTGGGCTCAGCAACGTCGCCACCGTCGTGGTCGAGCTCGCCCGCGCAGGCACGATCCCCGCCTCGTCCCTCCTCGCCGTCGCGCCCTTGTACCCTCTGGCGCCGCTGCAGCGTGTGGGCTGGCTCCTGGACCGGTTCGGCGAAAGGGCTGTCGACACCGAGCCGCTGGCACGCGCCGTGACGGCCCGAAGCCCCCGCAGCGACACCTTGCTCCTGCCCGGCGGCCCACGTCGCGGACACCGGGACCAGCGGTGGGGGCTCGTCGAGAACGAAGACGTGGAGCCTGACCTGTGATCCCTGTGCCCACCATCTCCGCGTGGAACCTCGCGCGCCCGTGGCCCCACTCCGGCCAGGTCGAGCAAGACCTGCTGCTCGCCCGGCTGATCGTCGAGGTCTACCGCCACCCGTCGCTGCGTGAGCTCGTGTTCCGATGCGGCACGTGCCTGCACCAGGTCCACCTGCCCGCGCCGCTGCGGTACTCCGAAGACCTGGACTTCGTGCGTCGCACCCACTCAGGCATCGGAGACATCTTCACCGCCGTGCGTGAGGTCGCCGCGACGATCGGCCTGGACGTGCGCGTCACCGTCGTCGGGCAACACCCCAAAGTGCGGCTCCGGGCACGTTCTGAGCACGACGGACTACCGCTGAACATCAAGATCGAGATCAACACCCACGAGACCTCACCAGCCCGACCGCTGGTCCGGCGCCCGTTCACCGTTGACACCGCATGGTTTACCGGCATGTCCGACGTCCTGACGTTCACGACAGCCGAGCTCGTCGCCACGAAACTGCGCGCCCTGTTCCAGCGGAAGAAAGGAAGAGACCTGTTCGACCTGTGGCTGGCGCTCACGCGCATGGACGTCACACCCGACGACATCCTCATCGCCTTTGCCCCCTACCGTCCCGACGGCTACACGGCCGCCCGCGCCGTCGACAACCTCCGCGCGAAACAGCACGACGACGCCTTCCGCACCGACCTCGACCTCCTCGTCGCACGCTGGCCGGACGGCTACACCATCGACACCGCTGCTGACCTTGTCGTAGACACACTGCTCAGGCGTGTGTAACCGAGAGTATCCTCCCAGAACCCCTCGCGTTCCACGAGGTTACCGGCGTATCGTGACCGACGCCTGGCTGTTCCAGACCAAACTGCATATCGACGCCAGTGGGTCACCGTCTATGACGCGGCCTCCGTGTTCTGCGCGATGACCGCGTTGGCCAACGGGTGGGTCCTGTTCTTTTCCATGCTCTGGCCTGGTCGACCAGACCGGCTGGAGGTTGTCCCGTCATGACGGGGCAAGTGAAGACTTTTCGCTCGTACGAGACCTGAAGACATCGATGGGAACTACAGCAGACGTCCTGGCAGAGGTCAGGACACAGATCGACGCCCACGCCGCACCACTGCACGAAGCACGGCTACGCCTGGCCCTAGTCAAGGAATGCGCGGCCGGCTACCCCGGATCGCTGCGCACCTACTCCAGCGGGTCCTTGGCCATGCACACGATGAACCACCCGGTCAACGACGGCGACGGCCGGTTGTCGCGAGCCACTGTCTCACGACGGATCGCCGCAGGTGAGATCGCCACGATCAAGGTCGGCAACCGCCACCGCATCCCCGTGGCCGAGTACCAACGCTTCCGGCGCGACCTCATGCGCAAGGTCACCGCTTACTACGCTGACGACATCGAGGACGACCTCACCTGAGCCTCGACGCATAGAGACAGATGTGAACACAGCGACGACCTTTCCCGGACCGGTCAGGGTGGTGCCTGGACTGCGAAGAACGGCCCCACCGCACCGACACCTGAGTGGTGCCCGGGGTTTCAACCGTCCCAAGACCATCAGAACGTTCGCACGCGTCGTCATCGAAACGTACCACGGCCCGACGATGGTCGAACTCGCCCAGGACTCCCCGTTGCTGAAGCCGCTGTGCGCGTCGTTCCTCGGGCCGTCTCTCGACATCGAGGACGTCGCCGGTTCGAAGGTGCTCGCCCTGTCCGGCCGGGCGGAAGTGCGGGACGTCCGCGCACCGGCCCGACAACTCGGCAAGAACCGGCTGCTGGATGGGGTAGGCTATTGCGCCGTACAGCGGGCGCTGGCCCGCAAAGACGAGGCGATGGCTTGGTATTAGCGATGGCACCGGACAAATCACGGATTACCCACCGGCGCCTCACGACCAAGGAAGGAGTTGATGGAGTGTCCGGTGGATTCACTATTGAGTGGTGGGACGGCTGTCGAAATATCTTCCCCCAGATTCCGCGCACGCCGCGACTTTGGCAGCTCTTGGAAATGGGAGTCTTGGTGACTCGTGGTCGCGCATGCTGGAAATGCTCTCAGGCGTTGCAGGACACGGGCATTTGCGTCCGTGTGGCCGACGCCGACGAACGCGAAGAATGGTGGGTGTGCTCATTCGCATTTTTCGCCGACATGATGACGGATCGCTTCAGGAAGTTGCTTGCTGAGAAATTTGCCGTGAAGGATCGGCACTCGAAGGCCATGGACGCGACATATCTTGCCAACACCTGTGACGCGTGCGGCTCGCTCTCAGGGGACAACTTCGTCTTCAACAACTACCAGGATCTCGGTGGCGGATTTTCGAACCAGGCCCACATGCACCATCCGTGCGATCTCTACGAGATCGACCCGGCATGGGACTCAGAATTTCGCGAATATGATTTCCTCGCCCCAGGCTTCTCCGCTCGGATCGACCCCGGTCGAATCACCCGACGATTCCCGTCTCAGTCCAGCTACGACTTCTGGCGACGGTGACCCGCCCCCACCGTGTGCGCCTGGGTTAGCCGAACACCGGTGCCCGAGCGCCTTATTAGCAACTGCGACACTATCTGGCGTCTTCCCTGTCAGGAAACCGAGGCAAATGAACAGAGACTCCACCAATAACGCCCTGACCCAGGCGGGCGTGAGCAAGATGTGTGGCAGGTGTGATTACTTCTGACCAAGGTTGTCGGATGGGAGACATGAGATATGATCGAAAACAAGTATCCGGGCGACTGCTTCATTTGTGGCAAGCGGATCGACGTGTCCATGTCGTCTTAGTTAGCCAGTGACAACCTCCCCGAGCTACGCGCCTTCTTCGCCTCCTGTGCCGAGGAACTACGAGGCACCTGATCTGGTGACGCGCGCCCTGTGGTCCTCCAACACCTCCACAGATCGCAGGGATGTTGGAGCTCGAAAACGGTGGTCCACGACGAGTCGACTCACCAGAGCACCCGGACCTGCGGCATCTGTGCGACCCCGATGCCAGTCCAGCACCACAGATGCGCGGATGTGGGTATCGCATCCGCGCACGGAGAGGTACTCTTGGGGGTATGGCACACGATCTGGTCACGCTCGACCCCGATGAGGTCAGGGGTACAGCCGACGGGAAGACCCTGCCCGGCTGGGCTGCGCTCCTGGTCAACCGCGTCCGCGAGGCGGCAGCCTCGGGTCAGACGGTCACCCTCTCTGCCGAAGAACGCATGCTGACCCCCGAGCAGATGGGACGGCGGCTGGGGATGCACCGCTCGACCGTCGTCCGCAAGATCGAGGCAGGCCAGATCCGCGCCGTCATGGTCGGTACCCACCACCGCATCCCCTACTCGGAGTTCCTGCGTTTCCGCGACCACAGCCTCGACCGCATGACCCGGGCAGTCGCTCCCGAGATCGAGGCGGAGCTGTTCGGTGCCGACGAGTGACCAGTCGCTGATCGTCCTGCTCGACGCGAACGTCCTGGCCAAACCGGTCACACGCACTCTGGTCCTGCGGTGCGCACCCAGCGGCTACACCGCCGTATGGAGCGCGACCGCCGAGACCGAGGCCGCCCGACACCTGTCCGGGCGCCAGACCCCGCTGACCACAGTGCGGGACATGATAGGCATGGACCTGTCGCCCACCGGCACCACTCCAGGACGCTTCGCTGCTACCTCGCCTGACGACCGGCAGATCCTCGCCGACGCCGAGGCTGCCGGTGCGACGTTCCTGCTGACCGAGGACGTGGACGACTTCGCCACCAACGACCTGCGCCTCGTGGGCGTCAGCGTCGTGAACCCTGACCTGTTCCTGGCCGAACGCACGGAGCGTGGTGTCTACCGACGCGCGCTGGACGTCATGGCCAGCGGGATGAAGAATCCCTCACGGACTTCCGTACAGCTCCACGCAGCGATCGCCCGGCAGCACCCAAGGCTGTTCGCCAAGCAAGCGGACCTCTTCGACGTCGAACCCGGGTCGACCGGACACCGCGAACCCTCGGTTCTCTTCCGGGGTGCCATCTGTCTTCGCTGCCTGACTCCCCAACCGGTCGACCTACCTGCCGGTCTCTGCGCGGTGTGCGTGTAGCAGCACCACAACCCGGAACCGTCTTGTGCAACGACCGTTGCACAACTGGTGCCGACCAGGACACGCCAGGTCCAGGGCCGCGCCAGTATCCCCAGGTAGCGCGAATATTGCAACAGCTGTTGCCAAAAGTGCGGGAGGGACGACACCCGCATGGTGGACCGAGCAGGCACGGGACCCGGACCGTCGGCACCTCTGTGTGGTGACGTGACTGCCGACCAAGGGCGAGCGACCGACCAAGCCGTGGGGTTCGAGGGGCGCGCCACCCACACCTGGTCGCACCAGGCCAACACCATGGCCAGCTCGATCGGGCAGAACAGCAGGTCACAGGTTCGTGTGGGTAGTCGGTGCAACGATGGTCTCCATGGGAGCAGAACCAGGACACAGGGCACCAACAACGACAGGGCTCGCAGACAGTGAGCCCCCGATCAACGTCCCCTCCGACACACAGGCCATGGACCACCGTGGCGGAGTGGCGATCTACCAAGACGCGGACCGGTCGATACGGATCGAGGTCCACACCGACTCCGAGACGGTGTGGCTCAACCGGCAGCAGATGGCCACACTGTTCGGACGGGACGTGAAGACGATCGGCAAGCACGTCGCCAGCGCCCGACGCGAGGAGTTGGCAGGGTTCTCAACTGTCGCAAAAATTGCGACAGTTCAAACTGAAGGCTCACGGACGGTCCAGCGCGACGTCGAGCACTACAACCTCGACGTCGTGCTGTCCGTCGGCTACCGGGTGAAGTCGCCCGAGGGCGTCCGGTTCCGGCGATGGGCGAACGAGGTGTTGCGCGCCTACCTGGTCGACGGCGCGGCGGTCAACGCCAGGCGCCTGGAGCAGATCGGCCAGACGGTCCGGATCCTGGCGCGCTCCTCCGACGACGTCATCGCTGGCGTGGCGAACCTGCTGTCTCGTTTCTCTGGTGGCCTGGGCCTGCTCGACGCGTACGACCACCGCTCGCTGGCACGGCCGTCGCACCAGACGGCCAGCACCTGGCAGCTGACCTACGACGACGCCCGCCACCTCATCGACGAGATGGGCTACGGCGAG
>WRET01000054.1 GCA_009779195.1 Micrococcales bacterium
CAGCACCCCGGTGCGTTGCGACCCGTCGGCGCGGACCTTGACCAGCAGCAGCTCGCGCTGGACCGACGCGTCCGGTTCCAGCTCGACGATCTTGATGACGTTGATGAGCTTGTTCAGCTGTTTGGTCACCTGTTCCAGGGGGCGTTCTTCGACGTCCACGACGACGGTGATCCGGGAGATCTCATCGTGCTCGGTCGGCCCGACGGCCAACGAGTGGATGTTGAACGAGCGGCGGGCGAACAGCCCGGCCACCCGTGTGAGAACACCTGGTTTGTTCTCGACGAGCACAGACAACGTGTGGCGGCTCATTGATCAGTCCTCCCGGTCCCACGCCGGGGTCAGGCCCCGGGCGTACATGATGTCGTCGTTGCTGACCCCGGCGGCGACCATGGGCCAGACCATGGAGTCGCGCGACACGGTGAAGTCGACCACGACCGGCTGGTCGTCGATCTCGTTGGCACGTTTGATCGTGGCGTCCAGGTCGGCTTTGGAGTCGCAACGCATACCCACGGCGCCGTACGCCTCGGCGAGCTTGACGAAGTCCGGCACGCGGACCGTGTTGTGACCGGTGTGCAGGTCGGTGTTGGAGTAACGCTCGTTGTAGAACAGGGTCTGCCACTGGCGGACCATACCCAACGACGAGTTGTTGATGATCGCGACCTTGATCGGGATCTCGTTGATGACGCAGGTGGCCAGCTCTTGGTTGGTCATCTGGAAGCACCCGTCACCGTCGATCGCCCAGACCGTGCGGTCCGGGGCGCCGACCTTCGCACCCATCGCAGCGGGCACCGCGTAACCCATGGTGCCCAGACCGGCAGAGTTCATCCACGCCTGCGGACGTTCGTGCGCGATGAACTGCGCAGCCCACATCTGGTGCTGGCCGACACCTGCCACGTACACCGCTTCTGGACCGGTGATCTCGCCGATCCGCGTGACGACGTGCTGAGGGGCCATGAGTCCGTCGGACGGTTCTTCCCAGCCCAGCGGGAAGGTCTCGCGCCACGAGTCGACCTGGCGCCACCAGGCGGTCAGGTCCGGGCGTCCGTGCTGGGCGTGGGCCTGCTCGAGCTCGGGGACCAGGTCGGTGAGGACCTCGCGCAGGTCGCCGACGATCGGCACGTCCACGGCCTTGTTCTTGCCGATCTCGGCCGGGTCGATATCAGCGTGGACGACTTTCGCGTTCGGTGCGAAGCTCGACAGCTGGCCGGTCACGCGGTCGTCGAACCGTGTGCCCAGGGCGACGATCAGGTCTGCCTCTTGCAGCGCGCCCACCGCGGCGACCGTCCCGTGCATCCCGGGCATACCCAGGTGCTGCCGGTGGGTGTCAGGCAGCGCGCCGAGCGCTGGCAGCGTGGTGGTCGCCGGGGCGCCGGACAGCTCGACGAGCGCCCGCACCTGTGCCGAGGCACCCGACCAGATCGCGCCACCGCCGATGAGCAGCACCGGGCGACGGGCCGTGGCCAGGAGCCGGGCGGCCTCGCGCACCTGCTTGGTGTGCGGTTTGGTCACCGGGTGGTAGCCAGGCAGCACCAGCTGCTGGGGCCACTCGAACACCGTCTCGGCCACCTGGGCGGACTTGGCGATGTCGACGAGCACCGGTCCGGGCCGGCCCGAACCAGCGATGTAGTACGCCGAGGCGATGGCGTTGGGGATCTCGGCGGGGTCCTTGACCAGGATCGAGTGCTTGGTGATCGGCATGGTCACCCCGACGATGTCAGCCTCCTGGAAGGCGTCGGTGCCGATGAGCGACGCACCGACCTGCCCGGTGATGGCGACCACGGGGACCGAGTCGAGGTTGGCGTCCGCCAGGGCTGTGACCAGGTTCGTCGCACCCGGACCGGAGGTGGCGATACACGTGCCGACCTTGCCGGTCACATGCGCGTACCCGGTCGCGGCGTGCCCGGCGCCCTGTTCGTGGCGCACCAGGTAGTGGCGGATGGACGAGTCCATGAGCGGGTCGTAAGTCGGCAGGATCGTCCCGCCGGGGATGCCGAAGATGTGCTTGACACCCAGCATCTCCAACGACCGCACGATCGACTGGGAACCAGTCATCGTCTCGTGCACGGTGGCAGCAGCAGGGGCGGGGTTCGGCGCCGCAGCGTTCGCGCGTGGCGCGGAGCGGGGCGGAGCCGGAGTGGGGCCGGAGGCCATCAGTAACTCCTGAGGTGAGGGGTTTCACGTCGACGAGCGGCAATGCCGCGACACGGGCCTAGACACGACGAAGCCCCTCGGCCCGGACCCGGGCGGACGAGGGGCTGGCGCGCGGGCGACCCTAGGTCAACCTACGCGCCTTTCAAGTACGAGCGACGGTGCAGCCATGCCCGCGAGAGTAGCGTGCCCCCGCCCCTGTTGTCACCTGCACATCCCGCTGTCTCATATATTGGTTCACGGTCTCGCAGAGACTACCGGGATGACCAAGGACGCTGATCGGTCGCGCACAAAGAGAATCGATGCACGCGGTGCAGGATGTTGGTTCTTCTGCCGTGGCGGCCGTGGCTATGAAGTGCTGACGGGGGTAGGTTCGTAGTGGGCCGCCCGACGGTGTGCTCGTCCATCTTTCCGACCCAAGGAGTGTCCCCGTGTCAAAGACCCCCGCCGTCGTGACTGTCACTGGTGCTGCAGGCCAGATCGGGTACGCGTTGCTGTTCCGGATCGCGTCGGGGCAGCTGCTCGGCCCCGACCAGCCGGTTCGTCTGCGCTTGCTTGAGATCCCGCCAGCGCTCAAGGCTGCTGAGGGGGTAGCCATGGAGCTGGCAGACTCGGCGTTCCCGCTGCTCGACGGTTGCGACATCACCGACGACGCGAACAAGGCGTTCGACGGCGTGAACGTCGCGCTGCTTGTCGGCGCCCGTCCGCGCACCGCCGGTATGGAACGCGGTGACCTGCTGGAAGCCAACGGTGGGATCTTCGGCCCGCAGGGTGCTGCGATCAACGCTGGTGCTGCTGACGACGTGCGTGTGCTGGTGGTCGGGAACCCCGCCAACACCAACGCGCTCATCGCCGCCGCGCACGCCCCGGACGTGCCGGCCGAGCGCTTCACGGCCATGACCCGCCTGGACCACAACCGGGCCCTGGCGCAGGTGCGCGAGAAGACCGGTGCTGCCCTGACCGATATCAAGAAGCTCGTCATCTGGGGCAACCACTCAGCCACCCAGTACCCCGACCTGAGCTACGCCACCATCGGCGGGGCTCCGGCTCTCGACGTCATCGCAGACGACGCCTGGGCCAAGGGCACCTTCATCCCCACGGTCGCCAAGCGTGGCGCGCAGATCATCGAGGTGCGTGGAGCGTCGTCGGCGGCGTCCGCGGCCAGCTCGGCTGTCGACCACATCTTCTCGTGGGCGCTGGGCACCCCGGCCGACGACTGGACCAGCGCCGCTGTGGTCTCCCACGGTGAGTACGGCGTGCCCGAGGGCCTGATCTCCTCGTTCCCGGCCACGTCCACCGGTGGAGACTGGCAGATCGTCCCCGGCCTGGAGATCGACGAGTTCTCCCGCGGCAAGATCGACGCCTCTGTCGCCGAGCTCGCCGAGGAACGCGACGCCGTGAGGGCACTGGGCCTGATCTGATTGAGGGCCTGATCTGGTACGGGGCTTGATCGCCCGATGAGGGTTGCTGTTCGCGTCCGCCCGGGTGCCTCGCACACCCGGGCGGGTGGCGTCTACGGCGACGACCGGCTGGTGGTCACCGTCACCGCACGGGCCGTCGACGGCGCCGCCACCGAGGCCACCCTGAAAGCCCTGGCCGACGCGCTCGGGGTACGGCGCCGCCACGTTCGCCTGGTCTGCGGAGCGAGGTCCCGCGACAAGCTGGTCGAGGTCGACGACAGCGCCGTCGACGACCTTCCCTTCCGGCTGCGCGCTCTCAAGGACGCATGAACGACGGGACCAAGACTCAGTCGACGGGAACCTTGGACGTACCGCGAACCGGGGTCGCGTCCACGTCAGGCCTCGCGGACCACCGGCCACGTGCCTGTGGCTGGTGCTGCCGCGAGGCCGTTCCAGTCCGCTCCTTCGAGACGCTGTCCCCCCGGGTGCTGGGAGCAGCGACGCCTGGGGGACCGGACGTCGGCCAGACCTGCGTCTGTGCGGGGCGCGACCAGATCGCAGGGTGCGGCCGAGGAGAAGGCCTGGGAGCACGAGACGGTTGGGGAGCGGGAGAGGACTGAGGAGCAGGAGGAACCGGAGGAACAGGCGACGGCCTAGGAGCACGAGAGGACCTAGGAGCAGGAGGAACCGGAGGAACAGGCGACGGCCTAGGAGCACGAGAGGACCTGGGAGCCGGAGAGGACCTGGGAGCAGGGGACGACCTGGGAGCAGGAGATGACCTAGGAGCAGGAGACGACCTAGGAGCACGAGAGGGCCTAGAAGCAGGAGACGACCGAGGAACCGGAGGAGCAGGCGACGGCCTAGGAGCACGAGAGGGCCGAGGAGCAAGAGACGGCCTAGGAACGGGAGGAGCAAAAGATGGCTCGGGAGCGGTAGACGGCTCAGGAACAGTAGACGGCTCAGGAGCAGAAGACGGCTCAGAAGCAGAAGACGGCTGGGGCTCGGGAGCAGACTGGCTGACAGGCTCGGACTGGACGGCTGGGCGCTGTCGGAGGGCCCGGAACAAGGGACCGGGCCACCACGCCCACCGGCCGGTGACCAGGAGAGTGGCAGGCAGCAGGAAGCCCCGCACGACGATGACGTCGACAAGCACCGCGACAGTCAGGCCCAGGGCGAGCTGGACGAAGTCCTGGAAGCTGGACAGGATGCCGAACAGGGTGAACACCACGACCATGACGACCGCCGCGCTGGTGACCACGCCCGCCGAGCGGATGATCCCCTCACGGACCGCGTCGCGGTGGGTGGCTCCGGCCTGCGCCGTCTCGTAGACCCGGTTCAGCACGAACACGTGGTAGTCCATCGACAGCCCGACGAGGATGACGAACAGGAACAGCGGGACCCAGGAGATGACCTTCCCGGTTGTGGTGTACCCCAGCAGCGTGTCGAACCAGTGGTGCTGGAAGACCACGGCGAGCACGCCGAACGCCGCACCCGTGGACAGCAGGTTCATCGCCAGCGTGGCGAACCCGACGACCACGGAGCGGAAGGTCGTGGCCATCACCACCAGGTTGAACAGCAGGACGAACCCGACGACCCAGAGCAGCCTGGACCGCATGTTCTGGGCGAAGTCGTAGTCGTCCGCGGTGGTCCCCCCGACGACCGCCTCGGTGACGGGCACGCCGCGCAGCGCATGGGGCACCAGGGTCTGGCGCAGCCTGAGAAGGTAGGCCTCGGCGGCGTCGGAGGTCGCGTCGACCGCGGACACGATGGTGACCGTCGAGGTTCTCCCGTCGGCAGAGGTGAGCACCACGACCTGCGTCCCCACGTTGGCAGACTGCTGCGCGGCAAGATCGGTCAGGCGAGCACGAACCGTGTCCGACTGGGCCTGGGGTGCCCGGACCACGACGACGAAGGACGAGCCGACCTGGGGAAACTTGTCGTTCATCGTGTGCAGCGAGGCGACGGCAGGGATCTTGTCCGGAAGCTCCGTCGTGGGCTGGGCGGCCAGCTTCATGGACAGGACCGGCGCTGCAGCCGCCAGCAGAGCCAGGATCGTCACCAGCATGGTCGCCGCCGGGTGAGCCAGGCTCGGCCGTAGCAGAGCCGGCCACAGCCGGGGCTCACGGTTCTCGGTCTGGTTGGTCAGCCGCCACACCAGCGGCACCCGGGGCCGGTCCAGGAACCTGCTGAACAGCACCAGCAGCGCAGGCAGCACGGTGAGCGACCCCAGCACCGCGACCACCACGACCAGGATCGCCGACCATGCCAACGACATGAACATCGTGTCGTTGGCGAGGTACAGCCCGGCCAGCGAGACGATCACCGAGCTTCCGGCGAACACCACCGCATGCCCCGACGTCTCGGCGGCCTTCTCGATAGCGCTGCGCGAATCGGCACCCAGGCGACGCTCTTCCCGTTCGCGCTTGAGGTAGAACAGCGAGTAGTCGACACCGACGGCCATCCCGATCAGCAAGATCATGTTCGACGTCAGGCCCGAGTCGGGAACCGCGTGGGAGATGACCATCGACAGGCCCGTCGCACCGGCGACCGCGGTCAGCGCCAGGACGACCGGCACGACTGCGGCGACGAAAGCACCGAAGACCATGATGAGCACAGCCAGGGTGATCGGGATGCTCAGCACCTCGGAGATGAGCATGTCCTTGTCGAGCTGGTCGACGTTCCCGGCCCTGATCGACGCCTGACCGGTCTGCTCGACGGTGACGCCGGGGTGCTTCGCGGCCACCCGTGCGGTCACGTCGCGGACAGGATCTACCCGCTCGTAGGCCGTCTGCGGATCGCCTTTCAGGGTCAGCGACAGCAGGAGCCAGGTGCCGTCCGGGTTCGGGATGGGCTGGCCGACCTGGTCGACCTGGTCGTGACGGGCGAGCGCCTGGGCGAGGTCGGCGGCGGCGGCCTGGAGCTTCGCCGGGTCTGAGGTGCCGCCTCCAGCAGGACCGATCAGCACGTACTCGGCGGCGGCCTCGGTCAGTCCGGCTTCCTGGGCCAGCTCGGCAGCCCGGCCAGAGTCCCCAGAGCCCAGGTCGATCGGGGTTGCCGAGACCAGGCCGAGCATCTGGCCGGCCCCGACGCACAGACCGACGAGCACCAGCCAGCCGCCGACCGCCAGCACGGGGTGGCGGGCGCTGGCCCGGGCGACGCGCAGCGTGGGGTTCCTTCCCGCTTTCCCGCTGTCCGTCTTGGTGGGGAGGGGGCGCGCGGGGCGTCGCGCGGAGTGCCACGCGGCAACCGATGCGATCATCACTGCCACGACAGTCAGCGCGGCGACGAAGACGGCCGCGATCTGGTGGGGGTGGGTCGCTGGCCACGACTGCGACTGGGTTCCCGTCGGGTTTCCCCAGAGCTCTCGGCACGTCGTCGCGACAGCGCTGAGCGGATTCCACTCGGCGGCCTGTCGAAGGCCTGCCGGCATGTTGTCCGGCGAGACGAAGGCATTGGAGACGAAGGTGAGCACCAGCAGAGCCAGGATGCCGATCGGGCGCAGAGCCTTGGGGTTCGAGACCAGCATCCCCAGCGCGATCCCGAACCAGGTTGTCGCACCGTAGAGAGCGAGCAGCAGCACCCAGGAGAGCAGCATCTGGACCGACGTGCCCTCCGGGCGCCAGCCGATCGTCACGGCGACGACGACGACCAGCCCCAGCATCGCCGCGGCCGAGGCGATGTCGGCGACGACCTGAGCGACCATGTCTCGGAAGGTCACGACGAGACCCGAACGCCGACCGGCGGCGACAGCGAGCAAAGTCGGTCCGACGCACGTCAGCGCGACCTGCACGGCCACGCCAGCGACCAGGAAGGAACGGTAGCTCTCGACGCTGGGCACTGTGCTGGGCACGGTGAGCGCACCGGCGAACAGCACCCCCAGCACGAGGATCGTCGCGAGCGGGGTCGCGGTGATGCCGACGAGCTGCGGTGAGCGCAGGGTGCGACGCCACCGGCCGCCGAGATCGGCGGTGGACAGTTCGCGGTCGTGCCTGGAGCGAGCAGGGCGAGTAGGGGCCATCACATCAACTGACGGCGTCCGGACGCCGTCACCAGCCGGCCGGTCAGGCTCGGCCGGCGCGAGGTCCGGCCGAGCAACCAGGTCTTGCCGACGACCGCACCGCTGATGCGCCCGCTCGTGCCCGTCGCCGTCAAGGTCAGACCCCGCCGACCGTGGCTGGGACGTGCCCGAGGACATCCTGGACGACCTGTGCAGTCGCGTCGAGCGCAGTGTCGAGCTGGTCGTGCGTGTGGTCGGCCGTGATGAAGAACCGCAGCCGTGCGAGGGACTCCGGCACTGCCGGGAAGATGATCGGGTTCACGCTGATCCCTCGCTGGAACAGCTCGTCGGCGACCCGGACGGCCACCATGGAGTCGCCGAGGATCACCGGGACCACGGCCGCACCGATGGCCGGCCCGACGTTCATGCCTCGCTGGCGGGCGCCGTCGAGGAAGTGGGTCGCGTTGTCCCGCAGGCGTTCGAGCCTGTCAGGTTCGGCCGACAGCACCGCGGCCGCCGCGAGCGCGCTCGCCGTGTTCGCCGGTGTCATGCCCGCGCTGAAGACCACCGCAGACAGGGAGTACTGCAGGTAGCGGATGAACTCACGGTGGCCGGCTATGTAGCCGCCACAGCTGGCCAGGCTCTTGGACAAGGTTCCCATGAGGATGTCGACATCGTCCGGGGAGACACCGGTCTCGTCGCAGATACCGCCGCCTCGGGGCCCGAGGACTCCGATGCTGTGCGCCTCGTCGACCATCAGGTGTGCACCGAACGCGGACTTCAGCTCGACCAGGTCGGCCAGGGGCGGGATATCGCCGTCCATCGAGAACAGGCCCTCGGTCACGATCAGCGCCCGGCGGAAACGGTGCCGTCGCGCGGTAAGCCCGGCCTTCAGTACCGCGAGATCGTTGTGCCCGTACGCGTGACGGACCGCACCGGACGCCTTGATCCCTTGCTGGATGCTGTCGTGCACCAGCGAGTCGTAGAAGATGATGTCTTTCTCGCCGTACAGGTGCGGGATGATGCTCGTGTTCGTCGAGTGACCACCGACCAGGGTCACTGCGTCCTGCGCACCGACCAGTGCCGCGATGGCCTGTTCCAGCTGGTCGTGGATCGGCCGGTTCCCGGAGAGGATGCGCGCGGACGACACCGAGGTGCCGTACTGCGCCACGGCGTCCGTGGCAGCCGCTTGGACGACCGGGTGGGCGGTCAGCCCGAGGTAGTTGTAAGAGCTGAAGCTGATATAGCTCCGCCCGTCGATGACCGTCTGGTCGGCGACGTTCCCGGCATGGCCGATGTAGTACGGGGACCGGGACACCTCGATCGGCGGGTGGTCGAGGCGCTCGAGGAGTTCTGTGGCCTCGGCGAGCTGGTCGATCGGTGTCCGGTCTTCGACCGGTTTCGGCTCGTTGCCGGGTCCAGCGCTCGACCCGGGCGTCGCGGCCGGAGCCGGAGCTGGGGCTGGGGGAGCGGCAGGGGCAGCGGCCTGCGGGACGTCGGCCCCCGCGACGGAGTCGACAAGGTCGCCGAGCGTGCGCAGATCGCCGGGGACGACCTCGCGCACGTCCCACTCGGTGAACTCGTGAGACAGCGACACCACGACGTTGCCCAGCATCAGCGAGTCGAGCCCGAGCTCGGGACCGAGCTCCATACCGTCGCTCAGCTCTGAGGGCGCGTAGCCGGACTTCTCGCTCAGCACAGCCACGACCTTCGCGCGCACGTCGTCACGGCTCAGGCCCGGGTCCGGTGTCGGCTCGGAGCCGCCAGTCCCGGGCTCGGCGACAGCAGGCTCGGCGACTGGTCCGCCACCGTTCGACGGCCCTGTGGCGGCCAGCGCCACAGCCTCGGGCACCAAGCCCACCAGAGCGTCTCCCCCCTCGAGGAGCGAGGCGATGAGGGCGTTCTGGCGGTCGAAGATCGTCAGAACCCGGTCAGCGACCTCGTCGTTCAGGTGGGACAGCTCTTGCGTCCTGTGCGTCACGTAGATTTCCTCTCTCTTTCTCGTTCTCGTGCTCGGGGCACGAGAACGACCTGGTCGTCAGCTGCTGGCTCGGTGGCCTGTCACGTCTCGTCTGGCTGTGCAGCCGCGCTGCGATCGGCGGTGCCGTGCGGACCCATGAGGGCCGTGATCACCTCGTTCTGCCGCTCGATCACGGCGAGCACCCCGGTGGCCAGGCCCGATCGGTGCGACACTCCGTGATGAGGGGTCGACACCCCAGCTGGCCTGCCTAAGACGCTGTGGTGGTCGACCGGAGCCGGCTCGGGGGCGTCGAACGAGACCTGCGGGTCCATGGCCTTGACCATGCGGCGGCGCAGCAGCATCTGGCCTGGGTGGTCTCGACGGTCCGAGGTGTCCAGGACGCTGTGCAAGGGCGGGACGCTGCGCACCGCGCGGCTGGCGACGCCGATACCGCCGTAGACGACCGCCGGGCTGAAGTCGCGCACCGACAAGAACAGCTGGCCCACCGTCGTCGCCAAGCTGCGCGCGGTGGCGTTCGGACCGCCGAACCCGATCTTGACGCACCGTTCGAGACCGGGGACGCCTTGTGTCCACGACAGCAGGAACGTCCCGCCGCTCATCTGGACCACCACGTCGGGAGCGGTCTGGCCGAGGTGCCGCAGGACGCTGGTGAACTTCACCGGGCTGCTGATCTGGTGCAGCACGAGATCGAGTCCCTCGGCGCCGGTGGCGACGGTCTCGCCGGAGACCGAAGAGACCAGCGTCGCCGACAGCTGGGGTGTGCCGGTGATTCCCGACTCACCGACCCGCTGACGGAACCTCACCTCGGCTTCGTCGAAGTGCGGCGTGTGGAACGCGCCTTCGTTCGACAGCATGTGGCACCTCGTCCCGGTCGGTGCCAGATCGGCGGCAAGGGCCTCCAGCGCGCTGCGCTGCCCCCCGACGACGACCTGGCCCGTGGAGTTCTCGCAGGCCAGATGCACCTCGGGCATGGAGTCGACAAGCTCGCTCCAGGTGTGCGGGTCCCCGGCCAGGGCCATCATCGCGGTGCCCTGGACTGCTCCGGTCATGCAGCCGACCCGTTCACGCACCACCGTGACCACGTCAGACGCGGTGAGCGCCCCCGCGGCGTAGAGCGCACCGAACTCGCCGACGCTGTGCCCCGCGGCCACCGTCGGGCGCACCCCGGACGCGACCAGCAGGTCGGTCATCGCCATGGCCACGACCGCGAGCATCGGCTGGGCGACAGCGGTCCCGGTCACGTCGAGGGACCCTGAGCGGTCCGGCCATGCCGACGACAGCGCCTCGACAACCCGGGCGTCGCCGTACTGGTTTTCCAGGTCACGCACCTGCGCGGCGTACCGTTGGCAGACCGCTGCGATCTCGGCGGTCTCTGCCAGGCACTGCCCCCCTTGGCCCGGGTAGAGGAACGCGACCTTCTCGTCGCCAGTCACCGATCCGTGCGCCATCCGGTCGGACCGCAGCGTCAGATGCTGGTCCGTGTCCGCCCGGCCGACAGCCTCCAGCCGGCTCGCGGCGGTGGCGACGTTGTCGGCCAGGACCACCGCGCGGTACCTGCCGTGGGTGGCCAGCGCGGTGTGCGCGCACAGGTCTTCGAGCACCTGTCGCTCGTCGGCGTCCTGGCCCACCGAGGTCAGCGTGGTCGCCGTGCGCACGCACGAGTCCGTCAGCTCCTCGGGTGTGCCACCTGAGGCGAACAGCGGTATCTCAGGCAGGGTCATGGACCGCCTCCAAGGACGAGAGGATCGCGTGGTAGTTGGTCCCGCCGAAACCGAAGGAGTTCATCGCGGCCCGGCGCACCGGAGCGACCGGCTCGAGCCCGGTCGGCAGGTAGAACGCGTCGCGGTCGAGGCGCTCGTTCCACGAGCCTGGCCCGGGCGACGGCTGGGAGAACCACGTGCCGCGTCGCACGGCCAGGACCACCTTGATCAGCGACAGCACCCCCGCGGCAGCCATGGTGTGCCCGACGATCGCCTTCAGCGAACCGATCGGGACACGGCGGCCCGACGTGCCGAACACCTCGGAGATCGCTTCGAGCTCGATGGCGTCGCCGACGACCGTTCCGGTGCCGTGGGCCTCGATCGCGTCGACCGTGTCCAGCGGCAGGCCAGCCTGCGCCCACGCATCGCGGACCGCTTTGACCTGACCCTCCCGTGTCGGTGTCATCACACCGCTCGCGCGCCCGTCGTTGGAGCTGCCGACACCGTCGATGACGCACAGGACGTCGTCGCCGTCCGCCAGGGCGTCGTCGAGCCTCTTCAGCAGGACCAGACCGGCTCCTTCTCCGAGCACGAACCCGTCCGCCGACTGCTCGAACGGCACGCACCGACCTGACGGCGACACCGCACCGACCGCCGAGAACCCCACCAACGGCTCGGGTGTCAGGGCGACATAGACGCCCCCGGCGACGCACGAGTCCACCCGGCGGCTGCGCAGCAGCAGACAGCCGATGTCCACGGCAGCCAGCCCTGACGCGCACGCCGCGTCGATGGTAAAAGCTGGGCCCGTCAGGTCGAACGCCGAGGCGACGCACGTGGCGATCATGTTGGTCATCACCCCGGGCATGGAGTGGGCACCCGTCGGCTCGATCCGGCTCTCGGCCTCCGCCAGATCCTGGGCGGTGCTGGGGGAGAGGGTTTCGCGCGACAGGCCCAGCATCATCTGGTTCATGACCGGCCAGGCAGCGATCCCACGGTAGTCGGTCGAGCTAACCCCGATAACTGTGGCCGTCTCACCGCGACGCATGTGTTCTTCGTCGACACCGCCGAACAGCTGGGCGGCAAGATTGATCACCAGGCGCTGCTGAGGATCCATCCGTTTCAGCCTCGGCAGCGGTATTCGGAACTGGAACCCGTCAAGCTCATAAGGGTCGCTGATGGGGGCCATCACGTTCGAATACGACTTCCAGAGCGCGTCGGGAAACTCTGCCAACGGCACCGACGGGTCCTGCCAGCGACTCGGCGGCGCCTCGCAGAACTGCGGGCGGCAGCTGTCGAGAAGGTTCTCGAACTCGTCGACGTCGTCGGCACCGGCGCACCGTGCTGCGACCGCGACGACGGCAATCTTGTCGCTGTTCTTTTTCACCCGTTCACATCCCTCGTGCTTCGGTACCACGGACGGAGTCTTTCCTTGTCATTCATCCCCGCCCGAGGCCGGCTGCGGTTCTTGCGGGAGCAACGACTGCCGCACGAGGAACCGGCGGACCTTCCCGCTCTGCGTCCGGGGAAGCTCGGGAACCCGGACCACCCGGCCGACACGGAGCCCGGCCGCGGCGGCTATCGCCGACCGGATCGCAGGTTCTCCTGGGAGGTCGTCCGGGTCGGTCTCGCCCTGCTCGACGCACACGACGACCTCTTCGGTCTGCTCCTCCTCGTTGGGCCCAGCCACCACCGCGACGCGCCCGCGAAGCGCCGGGAGCGCGGTGACCAGGACGTTCTCCAGGTCGTCCGGCCAGTAGTTCACGCCGTTGACGACCAGCATGTCCTTCACCCGGCCGAGGATGTACAGCTCGCCGTCGAGCCTCACCCCGACGTCACCGGTCTGCAACCACCCGTCCGGTGTCAACGAGCTGTGCGAGGCGTCGGCGTGGTACCCGGGCGACACCTGGGGTCCGCAGATCTCGATCTGGCCCACTGTGCCGTCGGCAACCGTCCCGTCGCCGTCGGTCAGCCGCACCGACAGCCCGTCCAGCGGTGTGCCGACCGAGGCGATCTCCACCGTGCCTGCGCCGCGCTCGTCCGCCAAGACCGCGCGGTCGCCGATCGACAAAGAGGACCGGCCGAAACGCTGATGGATGATCGGAGCCCCGGGGGCGGCGGTCGTCACTGCCACCGTCGCCTCCGACATGCCGTAGGCCGGCATGATCAGGCCCCGGCGGGCGCCGAAAGGAACGAGCGCGCCCTCGAACCGCGCAGCGAGCTCGACCGATATGTCCTCGGCGCCGTTGACGACGGCCCGCAGCCGGCGCAGGTCCCAGGCACGGTCCTGCCCGCCCTGTCTCGCTGCCGCCGCCGCCCGCAGGAAGTGTTGGTAGCCGAAGTTGGGCGACCCGGTCACGGTGATCCTGCGCTGCGACACCTCGTCCATCCACGACAGGGGGTCGAAGAGGAAGTCCGAGGTGCGCTGGATCGTCTGGTTGGCGTGGAGGGCCACCGCCGTCACGTGGAACCCGAAGAGGGAGAACACATGTGTCAGCGGCAACCAGGTGTACGAACAGTCGTCCGGGGTGACGGCGAGCCTGTCGTTGACGACACCGACCGTGTGCAGGACGTTCTCTGTGCTCAGGAGCACACCCTTGGGCATCCCGGTCGACCCTGACGAGTACTGGACGACGGGAGCCGTCGGGCTGGCGACCGCGGCAGACCTGTCCGCCCGAGGAAGGACGAACGATATGTCGTCGATGCTGAGGTCGTCGGCACCGACCCCGGCGGCGACCAGGGCCCGGGCCGCGGCGGCCGACGAGGTGGCCACGACAGGGCGAGGGTGCTGGGCCATCACGGCGCCCAGGAGCGCCGCGGTCTGGCTCGTCGAGGGGAACGGGACGATCACGGCCTGCCACCCAGCGATCATGCACGCCCAGAACTGCTTCACGAAGGCCGCGTTCTGGTCGCAGGCGATAACGCACTGACGCCCTGGTCCCAGGTCCGACACCAATCTGTCTGCCGTCTCCTGCGCCACGGCCAGCAAGTTGTTATAGGTGAGCTCCGACGCTTTCCCTCCGTCGATGAAGGTGATCGTCGCATCAGACTTTCCCGCCGACTCGAGTAGGCCAGCAATGCTTTCCATGGCGTCACAACTTTCTTCCTCGACACTGCCGTCGACAGAGTGTCGACCAACCAGTGCACAACCAAGGTATAGAAACTCATTCCGGACCCGATGAGCTTCTTCTTAGACGACCGGACCCGATGAGCTTCCTCGACGACCGGACCCGACGAACTTCATTCGACGACATCTTCAGCAGCGACATGCCCGTCGGCGTGTGACTACTACACGACTCAACGTCAGTTCGATCACCCTACGCACCACGAGAACCGAAGTCAAGCGCGTTTAGCAGGGCCGCCGTCTGCCAGCACCACAAATCACTTGTGCCACCACCGTAAGGGGACGAAGAACCGGTCAGAACCTGCCTTGGACGCCTGAGGCGCAAACTTCACCAAACTTCTTTGCCGCAGGACCTTGATCTTTGTTGACCGAGGCGTTATCATTGCCCCCCGCTCCGCATCGCCCGGGGTGCGTCTCCCAATTCAGGGCACAAGAGAGGCTCGTCAGGCGGTGCGCTCCGCTTGGCGGAGGAGGGCAGTGGCACCGCACGTGCGTACCGACGTGATAATGCCGCTGACGTGCGTACCTGGCCCGTCACGACCGCCTGCCGTCGCACCAGCACCTGGTTCTCGACGAGACCGTCAACCAGGACGAGTGCGTGAGCAGACCAGACAGCCGGCACCCCCGTACAGCCGGGCACCCCCGTACAGCTACACCAGGTCCTGCTTCTCGCCCAGGATCCGGCGTAGGTAGGCGAAGGTGAGGTCGCCGACGCGCTGGTTGTGCTGCAGCTCGTAGCCCCGTGAGGCGTAGAAGGTGAGGTTCTGCAACGAGTCGCGGCCGGTGAACACCCAGATCTCCTTGGTGCCGTCGGGCAGGTACGGCACGATCTCCATGAGCAGGCGCGAACCGATACCCCGACCTTGCAGGTCCGGGGCGACGGCGAACCGGCCCAGCGTGGCCCTGCCCTCTTCCAGCAGCACCCGGATCGACCCGACCAGACGCGGGCCTGACCACGCGCCCAGGGTGATCACGTCGTCTCGGCCGAGGTCGTCCTTGAGCTCGCTGAGCGTCTGGGTCAGTGGGGGGATGCGCGGATCGTCGTACTGCTGGGCCTCGGTCACGAACGCAGCGCGGCGCAGCGTGAACAGCTCGCCGGCGTCGGCGTCGGCGATGATGCGGACCTGGAGCTCGTCGGCGGTCATGGCCCCCATCGTTCCAGCCATCGTCGAGGACGGCGTATGTGCGCACGCCCAAAAAACCTGCCGGGTTGTGGTGGTGCGGCTCGGTGCTCGATCTCTGCTCTTTTCGCGAGCGTCGGGTGCGAGCACCAGCACGACCAGCACATTGGGTGCACCAGGGCACGAGGGGGTTGCTAGGCTTGCCCTGCCGCGACTGGCGGACCGGGCCGGGCCCGGGAAGGTGGAGCACCACCGGGGAGCGGCACGCACCAGACCATGGGCCGCACGCCTGGGCCCGCAGGTCACCACCAGGCTGGTCGCCGCCAGCCCACGACAGGAGTGGCCATGACCGAGAGCCAGCCCCAACAGCAGCCCCCCATCTTTGACGACCTGATGGAAACGAGCATCGAGCTGCTCGACCCTGAGATCGCTGTCGTCCTCGAAGACGAGCTTGCCCGCCAGTGCCAGACGCTGGAGATGATCGCCAGCGAGAACTTCGTACCCCTGGCCGTGCTGCAGGCCCAAGGGTCAGTGCTGACCAACAAGTACGCCGAGGGATACCCCGGCCGTCGGTACTACGGCGGCTGCGAAGTGGTCGACGTGGCCGAGCAGATCGCCATCGACCGTGCCAAAGCGCTGTTCGGAGCCCAGTTCGCCAACGTCCAGCCGCACTCGGGCGCTACGGCCAACGCCGCGGTGCTGCACGCGCTGGCCCGTCCTGGCGACAAGATCCTCGGCCTGGCCCTCGACCAGGGCGGGCACCTGACCCACGGGATGCGTATCAACTTCTCCGGCCGCCTGTACGACGTCGTCGCCTACGGTGTGGACCCGGAGACGTCGCGTATCGACATGAACCAGGTGCGGACCCTGGCGCACGAGCACCGTCCGAAGGTCATCATCGCCGGGTGGTCTGCCTACCCCCGGCAGCTGGACTTCGCCGGGTTCCGCGAGATCGCCGACGAGGTGGGCGCGTACCTGTGGGTCGACATGGCGCACTTCGCCGGGCTGGTCGCCGCGAAGCTGCACCCGTCACCGATGCCGTACGCGCACGTCGTGTCGTCCACGGTGCACAAGACGCTCGGCGGGCCGCGGTCAGGGTTCATCTTGACCAACGACCCCGACATCGCCAAGCAGATCAACTCTGCGGTGTTCCCCGGGCAGCAAGGCGGCCCGTTGATGCACGTCATCGCGGCGAAGGCCGTGGCGTTCTTGATCGCTGCGACCCCGGCGTTCCGTGAACGGCAAGAACGTACGGTGCGCGGCGCGAAGATCCTCGCCGAACGCCTCAACGCCCCCGACGTCAGCGCCGCCGGTATCTGTGTGCGCTCTGGTGGCACTGATGTGCACCTGGTGCTGGTCGACCTGCGTGACTCGGCGATCGACGGCCGCGCCGCCGAAGACCTGCTCCACGAGTGCGGGATCACCGTCAACCGCAACGCGGTGCCCAACGACCCGCGTCCGCCGATGGTCACGTCCGGCCTGCGGATCGGCACCCCGGCGCTGGCCACCCGCGGGTTCGGCGACGAGCAGTTCGCCGAGATCGCCGACGTCATCGCCACCGCGCTCGTCGACGGCGCTGTGGCGGCGGCCGGCGCACGGCGGGACCGGGTGCGCGGGGCGGTGCTGTCTGACGACGTGGACGTGGAGTCGCTGCGGGCGCGTACCGCGGCGCTGGCCCAGCAGTTCCCGCTGTACCAGGTGCTGGCGTTCGAGCAGTCGGCGGACCAGGGATGACCGCACGTCTTCTCGACGGCAAAGCCACTGCCGCCGCGATCAAGGACGAGCTGCGCACCCGGGTCCAGGCCCTCGCGGACAAGGGGGTCCACCCCGGGCTGGGCACGTTGCTCGTGGGCGACGACCCAGGTTCGCAGCTGTACGTCGCAGGTAAGCACCGTGACTGCGAGCAGGTCGGCTTGGCCTCGATCCGCGAAGTCTTGCCCGCCGAGGCTACCCAGGCCGATATCGAGGCCGCGGTGCACCGGCTCAACGACAACCCTGCCTGCACCGGGTTCATCGTCCAGCTGCCGTTGCCCAAAGGTATCGACACCAACCGGGTGCTCGAGCTCGTCAACCCCGCCAAGGACGCTGACGGGCTGCACCCGACGAACCTGGGCCGCCTGGTTCTGCGCGTCAACGAACCGCTGGCCTCGCCGCTGCCGTGCACCCCGCGCGGGATCGTCGAGCTGCTCGACCGTCACGGTGTGGCGTTGCGCGACGGTGACGGCAAGGGCCTGAACATCGTGGTCGTCGGGCGTGGGGTGACCGTAGGCCGGTCCATCGGGCTGCTGCTGACACGCCGGGCGGTCAACGCCACAGTGACGCTGACCCACACCGGCACCCGTGACCTGGCGGCGCACACCCGTGCCGCGGATATCGTCGTGGCAGCCGCGGGTGTGCCCTCGATCGTCACCGCCGACATGGTCAAACCAGGTGCGGTGGCCATCGACGTGGGGGTGTCGCGGGTGGTCGACCCGGACTCCGGCACGTCCAAGGTGGCTGGTGATGTCGCCGACGACGTACGTGAGGTGGCCGGTTGGGTGTCACCCAACCCCGGCGGTGTCGGGCCGATGACCCGGGCCATGCTCCTGGCGAACGTGGTGGAGATCGCCGAGCGTTCGGTTGGCTGACGGCGTCGACGTCCTCGTCGCACAGCTGCCGGCCCGATGGCCTGCCCCTGACGACCCGCTGGACTGGTGCCCGCGGGTCGAGGTGCTGTCCGGCCGTCGGCCACCTGAGCGTGCCCGCAGCCTCGGGGCCGACCGTCTGCTGTCGGTGCTGTGCACCAGGTGGCAGGTGGCACGTCACTGGTACGAACCCGACGGCCGCCCGTCGTGCGGCCCTGGCGCGTACCTGACCGCCTCGCACGACGGCACGTACGTCGCGGCCGGGATCGCCGGGCGTCCCATCGGGGTCGATGTCGTGGACTGCCAGCGCAACACCGCCTGGCTCGTGAAGACCATGAGCGACGACGAACGAGACTGCGGCACCGACGAGCAGGCCCGCGCCCGGTCGTGGGCGGTCCGCGAGGCTGCGCTCAAATGGGCCGGGGTCGGTTTTGCCGTCGGTCCACGTACCCTCACCGTGACCTGCTGTCCGGACCCAACCCCGCTTTCCTGGAGTGGGGCCAGCTGGTGGACGGTCCGTTTTCCCGACGGGCGCACCGTGCCGGTGGTTGCCAGGACGACCAGGGACTGTGCGCTGGCGCTGGCGGTCCAGCCGCCGGTGACGATGAACCTGGACGACCACGAGCTGGTCTGATCGGGCAGGATGGGGCTGTGACCCAGATCGTCGTCGCCACCGTCAACGTCAACGGGATACGGGCTGCGTTCCGCCGGGACATGGCCGGCTGGTTGGCCAGCGCCGCACCGGACGTGCTCCTGCTCCAAGAGGTCCGGGCCGACGCGGCCATCGTCACCGAGCTGCTCGACGGCTGGCACGTCGTCCACGAACCTGCGCAGGAGGTCGGCCGTGCCGGGGTGGCGGTGGCGGCCCGCTCCGAGCTGGTGGACCCACGGCTGGGCCTGGGAACCGGTGTGGGCGGCGACCAGGGCCGGTGGGTCGAGGCCGGGGTGGACGTCGGTGGCACCGTCGTGCGTTTTGTGTCGCTGTACCTGCACTCGGCGTCGGTCGACCACCCGTCGTTGGACGCCAAGTACGCCTACCTAGAGCACGTCACCGCCCGTATGACCGAGCTGGGGCAGGTACCTGCCATCGTCGGCGGAGACCTCAACATCGCCCACCACGAGGTCGACATCAAGAACTGGAAAGGCAATATCGGCAAGTCCGGTTTCCTGGTCGAAGAACGCGCCTGGCTCGACCGCTGGACCACCGAGATGTCGTGGACCGACGTCGGACGCGCCCTCGGCGGCCCAGGCCCTGGCCCGTTCACCTGGTGGTCGTGGCGCGGCCGGGCCTTCGACAACGACACCGGCTGGCGTATCGACTACCAGTTCACCTCACCGGCGTTCGTCGGCACCGCCGTGGCCGCCCGCGTCGACCGAGCGCCCAGCTATGCCGAACGTTTCTCCGACCACGCCCCCATGGTCGCCACCTACGACATCTGACCGGACAACACCGAGCGGCGACCCGGCCGAGGTCGTCTCACACAGGAGTGATGGGTAGGCGCCGGCCAGCCAGGGGTTCGGGTGCGGCCACAGCCGCGGCGATCTCGGTGAGGGCGCGGGCGGCGGGGGAGTCGGGGGCGGTCAGGACGACGGGGGTGCCCGCGTCACCAGCCTCGCGCAGGGCGGTGTCGAGGGGGACCTGGCCGAGCAGCGCGACGGGTGTGCCCAGGGTCGCGGTGAGGTTGTCGGCGACGCGTTGGCCACCACCAGAGCCGAAGACCTCCATACGGGAACCGTCGGCAAGCTCGAGCCACGACATGTTCTCCACGACCCCGATGACGTTCTGGCCGGTGGCCGCGGCCAGCGCCCCAGCACGTTCGGCGACCTCGGCGGCTGCGGCCTGAGGGGTGGTGATGACCAGGAGGCGTGAGGTCGGCAGCAGCTGGGCCACAGAGATGGCCATGTCGCCGGTGCCGGGAGGCAAGTCGAGCAACAGCACGTCCAGGTCACCCCAGAACACGTCGGTGAGGAACTGCTGCAGGGCACGGTGCAGCACCGGTCCCCGCCACACCACAGGCTGGCCGGGCGGGACGAACATGCCGATAGACACGACTTTCACCTGGTGCACGACAGGGGGCAGGAGCATGTTGTCGACGCTCGTCGGCCCGCGGTCGGCGCTGAGCATACGGGGGATGGAGAACCCGTGGACGTCGGCGTCGACGACCCCCACAGCCAGCCCACGCGCCGCGAGCGCCACCGCGAGGTTCGCCGTCACCGACGACTTTCCCACCCCGCCCTTGCCGGACGCGACAGCGATGACCTGTGTCGTCGAACCAGGCTGCGCGAAGGGGATGACCGGTTCGCCAGCTTCGCCGCGTAGCTGGTTGCGCAGCTGTTCGCGCTGCTCAGGGCTCATGGCCCCGAGCTCCACGACAACCTCGCGCACCCCGTCCACCGCGGCGACCGCGGCGCGCACGTCGGCCGACAAGGTGTCTTTCATCGGGCACCCGGCCACGGTCAGGTCGATCCCGACGTGCACCACCCCGTCGTCGGCGTCGACCGAGCGGACCATACCCAGCTCGGTGATAGGTCGGCGGATCTCCGGGTCGATCACTGTGGACAGGGCTGTACGCACGTCGTCAAGCAGGGTCATGCGACCCAGCGTAGGGGGTGTTCGGCCATGCACCCCGCCTGAGGTCGCCTCACCTTAGGGACGCGAGCGCCGGGAGCGGTCCGTGGCCCGGTTCTCGTCGTCGAGGTCTTCCAGGAGCGCGCGCAGCTCAGAACGGACGAAGTCGCGGGTGGCGACCTCAGACAACGCGATCCGCAGGGCGGCGACCTCCCGGGCGAGGAACTCGGTGTCGGCGAGGTTGCGTTCGGCTCCCTGGCGGTCTTGTTCGGCCTGGACCCGGTCGCGGTCGGCCTGGCGGTTCGCCGCGAGCAGGATCAGCGGCGCCGAGTACGACGCCTGCAACGACAGCATCAAGGTCAGCGCGGTGAACCCCAAGGACGCTGAGTCGAACTGGAGGTTGTCAGGGCCCCAGGTGTTCCACACCAGCCACAGCACGACGAAAACTGTTAGCCAGATGAGGAACACCGGTGTGCCGAAGAACCGGGCGATCGCCTCTGACCAGCGGCCAGAACGGTCAGAGTCGCCGGTGGAGTGCCAACGCCAGCGCCGGTGCTGCGGGGTGTCGAGGCGGTCAGCCACAGTTCACCTCCTCGGTCGGTTCGTCGTCGATCTCTCGCCAGTCTTCGGGCAGCAGGTGGTCGAGGACGTCGTCGACGGACACCACACCGAGCAGCCGCCGCTGCGCGTCGACGACAGGTAGTGCGAGCAGGTTGTACGCGGCGAGCTCACGGGTGACCGCCATGAGCGGTGTGGACGCCGCGCACGGTTCGATATCGGTGTCCACGACGTTGCCGAGCGGTTCGTGCGGCGGTTCGCGCAGCATCCGCTGCAGGTGCACCACACCGATGAACCGTCCGGTCGGGGTCTCCAAGGGTGGACGGGTGACGAACACCTGCGCGGCCAGCGCCGGGTTGAGGTCGGCGCGGCGCACCGTGGCCAGGGCGTGGGCGATGGTGCTCTCAGGGCCGAGCACCACCGGTTCGGTGGTCATCATGCCGCCAGCGGTGTCGTCCTCGTAGGCCAGCAGGCGGCGCACGTCGCGGGCCTCGTCGGGTTCCATGAGCCCGAGCAGCTCAGCGACCTGGTCGTCGGGCAGCTCACCGAGCAGGTCGGCGGCGTCGTCGGGTTCCATGGCCTCCAGGACGTCGGCGGCGCGACGACGTTCCAGGGCACGCAAGATCTCGACCTGGTCGTCGTCGGGCAGCTCTTCGAGCACGTCAGCCAGGCGCTCGTCGTGCAGGGCCAGGGCGACCTCGACACGGCGGGTGGGTTCCAGGTCGTGCAGAGCATCGGCCAGGTCCGCGGGTTTGAGGTCCTCGTACTGGGCGAGCAGCAGGTCAGCGGCCTGCCCGACCCGGGTGCGCGCCAGCCCGGTCACTGCTTCGTACGGCACGGTGCGGGTCTCGGCGCGGCGCAGCAACGACGGTTTGGTGGGGCGCTCGCGCACGAACAGCTGGCTGATGTGCCAGTCGCCGGTGCGGTCCTGCTCGATCGCCACGTCCACGACAGCGGCCTGCCCGCCGTCGACCAGGTCCACGGTGCGGTCCAACAGCTCGGCGACGACAAGCTCCTCAGAGGTCCGGGCCTCGAACCGGCGCAGGTTGACCAGCCCCGTGGTGATCACCTGGCCTGGGTTCACCGCAGTGACCCTGGTCATCGGGACGAACACCCGTCGTCGCCCGGGAACCTCCACGACGAGCCCCACCACCACCGGCGGCCCACCGGCCCGCAGCACGACGACGACGTCGCGCACCCGACCGACTTGGTCGCCGAGAGGGTCGAAGACCTTCGTCCCGGCGAGCCGGGCGACGAAGACCCGGTTCGGCACGCTGTTCACTAAACAAGAGTAGTGGCTGGCAGCAGGTCGCGTGAGTCTTGGCGCTGGCGGCGCGGGTGGGGGACGATCGTGGGATGGCACTTGGCAGAGCACGTCCGTCCCGTATCCCCACCCTCCCGCAGGGCGAGACGGTCGCCCAGTACGACACCTACCTCGCGGCCCAGCAGGCCGTCGACCACCTGGCCGACAAAGAGTTCCCGGTCCAGAACGTCACTATCGTCGGCACAGACCTGCAGATGGTCGAACGGGTGCTCAGCCGCCTGTCGTACTCGCGGGTCGCCATCGGTGGTGCCCTGTCCGGCGCGTGGTTCGGCCTGTTCGTCGGCCTGCTGTTCTCCCTCCTGGGCGACTCAGGCGAACCCCTGCTGTTCCCCGCTATCTTCATCGGCGCCGGTTTCGGCATGCTGTTCTCCGTCATCAGCTACTCCCTGAGCCGCGGACGCCGCGATTTCACTTCCGTCTCCCAGATCGTCGCCTCCCACTACGCCCTGCTGTGCTCCATCGAGCTCGCCCACCGAGCCCGCATGCTCCTCGACGACGTCGGCGGAGTCGTCCGCGGTGCACCCGCTCCCACCCCCGCCCCTTCCGACGGACCGTCAGTGTCCCCAGCCCCCTGAGCCCGGTCAGCCCGTCGGACGACTGGATGGTGGTTGGTGCGCCGAGGGGTGCCTCGGCGGTGAAGCCCTTCGTGGTGTCGATGCTCGGCGACGACCCGACACTCAGGTGTCGAGGGTCTCAGCGAGGCGGGCGATCTCCGCCGGGTCGAGCCCGGTGACAGCCTGGACCTGCTCGAAGGTCAGCCCGAGCCGTAGCGCGTTGAGTGCAACATCGCGGATGGCCGATGTTGTCCCCTCGGCGTGCCCTTCGGTAAGTCCTTCGGCGTGGCCTTTGGCGAGCCCTTCGGCGTGGCCCTCGTCGAAGCCGTCGAGGTGGGCGTTGCGCTGGCGGGAGGCCTGGTCGTGCAAGAACCGTTCGTGGG
>WRET01000055.1 GCA_009779195.1 Micrococcales bacterium
CTCTTGCGCAGCTGGCTGCGGTGGGCACGTTCGGCGACGACGAACGCCTGCTCGATCACCGCGATATCGGCTTTGGGATGGTTGTCGCGCACCGCCGCGAGCACCGGTTCTATCGCGGGGAACGCCACGGTGGAACGTCCGCCGAAACGGGCCAGACGCGAACGTACCCGCGCTGCGGCGGTCTGCTGGGTGTCCGGACTGGCCACAGAAAGGTCGTCAGCGGGTCGTTCGGCCATCTGCACCTCCTCCGGCACCGTCGTCCGGGCGGCAACCAGACGTTGGACGTTCGAGTCTACGCAGCCTGGCAAGTCCTCGCGGCCGAACCGCGACTACCGAAGGACTGTTCGCGAAAGGTTGGTGGAGCGTCGTCGCGATGACGCTCCACTACGCGAGAGCGAGCAGCGCGGTGGTCGGTACGTCAGGCAGCTTCGCTCGGCCGTGCAGGTCCAACAGCTCGATCAAGAACGTCAGCTGGACGATCTGGGCGCCGCACCGCTCCAGCAGGCGCACAGACGCCGCGGCGGTCCCACCGGTGGCCAGCACGTCGTCGACGACCAGGACCCGCGAACCGCTCGGCACGGTGAACGGGTGGACTTCGACTGTCGCTGTGCCGTACTCCAACGTGTAGCTCTCCGAGACGGTCGGTCCAGGCAGCTTGCCGGCTTTGCGGACCAGCGCCAGCCCGACGCCCAGCGCCGTGGCCACCGGGGCGGCCAGCAAGAACCCACGCGACTCGATCCCCACGACCAGGTCCACCGGGGTGGTGGCGGTCGCGGCGATAGCCTCGATCGTCTCGGCGAACGCTGGCCCGTCGGCCAGCAGCGGGGTGATGTCGCGGAACAGCACCCCCGGTTCGGGGAAGTCCTGGACCTGCCGCAGCAGCAGGTCGATCCGGGAGGACAGGTCCGAGCCGTCGTTGGTGGAGGTCATCGTTTCTTCCGTCGTGGTTGGGCTGCCTGGCCCTGGTGCGCACCGGGCTGGAGCTGGCCGACCTTGGCCAGAGCCTTCTGGTCCTCTTCGCTCAGACCTGGAGCGGCAGCGGCCTTCGCCCGGGCGGCGAGCACCTTGCGGGTGTGCGCCTTGATCGGCCGTTCGAGCTCGCGCAGCGTCACTTCCATCGGGGTGGCGAGGAAGACCGACGAGACCGTGCCGATGGCCATACCGACGAACAGCGCCAGAGCCAGGTCGCGCAGCGTCCCAGCGTGCTGGACGAACGCCCCGACGACGAGGATCGCCCCGACCGGCAGCAACGCCACGACCGAGGTGTTGATCGACCGCACGAGGGTCTGGTTCACCGCGAGGTTCGCCTTCTCGGCGTAGGTGTAGCGCATCTGGGACAGGGTGTCGGCAGTGTTCTCGCGGACCTTGTCGAACACCACGACGGTGTCGTACACCGAGTACCCCAAGATCGTCAGGAACCCGATGACGGTCGCCGGGGTCACCTCCCAGCCCACAGCGGCGTAGACCCCGACCGTGACCACGAGGTCGTGCAGCAGCGCGACCAGCGCTGCGACAGCCATCTGCCAGTTGCGGAAGTACACCGTCATGACGATGAGCACGAAGACCAAGAACCATCCGATACCGGTGATGGTCTTGCGTGAGACGTCCGCACCCCAGGTGGGGCCGATGAACGTGTGGGAGATATCCGCTTCGGTGATGTCGAACGCCTCCGCCAGCCGCGTGACCAGCTCAGGCACGTCGGACTGCGGCAGCTCGGACATCTGGATACGCATCTTGGACTGGCCGACGACCACCTTCGGCGACTCGCCCGGAGCCACCGCGAGCACTGTGCTCGTGGCCAGGTCCTGCGAAGGGTCCTTCACGTTGTTCAACGTGAACTGGGTGCCGCCGGAGAACTCGATACCGGGGGTCAGCCCAGGTTTGACGAGCAGCCCCACCGCGATGAGGGTGGTGAGCACACCGAGACCGAACCACCACCACCGGCGTGCCACGATCTGGTACGAGCGGCGGCCGGTGTACAGGTCGTTGCCCCAGGCCCCAAAACCCTGTGCCATCAGTCCACGCTCCCCTCGTCAGCAACGGCTTTCTTGCGGGCCGCGGCGCGGCGTTCGGCGATCGTCATCGGCGCGTCGTCGGAACCCGGCACCCGGGCGTAGGACGGCGCTGGGACATCGTCTTCGGGGACGTCGTCGTCGGGTTCGTCGGACACGACACGGTCGGCTTTCGGACGTGAGATCCGGCCTCGTCCGGCGTAGTGGGCGCTCACCCCCAGCCGGCGCGGGTCCAGACCAGACCACGGGTGGCCCTCGGCGAAGAACCTGCGTTTGGCCAGGACCTGCATCATCGGGTGGGTGAAGCCGAACACGATGACCAGGTCGACCAGGGTGGTCAGCCCCAAGGTGAACGCGAAACCACGCACCCCGCCGACCGAGACCACGTACAGCACGATCGCGGCCAGGAAGTTCACCGCGTCGGACGCCAGGATCGTACGTTTGGCGCGGCTCCAGCCGTGCTCGACCGCAGCACCGAGCGCACGGCCGTCGCGTAGCTCGTCACGAATACGTTCGAAGTACACGATGAACGAGTCGGCTGTGATACCGATCGCGACGATCAGACCACCTACCCCCGCCAGAGAGAGCCGGTACCCGTAGCTCCACGACAGCAGCGTGACCACTCCGTAGGTGGTGACGGCCGCGATCCCCAAGGACCCGACGGTGAGCAGACCCAGCACCCTGTACTGCGCGAAGGAGTAGACCACCACGAGCAGCAGGCCGAACAGGCCCGCCATGAGGCCTTTCTGCAGCTGTTCAGACCCGAGGGTCGCCGAGATCCGGTCTTCGGAGAGCTTTTGGAAGTTCACCGGCAGGGAGCCGAAGTTCAGCTGCTGGGCCAGCGTCGCCGCCGACGTACGGTCAAAGCTGCCGGAGATCTCCGCACGGCCGTCGGGGATGACCGCGTTGATCGACGGGGCCGAGACGACCATCCCGTCCAGGACGATGCCGAACCGGTTCTGCGGGGACGTCATGGGCAAGAGCCGTTTGCTGACATCCCCGAACTGCTTGGTGCCCGTGGAGTTGAACTCCAGGTTGACCACCCACCGGGTGCCGACCCCACCGCCCTGCAACGTCTCCAGACCCGAGCTGGCCTTGGAGATCTGCGCCCCCTCGACCTCCACCGGACCGAGGATGTACTTGCCGATCTCGCCAGTGGTCGCCAGCGCTGCGAGGTCGGAGTCTTTGGCGTTCTTCGGAGGCAGGTCGCAGGTGACGAACGCCTCGTCGGGTTTGCCGATCCGGCCGCCGGTGAGGTTCTCTCTCTTGGAGCAGTCGAGCTCGTCGAACTCCTTTTGCACTGCCGGGGTGATGTAGTAGGCAGCGTCCGACGCCGACGAAGGTTTGTCAGGCCGCGCAGGGTCCGTGGGCTCAGGCTCAGGTTCGGCCGCGGCGGCTTCCTCGCCGGTCTGGTCAGTGCCCTCGGTGGTCCCTTCCTCGCCCGCGCCTTCCGTGGGGGTGCCTTCTTCGGGGGTCGGGTCCTCGGCGGGCGGCTCGGTCTTCACCGGCAGCCCAGTGCCGACCAGCAGCACCGGGCGGAACTCCATCATCGCCGACCTGCTGACCAGCTCCAGCGTCTCGGGTTTGGGCTCCCCAGGCAGGCCCACGACGATCATGTAGCCGCCCTGGCTGGAGATCTCAGCCTCAGCGACACCGGAGGCGTCCACCCGCTGGCGGATGATGGCGATCGCCTGGTTGATGTCGTCGCTGGAGATGTTGGTCTGGCACCTGACCTCGCCGGTGTCGTCGGTCAGGTCAGCGTCAGAGGTCACCGTGTCGGCGATGGGGACAGGGCACAAGATCAGCTCGGTGCCGCCCTCCAGGTCGAGGGCGAGCTTGGGGGTGGTGGTGGCATCGCTCCATATGACCCCCGACCCGATCGCGGCGAAGAGCGCGAAAACCGCGACACCGAGGAAGAGGAGCGTGCGGACCGGCCGTTGCCGGCGGACAGGTGGAGCCAACGTTCTGGTCTTCCTCGTGGTTCGGCAGGTTCGGTCGGCGACCGAACCCGGTCAGGACTTCTTGTCGTCAGGGATGTCGGGGTCCAGGCTCGACACGTCGTCGGGGACCTCGAACTCGTCGATATCCGATGCGTCGAGGTCAGGTTGGTCCTCGGCGCGTACGTCGTCGGTCTCTTCGCAGACCTCAGGCAGCGGCGGACCCACCTTGCGCACGATCGCCGCCCGGGCCCAACGCTGCTCGACACCGGGTGAGGTCTCGAGCACCATGACGTCACCGTCAGCGCGGACCACCGTGGCGAACAGCCCCGAACCGGTCATGACTTCGTCGCCTGGTGCCAGGGTGCTGCGCATATCCCCCATGGTGCGGTTCTTGCGGTTGTTGAGGAACCACGGCACCGCGAAGATGGCGAAGAGGATGAGGATGAACGGCAGCATGCCGCCGAAGCCGCCACCGCCTCCTGCTGAGGCTTCTTGAGCCAGACCGGTGAGCATAGGTGTCCTTACGTGTCAGGGTAACCGGGGGCGAGTCTAGGCCCACCTGGTGCCCGGCCCAACACCGCAGCGCCCAGGATCGCCCATGTGAGGGGAGTAAATCGGAAAGGACCCCCATCGGATGCGGCACCGGACCCGCGGGGGTCGTCGGTCGTCAGCCGCAGCGCTGGTGCGGCTCTCTTCGCGCCCCCGAGGGCGCGTCCCGTCCGGCCTACCTGGGACAAGACCCTTGCGGTCCACTGCGCTCGTCACTGGAAAAGGACCCCCGACGGGCCAGGTGGGACCAGTCCCAGGTGGTTCCAGGCGGCGGGAGTGGCGACCCGGCCTCGAGGGGTCCGGGCGACGAAACCTTCTCTGACGAGGAACGGTTCGGCGACCGTCTCGACTGTCTCTGGCTCTTCGCCGACGGTCACCGCGAGAGTGGTCAGGCCCACCGGTCCCCCGCCGAACCGTCGGCACAGGGCGTCGAGGACTGCCCGGTCCAGCCGGTCCAGACCCCGCACGTCGACCTCGTACACCTCCAACGCCGCACGGGCTGCGGCCAACGAGCAGGTCCCGTCACCACGCACCTCGGCCCAGTCACGCACCCTTCGCAGCAACCGGTTCGCGATCCGTGGGGTCCCGCGTGACCGGGCGGCGATCTCGGCTGCCGCGTCGTCGGCCAGGCGTACCCCCAGCAGGCCCGCCGAACGCACCAGCACCCGCACCAGCTCGGAGGCGTCGTAGAAGTCAAGGTGGGCGGTGAACCCGAACCGGTCGCGCAACGGCGCTGGCAGCAACCCTGCCCGCGTGGTCGCACCGACAACCGTGAACGGCGGCAACGCCAACGGGATCGCCGAGGCCCCTGCCCCTTTGCCGACGACGACATCCACCCGGAAGTCCTCCATCGCCACGTACAGCAGCTCTTCTGCGGCCCGGGCCAGCCGGTGGATCTCGTCGATGAACAGCACCTCCCCCTCCTCCAGCGACGACAGCACCGCCGCCAGGTCGCCGGCGTGCTGGATCGCCGGCCCGCTGGTCACCCGCAGCGACGCCCCGAGCTCGGCCGCGACGATCATGGCCAAGGTGGTCTTGCCCAGCCCTGGTGGTCCGGCGAGCAGCAGGTGGTCGGGAGCCCGTCCGCGCCCGCGGGCCGCGTCGAGCACCAACGACAGCTGGTCGCAGACCACCCGCTGCCCCACGAACTCGGCGAGTGTCCGGGGCCGCAGCGCTGCCTCCGCGGCGCGCTCAGCAGCATCGGCACCAGGACGGACCAGAGACGCGGCCTCGACCTCGTCGACGTCGGACGGCCACAGGTCAGCGACCGGCGGTTCGTCCGCGTGCGCAGCCGGCCGGACCGAGGAGCTCTCGGTGTCAGCCACGGGCACCACCCAAGGTCCGCAGCGCCGCCCGCAACACTCCAGCGACCTCGTCGGCACCGACCGGGTCGCCCGAACCGTCAAGCACCTGGTCGACCGCGGCGGCTGCCGCACGCTCAGGCCAACCCAGCCCTGTCAGCGCCTCGACGACCTGGCCGCGACGGTCGTCGGCCTTGGGGGTCGCAGACGTGGCGGTGCCAGACCCGCTGGGTGGCCCGATCCGGTCCTTGAGCTCCAGGACGATGCGCTGGGCACTCTTGCGCCCCACCCCTGGGACACGCTGGAGCGCCGCCAGGTCCTCGTCGGCCACAGCGCGGCGCAGCCCGTCTGGTGTGTGGACCGCGAGCATGGCCAACGCCAGCCGCGGACCGATCCCGCTGACCGTCTGGACCGTCTCGAACACCTCACGCTCGTCGGTGCTGGCAAAGCCGAACAGCGTCAGCGCGTCTTCCCTGACCAGCAACGACGTCGCCAACCGAGCCGGTGACCCGACCCGCAGCCCCGCAAGCGTCCCCGGGGTGGCCTGCAGCGCCAGCCCGACCCCTCCCACCTCGACGACCACAGCGTCCAGCCCGACGGACAGCACCTCGCCATGCACCGATGCGATCACCGCCCAGCTCCCTTCCTCACGTCCTGCACCTTCGCGATATCGCCCCACTGTCTCACGTGACGAACACCTGTACGACCGACACGCCGGGCGCCTCCCAGGTCCACCGCCGGGCACCTGCGACGATAGCCGGTGTGCGCGTCCTAGGAGTCGACCCCGGCCTGACCCGCTGCGGTCTTGGCGTCGTCGACTCCCTCCCCCGCCGCCAGGTCCGCTTGGTCGCCGTAGGCGTAGCCCGCTCCGACACAACAGCCGATATCGACCAACGCCTCCTGCTCGTCGCCGAGACCATCGACGACTGGCTAGAACGCCACGCCCCCGACACCGTCGCCGTCGAACGCGTCTTCGCCCAGCACAACGTCGGCACCGTCATGGGTACCGCCCAGGTCGCCGGTATCGCCATGCTGGCCGCCGCCCGCCGCCGCATCCCCGTCGCCCTGCACACCCCGTCTGAGGTGAAGGCTGCCGTCACCGGCTCAGGCTCCGCCCCCAAAGCCCAAGTCCAGACCATGGTCGCCCGCCTCCTGGACATGCCCACCCCCCCGACCCCCGCCGACGCCGCCGACGCCCTCGCCCTGGCTATCTGCCACCTGTGGCGCCCCGCTGGCGCCCTGGGCACCCCCCAACGCGAACCCGGCGCCCTCACCCCCGCCCAACGCACCTGGGCCGCCGCCGAACAAGCCGCCCGCCGCAGACCGCAAGGTACGAAACCATGACGACAGACTCTGACTTCTTGCTCTTCGATGGCCCAGGCCCGACCATCACCAACGAGCAGGTGGCCGAGCTGCTCGACGAAGAAGCCGGTTCATTGAAACCTGAGCCTCGGGCTGAATGAACCGGCTGCGGGACGGCAAGAAGCGGCGCCACTACTTCACATGCTTGACGGCCGAGGCGATGAGGTCGACCAGTGGCTGGCCGCCAAGGTGATGCACGTCCCAGGCTGCGACGAGTCCATGCTGCTGGTCGGGCACCGTCCAGCCACGCTGGTAGTCGCCACGAGTAGCTACGACCCTCAGTCCTCGTCGTCCAACGCGGCGAGGACGTCGTCGGAGGCGGAGAAGTTGGCGTAGACGTTCTGGACGTCGTCGGAGTCTTCGAGGGCGTCTACCAGGCGGATGACCTTGCGGGCGCCGTCGGTGTCGACTTCGATCTCGGTGGCGGGGTAGAAGACGACGTCGGCGGAGTCGTACTCGATACCGGCGTCTTGGAGGGCCTGGCGGACGGGGACGAGATCGGTTGCTTCGGTGAGGACTTCGAAGGAGTCGCCGGAGTCGGTGACTTCTTCGGCGCCAGCGTCGAGGACCGCCATCATGACGTCGTCTTCGGTGGTGCCTTCTTTAGGGACCACGACGACGCCTTTGCGGGAGAACAGGTAGGCGACCGAACCCGGGTCGGCCATAGCGCCGCCGTTGCGGGTGAAGGCGACGCGGACGTCGGAGGCGGCTCGGTTGCGGTTGTCGGTCAGGCACTCGACGAGCACCGCGACGCCGCCGGGTGCGTAGCCTTCGTAGAGGATCGAGTGGTACTCGGCTCCGCCTGCTTCGGCGCCGGAACCGCGTTTGACGGCCCGGTCGATGTTGTCGGCAGGCACCGACGACTTGCGGGCCTTCTGGACCGCGTCGTACAGGGTGGGGTTGCCGGCAAGGTCAGGGCCACCGGTGCGGGCCGCCACCTCGATGTTCTTGATGAGCTTGGCGAAGAGCTTGCCGCGTTTGGCGTCGACCAGGGCTTTCTTGTGCTTCGTGGTGGCCCACTTGGAGTGACCGGACATCGCGTGGTGCTCCTTCGGCGTCTCATGCTCGTCTAGCGGTTGCCGCGGACGATGTCCACGAACAGTCGGTGCACCCGGTCATCGCCTGTGACCTCTGGGTGGAAGGCGGTCACGAGCAGCGTCTGCTGGCGCACCGCGACGATCCTACCGGCGGCTGGCCCGTCCTCCACGCGGGCGAGCACCGTGGCGCCAGGTCCGGCCTGCTCGACCCACGGGGCACGGATAAACACGGCGTGCACCGGGCCGCCGTCGAGACCGTCCACGTGGAGGTCGGTCTCGAAAGAGTCGACCTGGCGGCCGAAAGCGTTGCGGCGGACGGTGATATCCATCCCGCCGAGCGTCTGCTGGTCAGCGGTCCCTCCGAGCAGCCGGTCGGCGAGCAGGACCATCCCGGCGCACGAACCATAGGCGGGCATGCCGTCACGCAGACGGTCGCGCAACGGGACGAACATGCCGAAGGCACGCAACAGCTTGTCGATCGTCGTGGACTCACCACCAGGCAGGACGACCGCGTCGAGCGCGTCCAGCTCGGACGGGCGCCGCACCGGCACCGGGTCAGCCCCAACGGAACGCAGCGCGGCGCAGTGCTCACGCACATCCCCTTGCAGGGCCAGGACTCCGACGACGGGTGGCACGAGGGCTGATCCTAGTGCACCAGTGCACGAGCGCCCTTGCCGTGGGCGAGGTTGCAGGCTCACCTGGGCGCGTGGCTGGCGAGACAGTAATGACGGTGGGGCGAACATCGTGACCAAATTGGTATCGCGCAATCGGGGCACACCGTGACAAATCAACCGAATCGTCCGCTGTGTCTGGGTACCTTGGCCGCGTGACGATCGAATCGACCGCCGCCCAGGCTGCTGCGCTTGGGTTGCTGAAACAGGACGTGGTGCTGACCGCCGACCTGCTCAGCCAGCTGCACGACGGTCTTTCCGAGATCTACGCCGACCAAGCCGAGTGGACTTCCCCGCAACGCAGGCTCTACGGGCTCCCGCCCTGGGCCTCGCGGAAGGACAGCTGAAGGCACTAAGGGCGTGTCTCGTCAAGGTGGCGCGTGACACCGTCCCAGCCGTCGAGCAGGCCGCGCACGAGCTCGACCAGCCCCAGGGGAAACACCTCCAGGTCCACTGCCGCGAGCTCGTCGAGGGTGAACCAGCGCAGGTCGTCGAGCAGCTCTTCTTCCTCTTTGGTCCAGCCGGACGTGGTCACCGTGGTGCCAGGGCCGACGCGGGCGTAGAACAGCTCTTCGTCCTGGCGCCAGCGTTCGAAGACGAAGTCGAACACTGCTGAGCGGGTGAACACCGGCCCGACGACAGCGTCGTCGGCCAGCTCGATACCGGTTTCCTCACGCACCTCGCGCAACGCGGCCTCGCGGAACGTCTCACCGTCGTCCAGGCCCCCGCCGACGACGAGCCACCAGCTACGAGACTCCTGGTCAGCGTCGTGGCCACGCAGCATCAGCACCCGGTCGTCCGGGTCGACGAGGATCACCCGTGCAGCACGGCGGAACCGCAGGCCGAGCGCCTGGCTCGGCTTGGGGTCTTGGGGGGCCGTCACCATCCCCGGTCGGCCAGACGGTGCGGGGCTGGTACGTCGTCGACGTTGATCCCGACCATCGCCTCCCCCAGGCCGCGCGAGACCTGGGCGATGACGTCCGGGTCGTCGTAGAACGTCGTGGCTTTGACGATCGCCGCAGCCCGGGCGGCAGGGTCGCCGGACTTGAAGATCCCGGACCCGACGAACACTCCCTCGGCGCCGAGCTGCATCATCATGGCAGCGTCCGCAGGGGTGGCGATCCCACCTGCGGTGAACAAGACCACCGGCAGCCTGCCAGCCTGCGCCACCTCGGCGACCAGGTCGTAGGGCGCACCGAGTTCCTTGGCGGCCAGGTACAGCTCGTCGGCCGGCAGGGACGTCAACCGGCGGATCTCGTCGCGCAGGGTGCGCATGTGGGTCGTCGCGTTGGACACGTCACCGGTACCAGCCTCCCCCTTGGACCGGATCATCGCCGCGCCTTCGCAGATACGCCGCAGCGCCTCGCCCAGGTTCGTCGCCCCGCACACGAACGGCACGGTGAACGCCCACTTGTCGATGTGGTGGGCGTAGTCGGCGGGGGTGAGCACCTCGGACTCGTCGATGTAGTCCACCCCGAGCGACTGGAGCACCTGCGCTTCGACGAAGTGCCCGATACGGGCTTTGGCCATGACCGGGATGGACACCGCGGAGATGATCCCGTCGATGAGGTCCGGGTCGCTCATACGCGCGACCCCGCCCTGGGAGCGGATATCGGCAGGCACACGTTCGAGGGCCATGACAGCCACGGCTCCAGCGTCCTCGGCGGTCTTGGCCTGCTCGGGGGTGACGACATCCATGATGACGCCACCTTTGAGCATCTCGGCCATCCCCCGCTTGACACGGGCGGTGCCGACGGTGGGCTGCGGGTTCTCAGTGCTCACAGTGTTCCTCACAACAGGCGTTCTTCAACACGCTACTTCGGGTCGGGGCGGTGCCATGGTACCGATGCTCAGGGCAGACCCCTCACCTCAGCCGTGGCGCTCGCTCATCGTCATGGGCATGGAGTCGTCGAGCTCGAGCGTCGTAGGCTCCACGGCGCTGCCAGCCAGGTGGAACGTGCGGACCATCCACCCACGACGCACACGCAGGGCCTGGGCGACAGCCTCGTTGTGGATCCGGCGGGCCAGCTGGACGCGGTACCACGCGGCAGCGAGCTGGTCGAGCAGCTCGGCGCCCAGCGGGTCGGCAGCCAGGCGGTCCACCTCCGCCTCGTCGGACAGCATCTCGGTCAGCGCTGCGGTGAGCTCGCTCTCAGCCGGACCGGGTGTGACCTGGGCAGCCGGAGCCACGAGCCCAGCCGGCGCGCCCGGGACCGTCGTCGTGGACACCCCCAGCTGGCGCCACTCGGACTCACCGAGCACAGCCGGGGTGTCCGGCGCCGCGGTCGACGCTGTCGTGGACACCGCCAGGGCCTGCCACGCCGACTCGCCGAGCACCACCGAGCTGACGGGGTCGAGCAACCCGGAGGTGGCCAGCTCGGCGGCGACGGTGCCCCGGCGCACCAGCTGTGCGGCGACCACAGCCCGTGCGGAGACCACCTTGCGGTGCAGCCGGTCCAGGCGTGAGGCCCGCAACCACACCACCCACAAGACGAGCAACGCCACGATGATGAGCACGGCGACGACCTCAAGCGGTCTCATCTGACCTCTCCCCTGTCACGGCGCAGCAGGCGCAGCACCGACTCGTCTTCGCCGACGGGTGCGTCGCGTCCGGCGACGGCCATCTCGTACACGGCGAGGATCTGCTTGGTCACACTGCTCCAGTCGTAACGACGCACCACCTGGGCGGCGCGCGCGCGTGCCTCGACAGCCAGTGCTGGGTCGGCGAGCACCCGCACCAACGTGGCGGCCAGGTCGGCGCTGTCGCCGTTGCGGAACAGCACCCCGGCTCCCCCGTCGTCGAGCACCCGCCGGAACGCCCCCAGGTCGGAGGCGACCACGCAGGTGTCGGTGGACATCGCCTCGACCAGGACGATCCCGAAGCTCTCCCCACCGGTCTGGGGGGCGCAGTACACGTCTGCTGAGGCCAGCAGGCGGGCTTTCTCGTCGTCGGTGACGGTCCCCAGCAGCTCGACTGCTGCGGCGACCTGCGGCCCGGCGGCAGCGACCTGCTCAGGACCAGTCTCGCCGCCCCCGGCGATGAGCAGGCGGATCCCCGGGATCGTCTTCTGCACCTGGGCCACCGCCCCGAGCAGGACACCCAGGCCTTTACGTGGCTCGTCCAGACGGCCCAAGAACGCCACCGTGGGGCGCTGTGGGGTCCCTGTCCAGGCAGGGTCGGTGGGAGCGGCGGCGAAACGGTCGACGTACACGCCGTTGGGGATCACCACCGCGTCGCCGCCGAGATGGTCGACGAGGGTGCGCCTGGCGTCTTCGGACACGGCGATCCGTGCGGTGATCTTCTCCAGGGACTGGCGGACGAACGGGTAGGCGATCTGCAACGACCGTGACCGCACCAACGACGAGTGGAACGTGGCCACGACCGGCCCTTCCGCGATCCACAACGCCAGCATGGCCAACGAGGGTATGGCTGGCTCGTGCAGGTGCAGGACGTCGAACTGGTTCGCTGCGAGCCACTTACGCACCCGGGCGGCTTTGACAGGGCCGAACGCCAGGCGTGCCACCGACCCGTTGTAGTGCACGGCCAGGGTCTTGCCTGACGGGACGACGTACTCGGGCACAGGTGTGTCATCACCGGCGGGAGCCAGCACGGAGACTTCGTGCCCGTCGTCCATGAGCGCCTCGGCCAGGTCGCGCACGTGGAACTGCACACCACCGGGGTGGTCGAACGAGTACGGGCACACCACCCCGACCCGCAACGGCCGTTCTGACACCATCACGTACCCTCCGCCGCACTGTCGCCATCACCCTCGGCGCCGTCTGTGTCGGCACCGGCGGGCGCGGCCTGCGTGGTCTGGGCGTTTCGGTGCCGGTCGCGGTCACGGTCGAGGTCGTCGACGAACACGCGCTGGAGCATATGCCAGTCCTGGGGGGTCTCAGCGATGGCCTGGGCCAGGCGGTCAGCCCACTGCTGGGTCATCGCGTGGATCCGCTCGCGTCCTTTGAGCGTCTCGTCGGGGACGACCGGGTCGGAGAACGCCACTTTGACCCCCCACGGCGACCCGGCCAGGCGTCGTCGTTCGCCGTGCAGGCGTTCGTAGGTGATCGCGACGGTGCACAGCACCGCCTTGCCGTCGGCGGTCAGCGCCGCAGGTCCGGGGGCCACCCGAGCCCGGTGGCCGAACAGGTCCACCTCGACCCCGCTGTGCGACAGGTCACGGTCGGCCAGCAGCGGTATGAACTGTCCGCCGCGGCGCGCGGTGCGCATCAGCTCGCGGAACACCTGCCCGCCTTCGCCCCGGCCCAGCGCGAGGATGCGCATCCCCGCTTTCTCGCGCACGTCGAGGAAGTCGAGGAACAGCTGCTCTGGTTCGAGCCGTTCGGCGACAGTCGTCGTCGGGGCGAGGTTGCGCGAAGCCCACCCCCCGGCCATGTCCCAGTTGCCCAGGTGCCCGAGCGCCGCGACGACGGACTGGCCAGCGCCCAGCCGTTCGAGGGCCCAGTCTTCGTTGACCAGACGGACCCTGGCGTCGACCTGTTCGACGCTCAGACCAGGTTGGACGAGCATCTCGGCGTAGTAACGCAGGTACGACCGCATCCCCGCGTGTGACAGCCGCCTCAGGCCCCGACGGCTCAGGCCCGGGCGCACCCGGGTGAGGTTGGCCTCCAGACGCCGCACACCTTTGCCGTGCACCAGCCACGCGACATCAGCACCCAGCACCGCCAGGGCGCGGACCAACGGTTCGGGCAGCCGTGGTGCCCACCGGAACGCCTGCGCCAGGATCCAAGCGTTCACGTGTCCTCCGGGTCTGGTCCGGGCAGTGCCTTGGCCTGCTTGTACACCGTCGCCATCCGTTGCACCACAGTGATGGCCGAAGCCAGCGCCAGCAGGCCGAGCACCACGGTGAGCACCACCGGCGGCAGGCCCAGCCCGACGAACCCGGTGGTGAACAGCACCACGACGAGCCGGTCAGCCCGTTCGGCGATCCCGACCTTCGCGCTCAGCCCCACCCCCTCGGCGCGCGCCCGGGCGTACGGCACGACCGACCCGAGCACCAGGCACGTCAGCGCGAGGACCATCGTCAGCTTGTCGTCGCCGCCGCCGGCGAACCACAGCACCAGACCGACGAAGATCGCCGCGTCGGCGAAACGGTCCATGGTCGAGTCCAAGAACGCCCCCCACGGGCCGGACCGTCCCGACTCACGCGCCATGATCCCGTCGAGGGAGTCGGTGAGCACCAACGCCCCGATGACCGCGGCCCCGACGAACAGGTGCCCGGTCGGGAAGGCCCACAAAGCGACGACGACGGCGGCGACCGTCCCGGTGATGGTCACCGCGTCGGGGGTCACCCCCAGGCGCAGCAACAACCGGGCCAGGGGGGTGAACACCCGTGACATCGTTCCGCGCAGACCGTCAAGCATGTCAGGGCCCCGAAACAGCAGAAGCAGAGCCAGCAGGACCAGCTGTCACCTCGGCCCACGCCGCAGCCAGGCGGGACCGGCTGTCGGCGAGCAGCTCAGGCATGGCACGGGTGCGAGCGACGATGGGCAGGAAGTTCGCGTCCCCGGACCACCGTGGCACCACGTGCTGGTGCAGGTGCGCGGCGATCCCAGCCCCCGCGACCGCTCCCTGGTTCATACCCAGGTTGAACCCGTGAGGTTTGTAGGAGTGGGCCAGGGCACGGATGGCGGTGCGGGTCATGGCGGTGAGCTCGCCAGCTTCTGCCTCGTCGAGGTCCAGGTAGTCCGCGACGTGCCGGTACGGGCAGACCAGCAGGTGCCCGCAGTTGTACGGGTAGAGGTTGAGCACGACGAACGTGTGCTCACCCCGGGCGACGACCAGGGCGGTCTCGTCGTCCTCGTCCTTGCCGCGGCAGAACGGGCAGGTGGGACCTGGCCGGTCGTCGGGGGGTTTGGCGGCTCCGCCGATGTAGACCATGCGGTGCGGGGTCCACAGGCGGTGCACAGAGTCCGGGACCCCGGCGGGGTGGTTGTCCTCAGGTGGCGGTGTCTGGTCCATGGCTCACACCTGCACCCTGTCGCGTACGGCTGCCACAACACGTGCGACGGCTTCGTCGACGGGCACCTGGTTGTCCTGGCGCCCGTCGCGGTACCGGAACGACACCGCGCCTGCGGTGACGTCCTGCTCGCCCGCGATGAGCACGAACGGGATCTTGGCAGTCGCGGCGTTGCGGATCTTCTTGCCGAAACGGTCGTCGGAGGTGTCCATCTCCGCGCGGACCCCCTGGGCACGCAAAGCGGCGACCACCTCGGCCAGGTGCGGTTCGAACGTTTCGGCGACGGGCACAGCCAGGGCCTGCACTGGTGCCAGCCACGCCGGGAACGCCCCGGCGTAGTGCTCGACGAGGATCGCGAAGAACCTCTCGATCGACCCGAACAGCGCGCGGTGGATCATCACCGGGCGCTGGCGGGAACCGTCCGCGGCGGTGTACTCCAGCTCGAACAGCTCGGGTTCGAAGAAGTCCAGCTGGATGGTCGACAGCTGCCAGGTGCGCCCGATCGCGTCTTTGGCCTGCACGGAGATCTTCGGGCCGTAGAACGCGGCGCCACCGGGGTCGTCGACCAGGTCCAGGCCGGAGGCTGTGGCGACCTCCCGCAGGGTTTCGGTCGCCTCTTCCCAGGTGGTCTCGTCACCGACGGACTTGTCGGGGTCCCGGGTGGACAGCTCGAGGTAGAACTCGTCGAGCCCGTAGTCACGCAGCAGGCCCAAGACGAACTCCAGCAACGACGCCAGCTCGTCACGCATCTGCTCGCGGGCGCAGTAGATATGCGAGTCGTCCTGGGTGAAACCGCGTGCCCGTGTCAGCCCGTGGACCACCCCGGACTTTTCGTACCGGTACACCGTGCCGAACTCGAACAACCGCAACGGCAGCTCGCGGTAGGAACGTCCGCGCGAGGAGTAGATGAGGTTGTGCATGGGGCAGTTCATCGGTTTGAGGTAGTAGTCCTGCGCTGCCCGGCGGACCTGCCCTGCGCTGTCGCGTTCCTCGTCGAGCTGCATCGGCGGGTACATCCCGTCGGCGTACCACTCCAGGTGCTTGGACGTCTCGAACAGCCGTGCCTTGGTGATGTGCGGGGTGGAGACGAACGAGTACCCGGCGGCCAGGTGCTGGCGCCGCGCGTAGTCCTCCATCTCCATACGCACGATCCCGCCTTTGGGGTGGAACACCGCCAGCCCCGACCCGATCTGGTCAGGGAAGCTGAACAGGTCCAGCTCGTTGCCGAGCTTGCGGTGGTCGCGCCGTTCAGCCTCGGCGAGACGGTCCAGGTGCGCGCGCAGGTCGTCTTTGCAGGCCCAGGCGGTGCCGTAGATACGCTGCAGCTGCGGGTTCTTCTCCGACCCGCGCCAGTACGCCGCCGCCGACCGCATGAGCGCGAACCCGTTGCCGATGAGCTTGGTGGACGGGACGTGGGGGCCGCGGCACAGGTCCTGCCAGGCCACCGAACCGTCACGCCGACGGTTCTCGTACATGGTCAGACCGCCCAGACCCACCTCGACCGACGCCCCGTCAGTGTCGGTGGCGTCCCCCTTGAGCCCGATGAGCTCGAGCTTGTAGGGCTCGTCCGCCTCGATCGTGCGCGCCTGGTCCTCGGTGACCTCCACCCGGTGGAACGTCTGCCCCTCTTTGACGATCCGTGCCATGGACTTCTCCAGGGCTTTGAGATCGTCGGGCGTGAACGGGGTGGTGACGTCGAAGTCGTAGTAGAACCCGTCGGTGATCGGTGGTCCGATCCCCAGCCTGGCCTGCGGGTCCACAGCCTGCACCGCCTGGGCGAGCACATGCGCCGCCGAGTGCCGCAGCACCATCAACCCGTCCGGCGAGTCGATCGTCACCGCTTCGACGCTCGTCCCTGCCACCAGCGCGGCATCCAGGTCCGCCAGCTCTGCGTCGACCCGCATGACGACGACCTCGCGCCGCCCCGCGAACAGCTGCGTCCCCGTCGTACCCGCAGCCACCGTGGTCGCCACACCGTCAACCGTCAGGTTCACCGACTCAGACACAGCACTGGACTCCTCACATAGACCTGGTGCGCCATCCAACCCGGCCTCTGGACGACCGGAGCACACCCCCGACGATGCTACCGACCCCAGACCCACCCGGCTGACCACCACCGCCAGCGGGTCACCAGGTCGGCCCCCGAAAACGCCCGACCGTTGGCCATACCGTCCTTGTCGTGCCAAACCCGGCACGTGACGACAGGACCGACGTCCAAAACACGCTGGGTAGGCTGACCTGGTGAGTGCCAAACCTCTCATCCAGCCCAAAGACCCGCGTTTCAACCTCGCGTCGTTCCTGCTCGCCACGGCAGGCTGCCTGGTGTTCGGGTACCTGTTCGGACGCGGTGTCGCAGGCGAGTCAAGCTCGTACGCCTGGGGCATACCTGTCGGGCTCGCCATCGGTCTCGTGGTGTGCCTGTGGTACTGGTCGGAGAGCCTGACGTACACCGGCGCACTCAACGACGACCAGATGTTCGGCCTGCCGGTCAGTGGTCCGGCCGTGTTCGCCATGGGCGCCACCGTCGGAGGGTGGTTGCAGGCACACCAGTGGGTGTTTTTCGCCGTTGTCACCGCAGCGCTGCTGGTCTTCGGCATCTGGGGTTCCACCCGCGAGCGGCGCAGACGCAACCGCCGGCAGGCTGAGCTCGAGTGGTTCCAGGACCTGCTGTCCAGGGGTTGCCGCGCCGCTGCACACGTCACCGAGGCGGTGCTGACCGGCGAGCGCATCACCCGTGAAGGCCAGACCGACGTCCCCCGGCAGGTCCGGTTCACCGTCCAGTTCGCCGACAGCACCGGGGTGCAGCACGAGGTCGCCAAGAAGGCGTACTTCTACCTGGCCCGCACCCCGGGCACCGGTTGTGCGGCGACGGTGCTCTACGCCTCTTCCAACCTGGAACCGGACAAGGTCATCGTGGTGCTCGAACCTCCGCACAACGTCGAGCTGAGGCTGCGCCACGTGGCGTCAGAACCTCTCGCCGCCCGCTCGCTCGCCATGGACGACGGCACCCAGGTCGACCTGTGGGCCTCGTCTGTGCTCGTCGCACGTACCTCGACCGGTGTGGAACCCGACCCGGGCACACAGCTGGTCGTCATCGACGAGTCCGGCATCTCAACCCCCCATGCCCGCCTGGACCTCATCGACGGCACCTGGCAGGTCACCAACACCGACACGTTCAGCTCGGTCGCCGTCACCAACGCTGGCGAGCTGTCCCGTCTACGGCCAGGCGAGTCAGCCCCAGCCGGAGAACACCTCCGCCTGGGCCCTGTGGGCATGCGCCTGCTCCCCCACAGCACCCTCGGCCACACCCAAGAGGCCCCCGAGCTCTCCGCCCTGTGCACCAGCCACGACGGTCGCGCCTGGTTCATGTAGCCGGATCGGGCGTACCTGGGTATGGCTGCGTCGGCGAAAGGGGTTTGCGGCGGAGCACCAGGACCAACGCCACCAACGCGACGACGAGAACCACCACGAAGGCGCCCAGGCTGCCCAGCATGATCCACAACCGCGTGGGAGTGCTCTTCTCCTCCTGGGGGTCCAGGTAGCTGGCCAGTGCTTTGGCGTCGTCGCGGGTGAAGGAACCGGAGATCTCCGCCTTGCCGTCCAAGATGACCGCGTTGATCGACGGCGCGGAGACCACCAGGCCGTCGAGGACGATACCGAACCGGTTCTGCGGCGGAAGCAGGGGCAGGAGACGTTCGCTGACCGCCGCGAACTGGCGGGTTCCCGTGGAGTCGAACTCCACGTTCACCACCCACCGAGTGCCCTGGTCACCTCCCGCCAATGTCTCGATCCCCGCAGTGGCATGGTCGATACGAGAACCATCGACCTCAACAGGTCCAAGGATGTACTTGCTGATCTCCCCCGTCGCTGCGAGCGTTGCGAGGTCGGAGTCTTTGGCGTCCTTCGACGGCCGGTCACAGGTGACGAAAGCCTCGTCGGGCCTGCCGACCCGGCCACCGACGAGGTTCTCCCGCTGAGAGCAGTCCAGCTCGTCGAACTCCTTTTGGACCGCTGCGGTGATGTAGTACGCAGCGTCTGACGGCGACGACGGGCTGGCGGGCCGAACCTGCTCGTCGACGACTGACGGCTCGGCAGCCAGCACACCCGCACCGGTCTCGAGCACCGGCCGGAACTCCAGCACCGTCCTGCCGACTGACTCCGCCGCCCTGGTTCTGGGCTCCCCAGACAACCCGACCACCGCGTCCGACGGCGGTGGTCCACCCAGCAGACCAGCGACGACGATGGTGCAGATACCAGCAGTCTTCATGTCTGTTGCCCCCTCGGGATGTGCCTGCGCCGCAGCCTATCGCGAGCCCCTTCACCCAGACCACCACCGCTGACGCTGGCCGCAAGCGACAAAGGTGTGCTTGGCTCGTCGTACCGCCGAGCACACGTCACGACTGGTCGATGATGTGGGACCGTCCCCGCAGGAGGAACCCGAGATGCCGAAGACCCCCAGAGTGCACAAACGCCCCCTCCAGCCAGGCGACAAAACGATCCTGCTCGAAGCCACCCTCATCGACCTCAACTGGAACGAAACCCGGTTCTGCGAACAGGACGTACTCTCAAACCCTCAGCTCGCACACTACGCCACGCTCGTGCCAGAACGAGGAGACTTCGGAGTCGTCGCCCTAGACCCCACCAGCTGGCTCGGCGTCGTGTGGGTGCTCTTCTTGCCCCCACAAGACCCCGGGTACGGGTTCGTGGAACCCGGGATCCCCGAGCTGTGCGTCTGCGTCCAAGAACCTGCCCGCGGCGCAGGCCTGGGACGAGAGCTCATCAACGACGCGATCTCGATCGCCCGCACCCAAGAACTCCAAGGCATCAGCCTCTCGGTAGAAGCCGGAAACCCCGCCCGGCACCTCTACGAGTCCCTGGGCTTTGTCGACGCAGCCACCAACACACCCGGAACCATGGTCCTACGGTTCTGACAACCTGGTGGCCGGCCCAGCCGCCAGTTGGCCAGCACCGAGACGGTCGGCGGTAGGCGGTCGCAGCACGGGCCTCGTCGATCAGTTGCAGGGCGGCCTCGACAGACCGTCATCACACGAGGAGCACCTCCGGGCACAGATTCGAGTTCAGCCACCTCGTCTCCACGTTCTACCCGACGGGTCAAGCGCCCATGAAGCACCGGATTGGTGCGACACGTCGCGCCCCACGAGCGTGCGGCGCGGCTATGGCTGGGCCACAGGCTCACTGGCCCCGTGTTGGGGCACGCCTAGGCAGGACAACGGCCCCTGATCTACGTTTGCGCAGGTCAGGGGCCGGTGGTTGTGGTGGGCGATACTGGGATCGAACCAGTGACCTCTTCCGTGTCAGGGAAGCGCGCTCCCGCTGCGCCAATCGCCCATCGGTACTGCCTTCGAGGTGGAGACGGGAGTCGAACCCGTGTTGACGGCTTTGCAGGCCGCTGCCTCGCCACTCGGCCACTCCACCGTGGAGTCTCCGAGCGGATGACGGGACTCGAACCCGCGACCCTCACCTTGGCAAGGTGATGCTCTACCAACTGAGCCACATCCGCACGAGCCCTACGAGAGTGGGGCTGCGTCCCAGACTCTATCCGAGCCCCCGGTACCTAGTCCAACCAGATACGCCGTGTACGCACAGACGCCCTGGCGGCACACTGGTGAGTGTGGACGCGACGGTGGTGTGGTGCGACGGACGTCTGGTGCCCGCTGGTACCCCGGTGGTGCAGGCGACCGACAGGGGTCTGACCAGCGGACTCGGGGTGTACGAGTCGTTGGCGGTGATCGATGGCACAGTGTTCGCGCTGAGGCGGCACCTGGACCGTCTGGTGCACTCTGCGCAGGTTGTCGGCGTCGACCTTCCTGGCAGTGACGTGCTGCGTGGGGCCGCGCAGGAGGTCGCCCGGACGGGCGGGTGGTCGTACGGGCGTCTGCGGCTCACGGCGACCGCGGGCAGCGCCGACGGTGCGCCAGGTGTGCTGCTCGTCGTGGGGACCCCTGCACGCGCTGTCGAGCAGGTACGGGTGGTCCGCGTGCCGTGGGTGCGTAACGAGCGGTCGGCGGTCGTCGGGGCCAAGGCGACATCCACGGCGGGCAACCAGCTGGCGGCGCGTGCGGCCCGCCAGGCGGGTGCCGACGAGGCGGTGATGGCCAACACCCGTGGCGAGCTGTGCGAGTGCACCACGTCCAACGTCCTGCTGGAGACCGACGACGAGCTGCTCACCCCGCCTCTGGCTTCGGGCTGCCTGGGCGGGGTGACCCGGGCTCTGCTGCTGGAGTGGTCGCAAGAGTGGGACGTGACAGTCCGCGAGCAGACCATGGCCTACAGCATCCTCGACGACGTGGCCGCCGGACGCGCGGGGCTGGCAGTGAGCAGCACGCTGCGCACCCTCGTGCCGGTGGTGGGCCTCGACGGGCAGGCGACCCGCCCGGCTGCGCTGGCCCAGCACGTACGAGAGCTGTTCGACACGCGACGTCGTGAGGACCTGGATCCGTAGGGCGGCGATGATCGCCGGCACCGCCGTTCTCACCCCGTAACTGCTGGTTCCCACCGGGTGACGGGCGCCGAGGTACAGGCCTGTCCCAGGTGCGGCCTTGGGGGACATCTCGCGGCCCTGGCGCCATGGCATAGAGTCGCCGTGTGGACGCGACACAGTGGCAGGTACCCCGGCTGACGCCCCGTCTCCAGCGGGTCAGCGAGGTCACGGTGCTGGTGATCGGGCTGGTGCTGTTCGTGCTCATCACCGTCGCCACGACACGGCTGTGGTGGCTGCCCGCGCCGGTGGCGCTCGTGCTGGGCTACCTGCTGGTGGTGCTGCTCACCGAACGCACCTGGGTCGGCCCCGACGCGGTGTCCCGGCGTCGTTGGTCACCGCGCCCGGCCGTCTTGCACCTGGACGAGGTGACGCAGGTCACGGTCCGGGCCAGGGGCGCCACCGGTGCCGCTCTGGTGCTGCATGGCACCCCGACGGTTTCGATGCCACTGGTCCAGGTCACCATGTTCGACGCCCGCAGCCAGTCGCCGGACGTGCTGCGTCGCCTCGCGGACACCGTCGCCGCCCTGCCCGGCGGCAAGGACGCAGCCATGCGCCTGCGTGCTCACGCCACGCACATCGCCGACGGCGGTGCCCCAGAGAAGTCGTCCCTCCTGGACCGCTGACCCGCCCCGTCCTTCCCCGACGACGGCGAAGTCTGGTGCGAGGGACGAACTTATCGCTTCGTCCCTCGTCGGTCCGAAAAGTGTCAAGCGTCGGTTGCTGGGTCACGCACTATGGGCGCGACGACGCGCTGTCACAGAGGTCAGGTGGTCAGCAGGGCCGCGATGAGAGCGGCGACCTCAGACTCCATCCGGTCGCTCTCGGAGCCGATCGGCACGACGGCTTCGGTACGAGTGATGAACCGCATCAGAGGTTCGGTGGGGGCAGCAAGAAGGGCGTTGCCTTCTACCCCGGACAAGGAGATCAGGACATAGTCAGGATCTTCGTCGCGCCATACCTGGACGTCGCCATTGCCAGCCGGTTCGTCCGAGGTGGCGTTGAGCCCGTCGGCGAGAAGCTCGCGGCCGAGGAGCCACGCGGAGACCGACTGCGCACCAGTGAAGACGGCCCGCACGGTGTAGGGATCATTCGCCCGGAAGGAGAACTCTGTGCTGACGGGGATGACGCTCGCGTCCGAACCGATGAGCTGGACGGCGATGACTTCGACCACGTCAGGGCGTTGCGGCTGCGTCATCCGGCCTCCTTTCGAAGCCCATCATGGCAGGTGACGAGCCCCAGGCCATGGCCTTGGCCTGGGTTTCACCCCCTCGGGGAGGGGGCATCCCCCGTTTGGCGGGCGATATATCCGAATAGTGCAGTGTGTGCACGCAATCGGTCAGACGAACCACTCCTCAAGCATGCGACGAGTCGCGGCGATGCGCCTCAGGGAGGTGCATCCCGGTTCCCGACAGGCGTGGACACCCCTCCGATCGGCACCCCAGGGGCCCCATGTGAGCACCGGGCCCACAAGCCGCCCGGCTGCGCGTCGAGCCTGGTCACCACGCTGGGTGCACCACTGTCGCCGACCCACCGCGAAACGCGTTCGTCATCAACCCCCCAGATTGGGTACCATGCCCGGGCCGGGCGATTAGCTCAGCGGGAGAGCGCCTCGTTCACACCGAGGAGGTCACTGGTTCGATCCCAGTATCGCCCACCGGTATCATCGCAGGTCAAGCATGGTTTTCGTCAGGTTGACGCAGTTGCTGCATCCTCCGTGCATCCTCCCCACGAGCCTGAGCGGCACGGGTGTTCGCCTCTTCGAGGGCACGCTGGACCAGGCGCTTGTCTACCGCGCACGCCTCCAGGAGGGCGTAGCTCAACACAGCACCCACAACCCCCGACCCGACCTGACAGACATAGAAGGATCACACACACGTCGTAGGCCCGGGTCGTGTCGTTGTCGGTCTCGGCCGGTGGCGTGGGGTTTCTGGAGATGTGGAACGCGGTGCGTACCGAGCTGAACTGGTACCAGTACCGTTCCCTGATCAGCATTGACGACCCACACAAACGCGAGAACTGGAGGCTCTTAGCTAACTAGAACCGCCCGGATGGCGGCCGTCAGAGTGCGACGTCGATGTCTGCGCCGTC
>WRET01000056.1 GCA_009779195.1 Micrococcales bacterium
GAAGGCGTTGGAGTTGTTGCCCATAGTTGGGTCCCACGCGTCGGTGATGGCGACGAGGCCCGCCAGGAACCTGCGCTGGTCGGGATCGAGCTGTTCGCCGACGGTTGCGCCAGCCATGATCGGGACGAGGAACTGGCCCCAGCACCAGTCGGCGGGAGCGGTGGGGTGCGCACGCGCGACCGCAAGAGCCACGTCGACCAGGTCGGCCTTCGCCGCTGAACGGCTTGCTGCTGTCCGGCGGCACAACCCCATCGATGGTTTGACGGGCAGCTGGTGGGATCCGTCGGGCAAGGCTGCGTCAACAGCGGCGGGGTCGCTCATCGCCGCGAGGAGGACGGCGTCGGCGTGTGGGTCGTCTGCCAGTGCCGGGGCGAAGGCTGCGCAGACCCGCACGCCGAGTGCCTCGTCGTCCAGGTAGGCCGACACGTCTCGGCCGAACATGCCGAGCAGGTCCACGGCAGCAGCCCGTTGCGCGACGGTGCCTGTCTGAGCCCGGGCGAACAGCTCGACGTCCAGGTCTGTGCGTCCACAGGCGAGCCCAGCATGGAGCGCGGCTGCAGCGACACCGGGGTCGTCGTCAGCGACCAGCTGTGCGGCAGCCTCGCCCCAGGAAGGCATTGCGTCACAGATCGTCAGGTATGTCGACATCAGTATGTAGTCCGTGAGGTCTTCGTCGTCATACGCCTCCTCGAACGCTTCCTCGTCCTCAGCCGCCTCGGCGAGCACTTCGTCCCACCTGCGGGCAACATCGGGACCGAACGCGTCCAGCTCGACGGCGATCTCGTCTCTGGTGAGCCGCTTCGACTGGCTGACGCGCAGTGTTTCGGCGACGTGAGCGACCAGCTTGAGGATGTCGGCACGAGCAGACCGGGCGTCTGGGCAGTCCAGGCACGAGACCAGCAGGCTGGTCACCGGGGCAGTCGCCGTCCACGGTGTGCCCTGGTGCACGATCGCCGAGTACAGGTAGTAGTTCGCCGCGTCCTTGTCGTCGTCGAGCAGACCAAGCAGCTGGTCAGTGTCGGTTGCGAGCCCGTAGGCGTGCACGAGCCGGGTTCCGTCGAACGCCATGATGCGCTCACGAGCACTAGGAGGGTTCATGGGCGCAGGGTACCAGGCCGTCAAGACGCGTCGGGCAGACGCGAGATCCGACGAGCACCGGCCTGGCGGAAGTCTGCCTCGTACCCGTGTGCCATCGTCGTGGTGCGGGTCAGCGCGCAGCGCGACATCGATCGGGGGATGCATGCACCTCGACGGCTGTGCCCGCGCCGACCGGTGCCGCGCGGTCCGGTCCCGGCAGACGAGCTGTTCGGGTTCCACATCCGGGTGTCACAGGAGGCCGCCGGACCCGCGGCCGTTGGGCACCTTTGCCAGACTGGCTTCGCCGTACCCGCACGGGTTCCGCCATCGACCTCTCGGCGCGTAGGTGCACCGTGACGCAGGGAGGCACCCTGGGTAAGCCTGGCGTCACGGCCCACCGGCAGAGGCGTTGCCGCCGCCAATGCTTGCCGCTCTTCTGCGGTGTCGGCACCACAGCGCTCCGCACCGGTGGACGGGGCCGTGCACCGCGAACGAGCCGACGCTCACATCCGTCGGTTCGGACGTTTCACGTGAAACATGACGAGCCGCCCTGCCCCTTGGCCGGCTGTCGAGACGGCACCTGCGGCCACCATCACCGCCACCGCCGATGCCCTCGCGCCCTGTCACGGACAGCTCTGGCCAACAGGGCACTCCTCCTTCCGGTCTTACGCGCCCAGAGCGGTGACATGATGGGGCACAAGGCCGGGGCGCCGATTGTGCTCCCGGCCCCTTCCCTAGCGGCTGCAGAGCTCGACTGTTGCGCTGCCTTGCACCCCTCGCGGCCGACTGTCCGCGACCCTCCCTCACGTCCGGCCAGCCGCGGCTCATAGTCCGGCGGTTCGGATGTTTCACGTGAAACATGACGAGGCCCTCCCTCCGGACAACACCGGCCCGCGCACAGCCCGACGACTATCCCCAGGACCAGAGCGCGACCGAAGGTCTCCACGCGCTCGCCGACCAGGCAGCCGCCAACCATCGTCACGTCGCCACACATTCAGCCCGCAGATCCGACGCAAACAAACTAGACCGGGTCGGGGCTACGCACCGCATGTCCAGCGCTGCCGAGCCTGCCAGCGGCTCGCCGGTCGCGGCCACGACCGTACTACCCACTCGTGCGGCGTCGACGTCGACCTGCTCTCGCCTCTGTGCCCGGGCTTGCTGGCCCAACTCCACCAGGCGCCGCGCGCTCCATGGCACCGTCCGGTAGCAACGCACGCGATGTCGACGCGGGTCGACCCGAACCCGATGGCTGCCCGATAGATCTGGGCCGCTCTACGAAAGTTCGTGCAGAGGCGAGGCTCCTCCAGTGCCCTCTCCCCGCTGCGCTCGTCACGCTCGGCCGAACGAGCACACCCGCGGTATAGCTCGCGCGGAGAGGACGCGAACAGGCTTCGCATGGGGACGGCGGCGCGAGCCGGCGACCGGGGTCGTCGGTGCCCGACCGCCAAGCGTCGGACCGCCCGAGCCGTCGCACCCCTCCGCTCCCTGACGCTCTCGTTGTCTATGGGCGAGATCGCCACCTATGTGACCTACCTGAACGAGGTCGTTGCTGAATGCCGGGGGTCAATGAGGGCGGATGCACCTGCTCGCCCGTGCGGGCTGCCGGGGTCCAGGCGGGGCAGCCCGTCGGGCGATGAGAGTCGCCATCGCTCCGTCTGCGCCGCTGCGTCGTGCCACGTGAAAACGCCCGAAGTACCCGACTTGCTGGCGTGCACGCACTCACCGGCGCCACGACATGGTCGCAGTGTGTACTGTCGGCTCGCGCACCGAGGCCATCCCAAGGACCGCTGGTGCATGGCTGCGTGACAATGCCCCCCACTGCCGTTGGCTGACGGCCGACGAGGTCGATGGCGCAGGTTGCGGTTGGCAGACTGGCCGTAGGTGGATCGCGCAACCGGGTTGGCCCAGGACAGACAACGCGCACCACCGACGGGCGGCGGCCCGCATGTCCGGTCCGTGCGAGCGGCGGCCGCCGACTGGCTCCCGCCCCGACGAAGGAAGGGCCTGTATGTCACATCGGGGCGACATGGCCCCTCTTGCACGTCAGTGCGGAGACGAAAGCGCCGTGCTGCGAGCAGCTGTCCTGCGGCGCCGTGAGCCTCAGAGCCTATGCGCTGAGCACAGTCAGGCTTTCGCAGAGCCACGTATGAGCAGGGCCGGGTCGGGGCCAGGTCCCGGTTGCGGGACGGACTGGGAGTCCACGACAGGTGGTTGGTCTCGGGACTGCGCCTCCGATCTCAACGCCATGGCGCGACATGGCGGATGGGGACGCTGCAGCCAGACACCAGGGTCAGCAGGGCTCGGTTCGGCGATGAGCATGCCGGGGCGCTTCCACCACTGATCCGGACGATGGCGACAGGCGTGATGTTTCACGTGAAACGGAGCCTGGTCGCTGGCTCCGGTAGCCCAAGCCTGGGCACCAGCTCCCTGCGCCAGCGTCAGGCCGTCGGCGGGCAGCAAGTGGTCAGCCTCGGCGAGCTGGTTGACGAAGGACGATGTGGTTGCCGGGCTGGAGCGTCCCGGTGGGGTCGAGGGTGTAGGTGTCACCGTCGCGGGCCAGGGCCAGAGTGCCGTGGTAGTGCTCGCTGGCTTCGGCGGCCAGGTCGTCGAGGGTCTCGTAGCGTGCGGAGAAGTGGGTGAGCACGAGGTTAGGGATCGCGCAGCGCTCGGCGAACGTCGCGACCTGGGCGGCGCTGCTGTGCATCGGCCAGTCGCCGACCTGGGCGGCTACCGTCGCGGTGTACGTGGCTTCGTGGACGAGCAGGTCCAGGCCTTCGACGTACGGTTCGAGGATGGCGGGGTCGCCGTTGTCGCCGCCGACGATGGCCCGGCGGCGCTGGGTGTGCACCGCGCTGACCTGATCGGGTGCGATGGTCGCTCCTTCGTGCACCACTGGTTCGCCGGACTGGAGGCGCCCCCACAGCGGCCCGCGGGGGACGCCGAGGCCATCCAGCACATTGACGTCCAGGCGCCGGGTGGTCACTGACGCGTCCACCTCCAGTGCGTGCGACGGGACCCGGTGGCGCAGAGGCCGGGCATGGAAGGTCACGTGGTCGTCCCAGGGCCAGGTGGTCACCTCGTCGGCGTGGCGCACGTCGAGCTCGTACGGCAGGTGTGTGGTGGTCGCCGCCAGGGTCTGGTCCAGCCACGTCGCGATCGTCCGTGGGGCCCACACGGCCAGCGGCGCGGTGCGCCCCGCCATACCCGCCGACGCCAGCAGACCCGGCAGCCCCAGGCAGTGGTCTCCGTGGGCGTGGGTGATGAACACCATCCGCAACCGGTGCAGCGACAACGCCGAGCCGAGCACCTGGTGCTGGGTGCCCTCCCCGGCGTCGACCAAGAACCAGTCGGGCCCCAACGTCGTGCCCACCGCGATCCCCGATACGTTGCGGTGCGTCGTCGGCGCACCCGCCGACGTTCCCAAGAACGTGACTCTCAGCATCTCCCGCTCCCGCTCGACCAGTCCCGCGAGCAGGGTGTCATCCCGCGGTGGACCAGACCAAATCCCGAGGACCTGTTCCCCACGGACGCGACCTGGAACACCAGGTGTGACGGGCGTACAGACCCTCGACCGCAGGGAACGGCGGTCTGAGCCTGGCTGGCCGCACCGTCCCTCCAAGGAGTCCAGCAGCGCTGTCTCCTCCCAGCAGATGTAGGCGTCGGTGTGGACCGGCCTGGGGTCGCAGCTGGTGGCTGCGCGGACACGGTCGGGCGGTCATGCGGGCCTGTGCCGGCGCCGGGGTGGTCGTCACGACGGGTGACGGGTTCTCTTGGTGACGAGGCGCGACCGACACAGCTCTGGCTCGCCGGGTCAAAGGCTCATGGAGGCGTAACGGTCAGAACGTCCGGATGAAGATCTCGACGCGCCGGTTGAGCTGGCGGCCGGCGGGGTTGTCAGTGCCGTCGGGGTTGGTGTTGAGGGCTACTGGGCGGGACGATCCGTAGCCGGTGACGTCGAGGTCGCAGGTCACCCCGGCTGAGCGCAGGGCGTTGGCGACGGCGTCGGCGCGGCTCTTCGACAGGGTCTGGTTGAGGTTGTCGCCACCGAGCGAGTCGGTGTGGCCTTCGACTGTCGCCGCTGGGACGTCGTTGTCCTGGAGCACCTGGGCCACCGTCGCGAGCACAACCTGGGCTTCGGGCCGGAGGCGGTCGTCGCCGAAGTCGAACAGCAAGCCGGCGTCGACGGTGATCGCCACCCCGCACGCGGCCTGGGGGGTCAGTGCCTCGATCGGAGGGAAGTTGCCCAGCGGAGGGACTGTGGGAAGCGGATCTGCGTCGACCTTCCTGGTGGTGCCGGACGAGTCGGTGACGGTGGCGGTCCCGGCGCCGTCGTTGACGATCGTGCCGCCGTCTGAGCCACGGTACGAGCCGGTGCCGTCGCCTTTGTTGACGATCTCGCTACCGTCGGCACCCTGGTATGTGCCCGCACCGTTGCCGTAGTTGGTGGTCTCGCTGCCGTCCGGGGCGTGGTACCAACCCGCACCGTCACCATAGATCTTCATCTCGGTACCGTCGGGGCTGGTGTACGAACCGGTGCCGCCGCCGTCGTTGACGACCTGCGTGCCGTCAGCCCCGTGGTAGGTACCTGAACCGTTGCCGTTGTTGACGATCTCGGTGCCGTCGGCGCCGTGGTACGAACCCGAGCCGTCGCCGAAGTTGAGGACTGTCGTGCCGTCGGCACCGGTGTAGCTCGTCGAGCCGTCGCCGTAGGCGAGGATCGCACCGTCTGATGTGATCCGTGAGCCGCTGTCGTCGCAGGCCGCCGGAGCGACCGTCAGCCCTGGATACGTGTTGGCGATGTCGGCAAACCGTACGGTGAACGCGTCGTCGTAAGCGTGGAGCAACGACAGGTCCGGCAAGGTGAACAGCGGCACCGGCGGGATCTCGCCGTCAGCGAAGCCGGGCACTGCTCCGGCACTGCTCCCCGGTGCAGCGGTCTTGGGGTCTTGGGTGTCTGCCGTGCAGCCTGCCACGACCATCAGCAGGGCAGCACCCATCGCCGCAATCGTCCCTGGCAGACCAGTGCCCGTCTTGCGTCGCATGTGCTGTTTGAGTGTTGCTGGTACGCGTTTGTTCCCGTAGGGCTGGATGGGAGAGAACCGGCGTCGTGGCCGGGCCCTACGCGCGGTGGTCACATCAGACCCGAGCCGCGACCGGTTGCGGTCAGGCGGGACGGATCACGACGCGGCGGTTAGGTTCGATACCTTCGGACTCGCTGGTGAGACCAGCGGCGGCCACAGTGTCGTGGACGACTTTGCGCTCGAAGGGGTTCATGGCGTTGAGGGCCAGGGGTTCGCCGTTGGTGCGGACGGTGGATATGGCTTCGGCGGCGATGGCGACGAGCTCGGCGCGGCGGCCTTGGCGGAAGCCTGCGATGTCGAGCATGAGGCGGCTGCGTTCGCCGGTCTTGGTCTGGACGGCCAGGCGGGTCAGCTCTTGGAGAGCGTCGAGGATCTCTCCACCGGGCCCGACGAGGATGCGCAACGCGCGCGGCGAACCCTCTGCGACGATGGCGACCGAAGCCCTGCCGTGGTCGATGTCGATGTCGATGTCGCCATCAAGGTCAGCGATGTCGAGCAGCTCTTCAAGGTAGTCGGCTGCGATATCGCCTTCTTCGACGAGGCGGGGGTCGGATGATGTGTCCTGCTCGGTCATGTCAGTCCTCCGTTCGCGGCACGCGTGCTGCGCCTCAGTGCTTGGGTTTGGGCTTCCTCGACTTGTTGGGTCTGCTGGGTCTGTTGGGTGTGCGGGGGCGGTTCGAGGTCGAGCCGGCTGCACGGGTCTTGTTCGCCCCGGCTGCACCAGAGGCGGCCGGGTGGTCAGCGGGGGTCGCGTCGGACACCGCGTCGTGCTCGTCCGCGACGCCCTCGTCCACGGCCACCGAGACGGACGCATCCGCCGACGAAACCGACGCTGCCTTCTTCCTCGGCTTCCTCGGTGTGGCCTGACCGATGGGCTGGTCCGTACCCGGCTGCTCGACGAGGCCAGGAGCATCAGCGGTCACAGCATCGCCAGCAGACGTCGACGCGCGGTCAGGGCGAGCGGACGTCTTCTTCTTGGGTTTGCGCGGACCGTCGGACCCGGTGCGGCCCGACGGCTTCTCGTCGAGGGTCCCCGAGCTGTCGAGGTCCGCCACGCCGTCGACGTCTGCCAGGTCCTGGACATCCGGCTCGCGCCCGTCTGGTCCGCCGGACGAACCGTCGGCCGACGACGCACCCGACGCGCCAGGCGTTTTTCTCTGGGCCTGTTTTTTGGCCCGGGACTTGCCCAGTGGCTGTTGTCGCTGACGGTTGGTCCGGGCGGCTTCGTCGATAGCCGGGGCGTCTTCGACCACGGCAGGGTGCGCCTGGGCTTTGCGGGCGCGGCGGGCCTCCAGGGCGGCTTCGGCCTGTGACCCGGGGGCAGGCATTCGACGAATTGCGTAGAACTGTTGTCCGAGTGTCCACAGGTTCGAGACGGTCCAGTAGATCAGCACACCGATGGCGAAGTTGACGCCGGTGACCGCGAAGATCACGGGCATCATGTACATCATCATCTTCTGCTGCTGGGCGATCGGGCCCTCAAGGGCCGCAGCAGGCATGTTCTTCATGGTCAGCTGGCGCTGCATGAAGAACATCGAGCCGGACATGGCCACGATGAGCAGCACCGTGACGATACGGGTCGTCGTGGCAGCCGGGCCGTGCGCACCCATGAACGTCGACGACAGGGGAGCGCCGAACAAGGTGGCGCTCTCGGCCTGTTTGGCCAGCTCCTGGTTGAGCGGACCGATGCTGTCCGAACGCTTGTAGGTGCCTTCAGCCAGCGCGGCCAGGCTGTTGAGCACCCGGAACAACGCGAAGAACACCGGCGACTGGGCGAGGATCGGCAGGCACGACGAGAACGGGTTCGTCTTGTGCTTCTTGTACAGCTCCATCTGCTCGGCGGCCATGGCCTGGCGAGACTCTTGGTCGGTTTTGCCCTTGTACTTCTGCTGGATCTCGCGGATCTCCGGCTGGATGAGCTGGAGCCCGCGTGAGGCCTTGATCTGCCGGAAGAACAACGGGATGAGCACGATACGGGTGGCGATCGTCAGCCCGACGATCGACAGCGTCCACGCGACCGACGGTCCGAGCCCGATCGTGTCGAAGATCTTGTGCAGCGCCACCATCACCCAGGCGACGACCCACATGATGGGCCACAGCAGAGAGTCGAACCAGCCCATTAAGAAAAACTCCTGACTTCGTACGACGCCGTCGTCGGCGTGCGGCTTGGGGGTACTTCGTCGACTCCGCCGTGGGACCACGGGTGGCACCGGGCGAGCCGGCGGACCGCCAACCACGACCCGCGCACAGCTCCGTGGCGGGTGACAGCGACGACCGCGTACTGCGAGCACGACGGGTAGAACTTGCAGCTGGGAGGCGTCCACGGAGAGATACCGTGCTGGTACACCCACAGCACACCGAGCAACATCCGGCGCGGGACCGACGCGACGAGCACCGCAGCCCGGCGCACCAACGTATCGCTCATGACGACACGCCTCCCCGACGCCTGGCAGTGCCCACCGCACCGTCGAGATCGGCCGCCAGACGTGCAGACGACGCGGTGGCCGACGCTGGCAGAGCCCGCACGACCATGTCAGCACGACCGAGCGTGTCCAGACGCGCGGCGACCAGTGCCCGCAGACGACGTTTGACCCGGTTACGCACGACTGCGCCGCCCACGGAACGCGGCACGACGAAACCGACCGTGCCGTTGCCGTCTGCGACCAGATGTACCACCAGCGTCTCCCGACCAGAACGTGCACCGTGACGCACGGTGGCGGTGAAGTCCGCCGACCGGCGCATCCGGTGCTGCGATCCGAGCACCCGACCGGTCAGGCAGACAGCTCTTGACGGCCCTTGCGGCGGCGTGCCGCCAGGATCGCGCGGCCCGCTCGGGTGCGCATACGCAGGCGGAAGCCGTGCGTCTTGGCGCGACGGCGTGTGTTGGGCTGGAACGTGCGCTTGGTCACGACTACTCCATCGACGGGGGCCGCGCTGGCGCGCAACCGTGGCCTGAACACCCTCGCAACGAACTTCGGACACCCAGCAGAACGTCTCGGCCCTGCCGCGTGCGGCGACTTGGCGCGCCGACGGCTGTTCGCAAACTCAGGCTGCCCAACGCTACGCGACACGCCGTGGAGGGTCAAATACACAGCCGGTCCACACCGCCGTTACCGTGCGTCTGCGCTGCGGACGGGTAGGTTTTCTGGGCCAGCGGCCACTACGATCGCCGTTACCCCCTGCACCGGGCTGGGCACTGGGTTCCCGCTGTGGATACCGTACGGGCGACAAGCTGACCGGGCGGCATCTACGGAGGTCACCGTAGTGTAACGGCCGACACACAGATGTGGACAACTGTGTGGACGGCTGCGGCGGCGGCCGTGCGACCGAATCGAGGACGAGTGCCCCCCACCGACATCACCGGTGTCTGGCAGACCACGACCAACCGGCTGGCAGACGACCCGGCGATCACGGCCCGTGACCTGGCGTTCATCCGTCTCGCCCAGCCTCTGGGGATGCTGGACCAGACCATGCTCGTGGCGGTCGGCAACGACTTCACCAAGGACGTGCTCGAGACCCGTATCCGCGATGCGGTGGTCACCGCGTTGTCGGACACGCTCGGCCGTGAGGTCCGTATTGCTGTGACCGTCGACCCCACGCTCGCCGAGACCCCTCCCGAGATCTGTGAACCACCGGGCGAACCGTCGGGGCACCCGGCTCCTTTCGCCGCGCCGTACGCGCCCGACCCGAGCACCCCCCGCACACCCGAGCCGACCCACCTGCACCCCAAGTACCACTTCGACTCGTTCGTCATCGGCGCGTCCAACCGGTTCGCCCACGCCGCTGCCGTCGCGGTCGCCGAAGCCCCGGCCAACGCCTACAACCCGCTGTTCATCTACGGCGGGTCGGGTCTGGGCAAGACCCACCTGCTGCACGCCATCGGCCACTACGCCCAGCACCTGTACCCAGGGATCGCCGTGCGCTACGTGAACTCCGAAGAGTTCACCAACGACTTCATCAACTCCATCTCTGAGGGCAAGGCCGGGGCGTTCCAGCGCCGGTACCGCGACACCGACATCCTCCTCGTCGACGACATCCAGTTCCTGCAGGGCAAGGAGCAGACGATGGAGGAGTTCTTCCACACGTTCAACGCCCTGCACAACACGAACAAGCAGGTCGTGCTCACCTCCGACGTGCCGCCCAAACGTCTCAACGGGTTCGAGGACCGGATGCGCTCACGGTTCGAGATGGGGTTGCTCACTGACGTGCAGCCCCCTGACCTGGAGACACGTATCGCGATCTTGCGCAAGAAGGCTGCCAGCGAGGACCTGGACGCCCCCGACGACGTGCTCGGCTACATCGCCAGCCGCATCTCGTCGAACATCCGCGAGCTCGAAGGTGCCCTCATCCGCGTCACCGCGTTCGCCAACCTCAACCGCCAGCAGGTCGACCGGTCACTGGCCGAGATGGTGCTGCGCGACCTCATCACCGACGACGAGACAGCAGAGATCAACGCCACGACCGTCATCGGCCAGACCGCGTCGTACTTCGGCCTGGCCATCGAGGACCTGTGCGGCACGTCACGCTCACGCACGCTGGTCACAGCCCGCCAGATCGCCATGTACCTGTGCCGAGAGCTCACGGACTTGTCGCTGCCCAAGATCGGCGACGCGTTCGGCGGCCGCGACCACACGACCGTCATGCACGCCTACCGCAAGATCCAGTCGCAGATGGCTGAGAAGCGCTCCATCTACAACCAGGTCACCGAGCTGACCAACAGGATCAAACAGACCAGCCGTGGCTGAGGCTCGGGCAGACACCGGACGACAAGCGCGGTGTCTGCCCACACATGTGGACAAGACTGTGGATGACAGTGGACGACAGGCCTCCAGATGTGGAACAACACCGGTCCGTCGGTGGACAACTGCGCCATTCGTCCTATTCGTCCACTCCCACCGCTGGTCGTCCACCGTTGCGCGCACCGATCGTCCACAAGCAGATCAGGGGGTTGACGTGCGCAGACGTCAGCTGTCCACACAATCCACAGCACCGATGACGACGACGAACCAGAACACTACGACGAATGTGCACAACACCGTCGTGACGGCAAGGCGGCGCTGGGGTGGTCCATGTGTTCCGATTGACCGCGCTTGTCGCGTAGTGTTCGGCCCAGACGACGACTCACGAGAGGTGCACCATGAAGTTCCGGGTAGAGCGTGACGTCCTGGCTGACGCTGTGACATGGACAGCACGGAGCCTGCCGACCCGCCCACCGGTCCCTGTGCTGGCTGGGGTACGGCTGGAAGCCGAGGGTGACGGTTCGTTGCACCTGTCGAGCTTTGACTACGAGGTCTCTGCCCGCGCCACGGTGGCCGCCGAGGTCTCCGACGCTGGTGTGGTGCTCGTGTCCGGACGGCTGCTCGCCGAGATCTCCCGCTCGCTGCCCGACCAGCCCGTCGACATCGGGATTGATGGGACGAAAGTCACCGTGGTGTGCGGGGCGAGCCGTTTCTCCTTGCTGACCATGCCCGTGGAGGAGTACCCGAACCTTCCGTCCATGCCCACCGCGACCGGCACGGTCGACGGTGACATCCTGACCCACGCTGTGGCGCAGGTCACGGTGGCCGCCTCGCGCGACGACACGTTGCCGCTGCTGACCGGTGTGCGCGTGGAGATGGAAGGCGAGAAGCTCACGTTGCTGGCCACCGACCGGTACCGCCTGGCGTTGCGCGAGCTGGTGTGGCACCCGGTGAGCCCGTCAGTGTCGCAGGTGGCGCTGGTGCGGGCACGGACGTTGACCGACGTGGCCAAGACGCTGGGTTCGTCGGGGGAGGTCACGGTGGCCTTGTCCGAAACGGGCGGCGTGGACCTCATCGGTTTTGAGGCCGCCGGGCGGCGCACGACGAGCCTGCTCGTCGATGGTGACTACCCGCCGGTGCGCAAGCTCTTCCCCGACGAGACACCGATCCACGCTGTCGTCGACCGCCAGCACCTGGTCGACGCGACCAAACGCGTGGCCCTGGTCGCCGACCGCAACACACCTGTGCGGTTGTCGTTCAGCGAAGGCCAGCTCCAGCTCGACGCTGGGCAAGGCGACGACGCGCAGGCGTCCGAGGCGATCGAAGCGACCCTCGTCGGCGAAGACATCTCCGTGGCCTTCAACCCCGGGTACCTGCTCGACGGCCTGGGCGCTATCGACACCCCGTTCGTCCGCCTGGCGTTCACGCACCCCACCAAACCGGTGGAGTTCACCGGCCAGGCCGAAGAGTCCGGCGACGACATCCGCGACTACCGCTACCTGTTGGTCCCCATCCGCTTCGCCGGTTGACGTCGTCGAACCAGCGGCATCTGGGCAGTCTTTGTCTCACACGGAAGACGTGTGACAGAACAAAGACGTCGTGTTACGAGACTGGAACAGCACGACGGGCTGAGGCGTGCGACGACGTCATTAGAGTTGTGTGCACAAGGAGACGACGATGCACACGACGAAAACCACGACACCGCCGCTGCGGTGGCTAGAGCAACTTCGGGGAAGCGACTGGCGAGGCCAGTCATGACACCGCCAGGACTGTACCGTCCAGGACCACCGTCGCAAGACCCACCGCCCGGACACCGTCCGAGGCACCCTCCTGGCGGTGTCGACCCCGCGATGCATGTGCACGGGGGACCTGGATACCCAGGTATCCGCGGCACCCAAGACCCGCACGACATGACCTTGCCGTTCTACAGCGCGTCGCCGCGGGTTGCGCTCAAGCGGTTCTTCAAGGGGTATGCCCAGTTCAGGGGTCGAGCGTCCAAGAGCGAGTACTGGTGGCCACACCTGTTGGTCGGATCGATCGCGTCCTTCTTAGGGGCGGTCACCGGAATCTGCACCGCGGTCGCACCGGAGCAACTAGACGGGACCGCCCTCATAGTCGTTATGGTGCCATTCGGCGTCACCATCATGTTTTCGCTGGCTGTCGCACTGCCGTCCCTAGCGTTGGGCTGGCGCCGCCTGCAGGACGCCAACGTGCACGGTGCCTTCACTTTCATCACGTTTTTCACCAGCGTGTGGCCGGTCGTCATCGGGTTGCTACCGACGAACTACGAAGGACAACGCTACGACCACCCTCCTGCGTTCCAGCCGTATCCTTTGCCACCCTCGGACGAGGTCGTCGCTCCTGGTTACGCCTACCCTGCGCCGCCTGTGCGCAGCGCACCGCGTCTGTGTGGCACCGACGACCCCGACGACATGAGCCTGCCGTTCTACAGCGTGTCGTCCCAGGTTGCGCTCAAACGTTTCTTCCTGGGGTACGCACGGTTCGCGGGACGGGCGTCCAAGAGCGAGTTCTGGTGGGTGCAGCTGTTCGCGGTGCTCACCGGCCTTGTGCTGACCGCGGCGATGACGGTGGTCTGGAACATCAGCCCCGGTGGTAGGTCCGTGGCGTGGACGGTCTCGTGCGCGGTCACAGCCCTGGTCGCACTGGTGTGGCTGTTACCGTGGCCGGCGCTCGCATGGCGGCGGCTCCACGACACCGACAAAGCCGGGTGGGCGATGGCAGCCGTCGTCGCACTGGCGCTGGGCGTTCCTCTGCTGGTGGTGGGATGGCGGCAGTACCAGGCTGGCGCCGTGCCGGGTGCGCTGGCCCTTGCCGCACTGGCTGCGGGTGTGTGCTCGTTGGTCGTCGGCTCCCTGCCGACGGAAACAGACGAACAGGCGGTCGACGACCTTGGCGAGACCTAGTCACACGGGTCGCCTCGCGACGTGGCACGGCAGACCGTGGCGGACAGACAGCCTGGTCTCGTCGGACGCGCCGCTGGTATGTGACGGTGCGTCGCTGGCTGACGTGGAGGTAGCGCAAGGGTGTTGTGGACGGCGAGGGCAGCCCGATAGCCTGAGCCGTCGTGCCCGCACGGGGTGTGGGCTGTTTCGACAGATGGGGTTGTCATGAGCTTTCCGCCTCAAGGGACAGGACCGTACGCTGGTTACGGCGCGCCGGGGTACCCGCCGCCGGGGAGCCCCGGCGGCCCACCGATGGCTCCACCGCCGTACGCCATGCCCCACACCGGGCCGGGGTACCCAGGGGTCAGAGGGGCCACAGACCCCACAGACATGACGCTGCCGCTGTACAGCGCCACGTTCAAGGTGGCTACCAGACGGTTCCTCAAGGGGTACGCCCAGTTCAGGGGACGGGCGTCGCAGAGCGAGTTCTGGTGGGCATACCTGTTCATGTGCCTGGTCACGTCTGTGCCGATACTCGTGGGCGCCGTCTTCTACTCCGCCGCAATCATCATGGGGGTGTTCGAGGCCGACAAAGACGTCCCAGCAGGAGCGATCACCATGATCATCATCGCGGTGGTGTTCTACGGGGTCGGGTTTCTGGCGTCCCTGGGGTTGCTGGTGCCGCAGCTGGCTGTGGGGTGGCGTCGGCTGCAGGACGCGAACATGAACGGCGCGCTGGTGCTCATCAGTCTCGTGGTCGGGTTCTGGTTCTTGGTCATCGGGTTCTTGCCGACCAAGCCTGAAGGACAACGGTTCGACCCTGGCGCGCCGCAGCTCTACTGGCCTGCACCAGGCTACCCACCGCCTCCACCGGGATACGGCCCACCCCCGGGGCCACCGCCAAGCTACGGGCCGCCGCCGGGCTACGGGCCGCCGCCACAGGCCTGACGGGCAGATAGCCTGAGCACGTGTATGTCGCCCGGCTCTCGCTCGTGGACTTCCGCAGCTATGAACAGGTCGACGTCGAGCTCTGCCCGGGTGTGAACGCCCTGGTCGGTCCGAACGGCCAAGGCAAGACGAACCTCGTCGAAGCGGTGGGGTACCTCGCGACGCTCGGGTCGCACCGTGTCGCCGCCGACGCGCCGCTGGTACGCGACGGGGCGTCGCGGGCCGTGGTGCGGGCCCAGGTCGCCAAAGGGGACCGTGTCGCGACCATCGAGGTCGAGATCACCCCAGGCAAGGCGAACCGCGCCCGGATCAACCGGGGTTCGCCGGTGCGGGCCCGGGAGATCGCCGGGATCGTCCGGCAGGTGCTGTTCGCCCCCGAAGACCTCGCGCTGGTCAAAGGTGACCCCGACGGGCGCCGCCGGTTCTGCGACCAGCTCCTCGTCCAGCAGACCCCGCGGATGGCTGGGGTCCTGTCAGATTTCGAACGGGTGCTGCGCCAGCGGTCAGCGCTGCTGAAATCTGCCGCCGGTGCCCGCGGAGGGCAGGGCGGTGACTTGCGCACGTTGGACGTGTGGGACGCCAAGGCTGCGCAGGTCGGCGCGCAGGTCGTCGTGGCGCGACAAGAGCTGGTCGACGCTCTGCGGCCACATGTCACTGCGGCGTACGAGCAGGTCAGCGCTGGGCAAGGTGCTGTGCAGGTGGTGTACCGCTCGTCGCTCGATACTGTCGAAGGCGGTCTGGCCGGGTGCGAGGGTGACGTGGGTCTGGTCGAAGCCCGGCTCTTGGCCGCCATGGCGACCTTGCGCACCAAAGAGATCGAACGGGGGGTGAGCCTGGTCGGGCCGCACCGCGACGACGTGGTGCTGAGCCTGGGCGGGCTTCCGGCCAAGGGGTACGCCAGCCACGGCGAGTCGTGGTCGTTGGCGTTGGCGTTGCGATTGGGGTCGTGGAGGTTGCTCACCGACGACCCGCTGTCCTCCGGCGGTGACGACGCCGAACCGGTCCTCGTCCTCGACGACGTGTTCGCCGAGCTCGACACCCACCGACGCGACCGCCTGGCTGCGCTGGTCGCCGACGCCGCCCAGGTGCTGGTCACCGCCGCAGTCCCCGACGACGTGCCGAGCGTGCTCACCGGTGCCAGGTTCGACGTCATGGACGGTGAGGTGAACCGTGTCTGGTGACGCGGCGACCAACACACCGGCGCCCGGCACGCGTGTCCCGCCCGAACAGGTCGCCCGGCTCGCCCTGGCCCGTGCCCGGCGTGCTGCGCGCGACAAAGGGTTGCGCCCCGGCGACCCGGGCCGGTACGAACCACGACCTGGCCGGCCCGGCCCGGATGCCCGTGACCCCCAGCTCGTCGGTACGGCGACCAAAGCGCTGGTCGCCGATATGGGTTGGGACGCGCAGATCCTCGCTGGGACGCTCGCCGCACGCTGGGCGCAGGTCGTCGGGCAACAGGTCGCCGAGCACTGCGAGTTCGTGAGCCTGGAAGCCGGGCTGATGACGGTCCGGGCCTCGTCGACCGCGTGGAAGAACGAGCTGAGCCTCATGACGTCGGCGTTGGTGGCACGGTGCGACGAAGAGCTGGGACAAGGCACCGTCGTGCAGGTCCAGGTTCTGGGACCAACCGGCCCAGGGTTTGGTCGAGGACGTCTGCGGGTCCCCGGGCGCGGCCCACGTGACACGTGGGGCTGAGCACTGTGGACCAGATGGTCCACATCTGCGCCGTGATCGGCCTCCTTACGGCAGGTGAACGGACGGCTAGCGGGTAGACTAGGAGTACCGTCTCGGCGCGCCCGCGGCGGCCAGATCGCGCGAACGTGAGCGCCGCGGAGTCATTCGCCACCCGAAGCCTCGGTAGGCGGTCTCTGCCCGTTTTCGCGTGAGACGCACGCCCGAGGAGAACAGCTGCCAGTGCTTGACGACACCACGCCGAACCAGACCACGGCGTACGACGCCAGCGCGATCACCGTGCTGGAAGGTCTGGAGGCAGTGCGCATGCGGCCCGGCATGTACATCGGCTCCACCGGGGAACGCGGCCTGCACCACCTGGTCTACGAAGTTGTGGACAACTCTGTGGACGAAGCGTTGGCGGGGCACGCCACGAATATCGAGGTCACGTTGCTGGCCGACGGTGCCGTGCGGGTGAGCGACGACGGGCGCGGTATCCCTGTGGATATCGTCGAGTCCGAGGGCAAACCGGCGGTCGAGGTCGTGCTCACCGTGCTGCACGCGGGCGGCAAGTTCGGCGGCGGCGGGTACGCCGTCTCCGGCGGGCTCCACGGGGTCGGGGTCTCGGTGGTCAACGCCCTGTCGTCGCACCTCGAGGTCGAGGTGCACAACCAAGGGTTTGTGTGGCGCCAGGCGTACCGTCGTGGCGAACCGGTCGCACCGCTGGCCCAAGGCGAACCGACGGACGTGACCGGCACCACGGTGACGTTCTGGGCCGACGACGAGATCTTCGAGACCACCGACTACGACTTCGAGACCCTGCGCACCCGGTTCCAGCAGATGGCGTTCCTCAACAAAGGTCTGCGGATCAGCCTGACCGACGAACGCCCCGAGCACCTGGGCACCGACGACGAGGTCACAGACGCCAGCGCCACCGAGGCTGGCAAACCCCGCACGGTGAGCTACCAGTACTCCGGCGGGCTCATCGACTACGTCAAGCACCTCAACCGGACCAAGAAGTACGAACCGGTCCACCCCGAGGTCATCGACTTCGAGGCGGAGGACACCGACCGGCGGATCAGCGTCGAGGTCGCCATGCAGTGGACAGGGTCGTACGCCGAGTCGGTGCACACCTACGCCAACACCATCTCCACCACCGAAGGCGGCACCCACGAAGAAGGGTTCCGCGCCGCCATGACCGCCCTGGTCAACCGGTACGCGCGCGACAAGAACCTCCTCAAGGAGAAAGACACGAACCTCACCGGCGACGACGTGCGCGAAGGCCTGACCGCCGTCGTGTCCGTCAAGCTCGGCGAACCGCAGTTCGAAGGGCAGACCAAGACCAAGCTGGGTAACACCGAGGCCAAGACCTTCGTGCAGAAAGTCGTCAACGAACGGCTCGGCGACTGGCTCGACGCCCACCCGGGCGAGGCCAAAGACATCATCCGCAAAGCCATCGCCGCGTCCGTGGCGCGTATGGCTGCCCGCAAGGCCCGTGAAGGTGCCCGGCGCAAAGGTCTGCTGGAGTCCGGCGGGATGCCCGGCAAGCTCAAGGACTGCCAGTCCAACAACCCTGAAGAGTGCGAGGTCTTCATCGTCGAGGGAGACTCCGCCGGTGGTTCGGCCGTGCGCGGCCGTGACCCGCACCGCCAGGCGATCTTGCCGATCCGCGGCAAGATCCTCAACGTCGAACGTGCCCGGCTCGACCGTGCCCTGGGCAACAAAGAGGTCGAAGCGCTGATCACCGCGTTCGGCACGGGTATCGGCGAAGACTTCGACATCGGGCGTCTGCGGTACCACAAGATCGTGCTCATGGCCGACGCCGACGTCGACGGCCAGCACATCCGCACCCTGCTGCTGACGCTGCTGTTCCGGTACATGCCTGAGCTCATCACCGGCGGGCACGTGTACATGGCCCAGCCGCCGCTGTACCGGATCAAGTGGTCCAACGCCCCGCACGACTACGTGTACTCCGACCGTGAGCGCGACGTCGTCGTCGCCGACGGGCAGGCCAACGGCCGGCGTATCCCCAAAGAGGGTGGGATCCAGCGGTACAAAGGTCTGGGCGAGATGGACTACACCGAGCTGTGGGACACGACGATGGACCCGGCCAACCGCACGCTGCTGCAGGTCACGCTCGACGAGGCCGCGGCGGCCGACGAGATCTTCTCGGTGTTGATGGGCGACGACGTGGAGTCACGCCGCTCGTTCATCCAGCACAACGCCAAAGACGTGCGGTTCCTCGACATCTGAGGTTGAAACAGGAGTACGAAAAGAGCGACGGTGAGCGAAACCCCCGATATCCAGCACGGACGTATTGACCAGGTCGACCTGCAGCTGGAGATGCAGCGGTCGTACCTGGACTACGCCATGGCCGTCATCGTCGGCCGGGCCCTGCCCGACGTACGTGACGGGCTCAAACCTGTCCACCGGCGTGTGCTGTACGCCATGTACGACGGTGGCTACCGTCCCGACCGGCAGTTCTCCAAGTGCACCCGTGTCGTCGGCGACGTCATGGGCAAGTACCACCCGCACGGCGACTCGGCGATCTACGACGCCCTGGTCCGGCTCGTCCAGGACTGGTCCATGCGCTACCCGCTGGTCTCCGGCCAGGGCAACTTCGGCTCACCCGGTGACGACCCCGCCGCCGCCCCCCGGTACACCGAGTGCCGTATGGCCCCGCTGGCGATGGAGATGGTCCGCGATATCGACGAAGACGCCGTGGACTTCGCCGACAACTACGACGGGCGGATCCAAGAACCGGTAGTGCTGCCCTCTCGGTTCCCGAACCTCCTGGTCAACGGTAGCTCGGGTATCGCCGTGGGGATGGCCACGAACATCCCCCCGCACAACCTGCGCGAGGTCGCCGACGGGGTCCAGTGGTACCTCGACCACCCCGACGCCACCGCCGAAGAGCTTCTCGCCGCGCTGCTCGAACGGATCAAAGGCCCCGATTTCCCCACCGCCGCCACGATCTTGGGGCACCGGGCGATCGAAGACGCGTACCGCACCGGCCGCGGGTCGATCACCATGCGGGCAGTCGTCGAGGTCGAAGAGATCCAGGGCCGCACCTGCCTGGTGGTCACCGAGCTGCCGTACCAGGTGAACCCCGACTCGTTGGCGAGCAAGATCGCTGAGCTGGTCAAGGACAACCGGGTGCAGGGGATCGCCGACCTGCGCGATGAGACATCTGGCCGCACCGGCCAGCGCCTGGTCATTGTGTTGAAGCGCGACGCCGTCGCCAAAGTCGTCCTCAACAACCTGTACAAGCACACCCAGCTGCAAGAGACGTTCGGCGCGAACATGCTGGCGCTGGTCGACGGGGTGCCGCGGACGCTCAGTATTGACGCGTTCGTCCGCCACTGGGTGACCCACCAGCTCGAAGTGATCCGCCGCCGCACCGAGCACCGCCTCGCCGCCGCCGAACGTGAGATCCACATCTTCCGCGGCTACCTCAAAGCCCTCGACGCCATGGACGCAGTCATCGCGTTGATCCGTGCGTCAGCCAGCGCCGACGCCGCCCGCGAAGGCCTCAAAGAGCTGCTCGACATCGACGACGAGCAAGCCACAGCGATCCTGCGTATGCAGCTGCGCCAGCTCGCAGCGTTGGAGCGCCAAGCCATCTTGAACAAGCACGCCGAGCTCGAAGCAGCGATCGCCGAGTTCAAGGCGATCCTGGGCGATATCGGCCGCCAACGCCAGATCGTCTCCGAAGAGCTCGCCACCATCGTCGCCAAGTACGGTGACGAACGCCGCACACGGATCTTGCCGTTCGACGGCGAGGTGAACATCGAAGACCTCATCGCCGAAGAAGAGGTCGTCGTGACGATCACCCGCGGTGGGTACGCCAAACGCACCCGGTCCGACAGCTACCGGGCCCAGCACCGCGGAGGCAAAGGCGTCCGCGGAGCCCAGCTGCGCCAAGACGACATCGTCGACCACTTCTTCGTCACGACCACCCACCACTGGTTGCTGTTCTTCACCAACCTCGGCCGCGTCTACCGCGCCAAGGCCTACGAGCTGCCCGAAGGCGGACGCGACGCCAAAGGCCAGCACGTGGCGAACCTCCTGGCGTTCCAGCCCGGCGAGACCATCGCCCAGGTGCTGGACCTGCGCGACTACGACGACGCCCAGTACCTGGTGCTGGCGACCCGGCGCGGGCTGGTCAAAAAAACGCGGCTCCGTGATTATGACTCGAACCGGTCCGGCGGGGTGATCGCCATCAACCTGCGCGACGACGACGACGGGACCTGCGACGAGGTCGTCGCCGCACGGCTGGTCAACCGCGAACAAGACGTCGTGCTCGTCTCGCGCAAAGGCCAGTCGCTGAGGTTCACCGCTAACGACGAGATGCTGCGGCCCATGGGCCGGGCCACCTCCGGGGTGACCGGTATGAAGTTCCGCGACGCTGACGAGCTGCTCGCCATGGACGTCGTACGCGCCGAAGCCTCGCTGTTCACTGTCACCGAAGGCGGCACAGCCAAACGCACCCGGTTGACCACCGACAACTACCGCCAGCAAGGCCGGGCCGGTCTGGGTATCCGTGTGGCGAACCTGCCCGAACGGTGCGGTGACCTCGTCGGCGCGCTCGTGGTCGACGGCGACGACGAAGTGCTCGTCATCATGGAGCGTGGCAAGATCGTGCGCTCAGCCGTGGCTGAGGTGAACGAGACTGGCCGCACCACTCAGGGGGTGATTTTCGCGAAACCCGACGTCGGTGACCGCATCATCGCAATCGCTCGCAACACTGAGCGTCATCTGGGTGAAGAAACAGCTACCGTGGAGGATGTCACATCCGCGGTCGCGGACAGCGAAGAACATGACGACAGTGCTGCGAAGGAGGGTGCGTGAGCGAACCGCCCGTGTACCCACCCTCGCACGACGGCGCCAACCCCGGGCGCACACCTGCAAGTCATGCGGCGGAACCACCGTCGTCTGACCCGTACTACGCACATGAAGAAGGACCGGCGCCGCTCGGAGCAGCGGTCGAGGCGACGACGGGATGGCTGAAAAAGGTCTCCCACGCCACGACAGAGCGCGTGTCGACAGCTTATGCCGCGGCTGCCCGGTCCGACAGCGAGGAGGCCGCCATGGCCGCAGCCAGTACCCACGCCCCGCCCGTCACCCCGATGCCGCAGGCGGGCGCATGGGCAGGCGAACCCGTCGCCGCCTCCGTCCCCCGTGAGGCGTTCGACACCGCAGGGCCACCGGTCGGTGCCCGGCGTGTCAGGCTCGTCATCGCCAGGGTCGACCCGTGGTCGGCGATGAAGCTGTCGTTCCTCATGTCCTTCGCCCTGGGGATCATGTCCGTCGTCTCTGCAGCCACCATGTGGCTCGCCCTCGACGGCCTGCAGGTCTTCGCCAAGATCGAAGAGCTCGTCTCCCAGGTCGCCAGCCCCGAAGGCGCCGTCCAGGTCATGAGCTACTTCGGCTTCGGCAAGGTCGTCGCCTCCGCCATGCTCATCGGTGTGGTCGACGTCTTCTTGCTCACCGCCCTGGGCACCATCGCCGCGTTCTTGTACAACGTCGTCGCCGCCCTGGTCGGAGGCGTCCACGTCTCCGTCACCGACGAGTGAAAGGTTTGGCGCCCCACCCCTGCTCACGGTAGTCTTCCCTGGCGCACGAGCCACCGCGCACCCGGGCCTATAGCTCAGACGGTTAGAGCGCTTCCCTGATAAGGAAGAGGTCACAGGTTCAAGTCCTGTTAGGCCCACGAGACCGAGGCCGACCCATGCTTGCCGAAGGCAAGCCGGGTCGGTCTCGTCATGTCTGGTGGGGGCGCAGCCCCCACACCCCGCCCGGGATGTTCCCCCCGGACCTCCCCTCTCGGTCGGCCTTGCCGACCTTCGTGGTGAGCCGACGTTCGTTCTGTAGGCGAGACAGTGGGGACGGTTCCTACTGGGTGGGGACGGTTCCTACTAGGCGAGACAGTGGGGACGGTTCCTGCTGTCTTGCCCACTGCGCCGTCGCACGGCGCAGCAGGCAAGACTGAGGAACCGTCCCCACTGTCTCGCCGGTCCCACTGATCAGGCAAGACTGAGGAACCGTCCCCACTGTCTCGCCGGTCCCACTGATCAGGCAAGACATAGGAACCGTCCCCACTGTCTCGCCGGTCCCCACTGCCTCGCCGGTCCCACTGATCAGGCAAGACACAGGAACCGTCCCCACTGTCTTGCGCCAACTGAGCAGCCCACTCACCTTTCGGAAGGGCCCGCTCGTTGAGGGCTGAGCCTTCCGTCGAAAGCTGATGTTGCTGGGTCAGCTCTCAACGGAAGGCTCAGGCCTCAGTGATGGGATGTTTGTTGGGGGCTCGCCACCGTTGGTTGGTGCGAAAGCTTCCTTCTGGTCACGACCAGGGCACCACCGGCTACGAGTGCGACGAGTACGACGGCTGCGACGACCGCGAAGACGACTACAGGGAAGCCGGGGGTGGGTGCGCTCGTCACTACGCCGTCGGTGGTGGTTGGCGTTGGGGACTCCACCGTGATGGTGGGGGACGGTTGAGGAGAAGGTGGCGTCGAGCCGGGGACCTGCACGGCTCCGGGAAGAACCGGTGGGCCGATATCCGAGGTCGAGGCTGGGTGCTGGTACTGCTGGGTCGGCGTCATGGACCCGCCACGGGAGGTCAGTGCGGC
>WRET01000057.1 GCA_009779195.1 Micrococcales bacterium
AACAAGCTCGACCCGGTCATCGGCCGCGAGAAAGAGATCGAGCGGGTCATGCAGGTGCTCAGCCGCCGCACGAAGAACAACCCGGTGCTCATCGGCGAGCCCGGTGTGGGCAAGACCGCCGTCGTCGAGGGTCTGGCGCAAGACATCGTGCGTGGTGACGTGCCTGAGACCCTCAAGGACAAACAGCTGTACACCTTGGACCTGGGTGCGCTCGTCGCCGGGTCGCGCTACCGCGGTGACTTCGAGGAACGCCTGAAGAAGGTGCTCAAGGAGATCAAGACCCGCGGCGACATCATCTTGTTCATCGACGAGATCCACACCCTCGTCGGGGCGGGGGCCGCTGAGGGCGCGATCGACGCCGCGTCGATCCTCAAACCGATGCTGGCCCGCGGTGAGCTGCAGACCATCGGCGCCACCACGCTCGACGAGTACCGCAAGTACGTGGAGAAAGACCCAGCCCTCGAACGCCGGTTCCAGCCCATCCAGGTCGCCGAACCGACCCTGGCGCACACCATCGAGATCCTCAAAGGCCTGCGCGACCGGTACGAGGCGCACCACCGTGTGTCGATCACCGACGCCGCGCTGGTCGCTGCGGCCCAGCTGGCTGACCGGTACGTCAACGACCGGTACCTGCCTGACAAGGCCATCGACCTGGTCGACGAGGCTGGCGCGCGGCTGCGCATCCGGCGTATGACCGCCCCGCCTGAGCTGCGCGAGCTGGACGAGAAGATCGCCAACACGCGCCGCGACAAGGAGTCGGCGATCGACGAGCAGGACTTCGAGAAGGCCGCCCGGCTGCGTGACGAGGAGAAGCGCCTCACCGCCCAGCGGGTCGACAAGGAGAAGGCCTGGAAGAACGGCGACCTGGACGCTGTGGCCGAGGTCGACGAAGAGCTCATCGCCGAGGTCCTGGCCAACGCCACAGGTATCCCGGTGTTCAAGCTCACCGAAGAGGAGTCTTCGCGTCTGCTGCGGATGGAAGACGAGCTGCACAAACGCGTCGTCGGCCAGGACGCTGCCATCAAGGCGCTGTCGCAGGCCATCCGCCGTACCCGTGCGGGCCTGAAGGACCCCAAACGCCCTGGTGGGTCGTTCATCTTCGCCGGGCCCACAGGTGTGGGCAAGACCGAGCTGGCCAAGGCGCTGGCAGAGTTCTTGTTCGGTGACGAGGACGCGCTCATCCAGCTGGACATGTCCGAGTTCTCCGAGAAGCACACCGTCTCGCGCCTGTTCGGCTCACCCCCTGGGTACGTCGGGTACGACGAGGGTGGCCAGCTCACCGAGAAGGTCCGTCGCCGTCCGTTCTCCGTGGTTCTGTTCGACGAGGTGGAGAAGGCGCACGCCGACATCTTCAACTCGCTGCTGCAGATCCTCGAAGACGGCCGTCTGACCGACTCGCAGGGCCGGGTCGTGGACTTCAAGAACACCGTCATCATCATGACCACCAACCTGGGCACCCGGGATATCGCCAAGGGCCTGCAGACCGGCTTCCAGGCCGGCGGGGACCTGTCCACGTCGTACGAGCGGATGAAGGCGAAGGTCAACGACGAGCTCAAACAGCACTTCCGGCCTGAGTTCCTCAACCGTGTCGACGACGTGGTGGTCTTCCCGCAGCTGTCGCGCGAGGAGATCTTCCGCATCGTCGACCTCATGGTCGCCAAGCTCGACGCGCGTCTGCGCGACAAAGACATGGGTATCGAGGTCACCGACGCTGCCAAGGCCCTGCTGTCGGAGAAGGGCTACGACCCGGTGCTCGGCGCGCGTCCGCTGCGCCGTGCCATCCAGCGCGACATCGAGGACCAGCTGTCCGAGAAGATCCTTTTCGGCGAGCTCAAGTCCGGCCAGCTGGTCATCGTCGACGCCGAAGGCGAGGGCCTGCTCGGCACGTTCACCTTCCAGGGAGTCCCGATCTCCCAGCGCAAGAAGGGCAAGGAGACGGTCGCTGTCGGTTCGTCGTCCGGCACAGACGTCCCCGCGTCCCCCCGTCACTCCTCAGGCCGCTCAGGAGACTCCGGCACAGGTCTCATGCCCGCGTAAGGCCGGTTGAGCCCTCTGGGCTGGATCCGGGTTGGTGCCCACAGTGCCCCCCGGCCGAGACGGTGGGGACGGTTCCAGCTGTCTCGCTGGATCCGCCGCCAACGGCGGTGGTCCAGCGACGACTGTGGAACCGTCCCCACAGTCTCGGCCCCCGAGACAGGAGAGTCGGCGAGCACAGCCCCCAGACCAGATCGACCGGAGTGTCACCCCAGGTGGGTGGGGGCAGGACGGTGGGGACGGTTCCGCAGTCGTTGCGCCAGCACCGCCGTTGGCGGCGCAGGCGCAAGACAGTCGGAACCGTCCCCACCGTCCTGCCCTGGGGTCCACCACATCCCGCTCTGTGGCATCCGGGTGATAGTGCGTTCACCGACTCGCCTGTGGCGATCTGCCTCGTATCTCGGTGGTGGCGGGGCAGGCGGTGGCCTGGGCAGGTGTCGAGGCGGCCGTGTTGGTGGGGTTGGTGCTGCGTAGGATGGGGCGATGGACCGCAAGAGGCTGCCGATCGGCATCCAGACGTTCGCCACGATCCGTGGCGGCGACTACTACTACGTGGACAAGACCGGCTACGCCATGCAGGTCGCCGAGTACCGCACCTGCTTCTTGTCGCGGCCGCGCCGGTTCGGCAAGTCGTTGTTCCTGGACACCCTTGCGGAGATGTTCGCGGGGAACAAGGCGTTGTTCGAGGGTCTGGCCTGCTACGACGTGTGGGACTGGGGGACGGTCTACCCGGTGGTGCGGTTGTCGTTCGCTGGTGGGAAGCTGCGGGAACCAGATGCGCTGGACGAGCGGATCGTCGCCCAGCTGCAGCGCAACGCTGTGCGCCTGGGTCTGGGTCCGATGCCGCAGTACCGGATCCCTGACCTGTTCATCTGGTTGATCCAGGAGGCTGAGCAGGTCCACGGCCAGCAGGTGGTGGTCCTGGTCGACGAGTACGACAAGCCGATCGTGGACAACCTGTCGGACACGGCGGTGGCCGAAGAGATGCGTTCGGGGCTGCAGAACCTGTATTCGGTGCTCAAGGACCAGGAGGCGCACCTGCGGTTCGTCATGCTCACCGGGGTGTCGCAGTTCTCGAAGGTGAGTGTCTTTTCCGACTTGAACAACCTGCGCAACATCTCGATGGACCAGCGGTTCTCCGCGGTGTGCGGGTACACCGAGGACGACCTGGACGAGGTGTTCGCCCCCGAGCTGGAAGGGTTGGACCGTGACCAGGTCCGTGAGTGGTACAACGGCTACAACTGGCTGGGTACGGCGGTGTACAACCCGTACGACCTGCTGCTGCTGTTCGACCAGCGTGTGTTCAAAGCCCACTGGTTCGAGACCGGTACGCCAGGGTTCTTGGTCCAGACGCTGAAATCACGGCGGTTCTTCGTACCCGACCTGGCCCGGTCGTACGCGTCGGCGGAGCTGCTCTCCCGCTTCGACATCAGGGCTCTCCCGGTCGAAGCGTTGCTGTTCCAGACCGGGTACCTGACGATCACTGGCACCGAGGTGGTCGGCGGCAGGACGTACCACACCTTGGGTTACCCGAACCGTGAGGTCCGGGACGCGGCGAACTCCACGCTGCTGGAGTGGCTGATCGACGACCCTCCTGGCGCGGAGCGCCACCAACGCAGGCTGCGCCTGTTGCTCGAGGCCGGTGACCTTGAGGCCCTCGGCTCGTTCTTCACGGCGCTGTACGACGGGATCGCCCACGAGTGGTACACGAACAACGACATCGCTGGGTACGAGGGGTTCTACGCGTCGGTGTTCTACGCGTGTATCGCCGGTAGCGGCCTGGACCCTGTGCCGGAGGAGTCGTCGAACGCCGGGCGGCTGGACCTGGCTGTGCGTGTGGGTGCCCAGGTGTACCTGTTCGAGTTCAAGGTGGTCGACGACGAGCCCGAAGGCAAGGCCTTGGCCCAGATCAAGGACCGCGGCTACGCCGACAAACACCTGGGCGACGGTGTCCCGGTCCACCTGGTCGGTGTGGAGTTCTCCCGCAACCGTCGTACCGTCGTCGGCTTCGAGACCGAGACCATCAACCCCCGCTGAGGTAACAGCGACCGGCCGAGGGCGTGTCTCCTAACCCCCCGTGCGAGCCGGGCACGTCGCGGCGTGCGGGGGGTTAAGAGACACGCCCGAGGCAGTGGGGGCGGTTCTGACGGTCTCGCCCGGCCTGTGGCATCCGGGTGATGGTGGGGGGACCCGGACCTTCACAGCGACCACTGGGCCAGATGGCGACTTCGTGGGGTCGTGGCACGGGTTTCCTGGGAGGTTTGGGAGCTGGAAAACTCATCGACTCAGAAGGCTCAGACTTCCTGTCCGACCAGCGATGTCATGGTTGAGCTATACGAGTGTCATGTCTTGTAATGACTGAGTCGGCCCAGGCATTCTGTAGAGGTCGAACCCAGCGCCAAGAAGGCGTAGTCCTCCAAGGAGGAACGATGTCAAGGATTGAGACCGTCGTCGCGCAGCCACAGGTTGTGCAGCCGCCCGCCATGAGCCCGTCGCCTGCGGTCACGACCACGCAGGTGCCGGCCCGGTGGACCGACGCGCTCGGCACTGTGCTGGGTTCTCTCGGCCCGCGCCGCTGGGAAGACATCGAGGACGCTGTCGACTACGTCCTCACAGGCACGCCTTCGACCCCGCCGTCGTTCGTCGGCGGTTTCGGCAAGGAACAGCAGCTGGGCGGATACGAGACCGCCCACCGGATCGTCCTCGCTGGGATGTCCGCGGTGCCGCCTATCGTGGCGATCCGCTGGGCCCGGTTGCTGCAGGCGATCCGTACGCCGAACCCCCGGACGATGGTGCCGCTCGCCGGTGGGCTGTTCGAGACGCTGCTGGAGGACATCGCTGACGTGTTCGGCGTCCACCACATCGCGCTCGACGTGGCGGTGCTCGAAGACATGGCGGTCGAGCTGGGGCTACCACCGTCTGCGGTGCTCGCCTCGGCGTTCACCGTGGGCCCCGACGCACACGACCCCATGCCGTCGCGTGCGTGCGTGGCTCTGTCGGTGATGCGCGGCTACGACGCAGCACTGCTGCGGCACGCCGCAACACTGCGCGTGCATATCGCGCAGTCCAACCCGGCCTCCCAGTGCCGGGCCAACAGGATGCTGGCACGCGCAGCGAACACGACGCTACGGGTCTACGGACAGGTGATCGACGCCATGACTGCCTCGCCGGACCCGCAGGTGCGGGCTTCGACCCGGCCGTTGGTCCAGCGTCGTGACGTGTGCCGGCAGGTGGTGGTGGACGAGCTGGTCACGTTGCACCCGCTGTGGCCCGCAAGGGGCGCCAGCCGGTTGTCGTTCGTCCCCCAACCTTTCCCAGCCTGACCAGATCCCATGAGCGCATGTCAGGGCGTCGTGCGGATGCAGGAAATTGGTCAGGAACCCGACGAGGCCCGCACCTGCGGGTGCGGGCCTCGTCGCGGAGCGACGGCTCCCTGACGCCCGGCGCTGCGTGGTCAGTGCGGCGCCGGGCGACGGTGGATGACGCTGTCGGGTGGACCGACGGCATGACAGCGGTCCCGGACGGTGCTGAGCCCGGGACCGCTGTCGTAACCGGAGGCGCCCGCGGCGTTCTCCACATCGTTCGAGACAGATGATGGGTGGTTTGTTCCCCAGCGCCCGGATGTTCCAGTCAGCCAGCGACCGAGACGAGCGGCCCGCCCTTCATCTGGGCGAGGAACGGCACGTCGGCGGTGGCCCAGCGGCGGGCCGTGACGTAGGTGACGGCGATAGGGCGGTGCAACGTCGTCTGGGCCTCGTGGAGCAGCTGGTCGACCTGGGGGCGGTCGGGGGAGCCGATGATGACCAGGCCGATCTCCTGGGGGGCAGGGCCGGGCTGTCCGGCGTACCGGGCCGCCCAGGCACCGTGGACGTAGGCGGCCTCGACTCCGGGCAGGCCCCGTAGCGCGTGGCGCAGGTGCACGGCCGGACCGAAGGTGACGGTGAGCAGCTGGCGCAGCGGTGCGGTGGCGGGGTTGGTCTCGTCGGGGTGCAGCAGCACCAGGCGTCCACGGCGCTCCCCGCGGATGACGCCTGTGCCCAGCAGGCGGCGGACCTCGCGCGCGACGCTCGGCTCAGGACGGTCCAGCCGGCGCGCCAGGTCGGCCGCGGTCGGTGCTGGGCTGGCTGGGTTGGCCACCAGGACGTGCAGCAGCACCTCGGCCTGCAGCGGCGAGCGGAAGATCGGCATGAGAGGGGGGGCGTCTCGCACCAGAGGAGTCTATCGCTCGACATACGAGCGTTGACAAGCAGCATCTGGTCCTCATCGCTCAGATAACGATTCTTGTCACTCACTTTGCGATGGTCCACGCTAGAACCACCCGCTTCCCCAGGTGCAAAACGGACAAGACCGTGACATCGTCGTGATCGTGTCGTAATCAGGCGTCTCCGTCGGCGGGTGTAGCGGGCGGAAAGAGGGGGGTCGCACAGGAGAAGGCAGGTCGTCGTCGGTATGACATCGGTCGTCAGTTCGCATCCCCCACTGGAGACCGAGGCTGCGCTCGCGCGGCTCGCCCGCGGTGAGAGCGACGGCATCGAAGTGCTCAAACGGTACGACACCTGGCCCAGACGGTGGCAGGTCCGGCTCACGGCTATCGCACTCGGCGGTCCCGCAGACGTGCGCAGGACTGTCCAGGACGCTCTCGACACCCGCGGCAACGCGCACCGGGCGGTCGTCATCACCGCCCTGGGCTCCTCGCGGCCCCTGGTCCGCCTGGCTGCGGCGCACTGGCTGACCCGTGTCCCGTCACGCAGCGCCGTGCGTGCGCTCGAACGTGCCCTGGTCGCCGAGCGTGACGACAACGCGGCGGTCGCCATGCTCGACGCGCTGCTGGCTGTCGGGCGGCCCCTGGAGCGCTACCTGGGCCTACGGACCCTGGCCGACCGAGCCCACGCCCTGGTCGACGCTGGGATGCCCGACGAGCTGGCGTGGATCGACTGGTCGTCGGCGCCGCGGGTGCGCTGGGCGACCGGCCAGCGGGTGGACCCGACGGTCCTGCAGTGGCTCGTCGTGGTCGCGTGCAAGGCTGGCACCGCCGAGCCGAACGCACGGATCGTCGCCCACGCCCGGCTGCTCGACCCCGACGACGCCACCGAGCTGGGTCTGTGGTTGCTGCGCGGGTGGATCGACACCGACCTGGTCCCTATCGCGCAGACCGAGGCGATCCACCGGGCCCGTGACGAGGCAGCAGCCCGTGTCGGGCACGAAGACGGGTCCGTCGAACAGCTCACCGCCGCCGTGCTGCCGCGGCACCTGCGTACCCCTGCGGGGTCGGCGCTGGCGTCCAAAGGTGTTCTGGGCCTGGTCGCGGCCACCGGCCGCGCAGGTGTGGCGCCGACCGTCGCGGCGTACCTGTCGTCGTGGTACGCCGAACGCCCTGCGCAGTCCACGGCGTTGGTCGCGATGCTCGGCTGGGTGGACGACCCGTCGGCCACCGAGCTGCTGCTCGCCGCGCACTCGCGTTTCCGCAGCGTCGAGGTCCAGCACGAGGCGCACCGGGCCGTGTCCCACCTTGCTGAGCGTCTGGAGTGGACCACCGAAGACCTCCTGGCCCGCACCGTGCCCACCGCAGGCACCGACGAGCAGGGTGTGCTGGAGCTGTCCTACGGCGACCGGGTGTTCGTGGCGACCCTCGACGCGTCCCTGGCGTTCGTCCTGCACGACCCCGACGGCCGGCGCATCCGGTCCCTGCCCACCCCGGTCATCACCGACGACGTCGTCAAAGCCACCGAAGCCCGCCGGCTGCTGGTCGAGGTCCGCCGCGAGCTGCGCGCCACCGTCTCCGAACAAGAAGCCCGCCTGTCGCAGGCCGCTGCCCAAGGCACCACCTGGTCCGGCGAAGACTGGCTGCGCCTGGTCGTCGCCCACCCCGTCCTGGTGCGTCTGGCCTCGCGCCGCCTGTGGACGGTCCGCACGGCGACCAGCGTCCAAGAAGTCCAGGTCGCCCTCGACGGCTCGGTCCTGGACATCGACGACGCCCCCGTCGACATCCCCGCCGAAGCCACGGTCTGGCTCACCCCCAACTGACAGTGTCGACCCAACGGCTGACAGCGTTGACCTGAGAACTCGCTGTGCTTGGTGCCGCGTACCGGGGTCGTCGCCGCGACGCGCACACCACCGTCTCGCCAGAGGCGAGCGACCTCTACACGTCGATGATGATCGGGCCGTCGAGGTCGTGCAGGGCGTGCAGGTCAGTGTCGGTGGTGATGAGGCCGACGCCGTAGGCGTAGGCGATGGCTGCGGTCCACAGGTGGTTGGAGTCGACGCGGCGGCCGGCAGAGGCCAGCTGGACCAGCAACGACGCCCAGCACGAGGCGACCTGCTCGTTGATCTCCAGGACGGTCATCCCTGAGACCAGGTCGAGGGTGCGCTGGCGGACCTCGCGGGTCTCGTCGTCGGGTGCGGACAAGATCCGGGCTTCCAGCTCGGCCAGGGTGATCGGAGACACGTACAAGAACTCGGGGAAGCGGTCGGCCATGAGGGGCCAGGCGCTCTCCTCCGCCACCAGCACGCTCGTGTCGAGCAAGCCATACCTGATGGTGAGGTTCGCCGAGTCAGCGAGCGCGACTCCAGAGTGTTCTCCGATGACGGTCATACCACGAGGCTACGGCACTTTCGGGCAAATGGGGAGCGAACGGGACGGACCTACACCCGAATGGGCACGACGCTGACCGGGCCTCACTCACCGTGTGCGAAGCCCAGCGCACGCCATGCCTCGTACACGCCGATGGCGGCCGCGTTCGCGAGGTTCACCGACCGTCGACCGCTCAACATGGGGATCCGGACCTGCGCGGCGACACGCCGGTGCGTGAGCACGGCGTCGTCCAGGCCGGTCGGCTCGGGGCCGAACACGAGGGCGTCGTGGTCACGCCAGTCCACGTCGGTGTGCCACCGCGTCGCGTGGGCGGTGAATGCGACGAAGCGGGCGCCGGGCAACGCTTCGGTGACCGCGTCGAACCCGGGGTGCACCACGACATGGGCCATGTCGTGGTAGTCCAGCCCGGCCCGGCGCAGCCTGGGCTCGTCCAGCTCGAACCCCAACGGCTCGACCAGGTGCAGCGTCGCCCCGGTCGCTGCCGCTGTGCGGATGGTCGCCCCTGTGTTACCCGCGATCCGCGGTTCGACGAACACGATGTGCAGCACACCCACGATCCTGCCAGGTCCGCACGACGAGGCTGTCGCGGCCGGGCGCTCAGGAGCCGACGCCAGCGGCCACGGGCAGCCGGCGGGTGCGCGACAACAGGGCGCGGATAGCCTCCAGCGACTGGGCAGCGGCGGTGCCGTCGCCGTAGGGGCTGGTGGCGCAGCGGGCGGCGCGGTGGGCGGACTTGTCGTCCAGGAGCCGGGTCGCCGCGGACCAGATCTTGTCAGGGTCGGTCCCGACGAGGGCGACACCACCGGTCGCCAGGGCCTCAGGGCGTTCGGTGGTCTCGCGCATGACCAAGGCGGGCACCCCCAGCGCAGGGGCTTCTTCCTGGACGCCACCGGAGTCGGACAGGACCAGGTGGGAGGCGGCCATGATGCGCACGAACTCGCCGTAGTCCAGCGGTTCGGTGACCAGGACGTTGTCGATACCTGCGAGCGCCGGCAGGACAGCGGCGCGCACCGTGGGGTTGCGGTGGGCCGGCAGCACCACGGTGACGTCACGGTAGCGGCGCGCCAGACGTGCCAGGGCCCGGCCGATCTGGACCATCGGCTCACCCCAGTTCTCGCGGCGGTGGCAGGTCACCAGCACGATCCGGCGCTGGCCGAAAACGTCGGCGTCGGAGGGGACGACCAGCTCTTCGAGGGCCGGGTCGGTGAACGGGGCCTGGGCGTCGACCGCCCAGTGCAGGGCGTCGATGACGGTGTTACCCACGACGACGACCTTGTCTTCGCTCACGCCTTCGAGCAGGAGGTTGGCCCGGTTGGTCTCGGTGGGTGCCAGGTGCACGGCGGCGACCTGGGTGGTGATCTTGCGGTTGGCCTCTTCGGGGAACGGCTGGGCGAGGTCGCCTGAGCGCAGCCCGGCCTCCAGGTGCACCACCGGCACCTGCCGGTAGAACGCCGCCAGCGCCGCCGCTGTGGACGTCGTGGTGTCACCCTGGACGACGACCGCGTCAGGCGGGTCCGCGGCGATGATCTGGTCGACCCCGGACATGACGCGTGCGAACACCTCGGTGAGGGTCTGGCCGTGCGCCATGATGTCCAGGTCGTGGTCGGGCACGATGCGGAACAGGCGGTCGACCTGGTCGAGCATCTCGCGGTGCTGACCGGTGACCACCGTCGTGGCAGCCAGGTCGTCGGCGGCTTGCAGGGCTTTGACCAGGGGGGCGCACTTGATGGCCTCTGGCCGTGTCCCGTAGACGACCATCACCCGACCAAACACGCGCCCCTCCAGGTACCGAATCCGAATCTTCCGGTCCATCACGCTATTGGTGATAATGCCGACGCGCGACCCGGTAGGTGCTCACTTGGCGTGCCGTGCCACCGCTTCTGACCGCAATCCGGCAATAAGGTGCAAACTGGTGTCTGCCCCGGTGGCAAAAGCGTCGTCGAACGCTTTTTGCGCTTTGTCCTGATTGCCCTTCGCGATATGTGTGGCCCAGATGCGGTACGCCAACGCGACCTCGGGCGCTGGCCCGTCCCACACCAGCCGACCTTGGTGCAGCCACATCGCCCGCGTGCACATCTGTTCGACGGTCTTGGCGGACTGGACCACCAGGAACTGGCAACCGGCCGCCGCACGCATCTGCTCCATCGCCTGTTCGCTGCGTTCCTTGAACGCGGCGTCGCCGGTGGCCAGCGCCTCGTCGATGAGCAAGATCGAAGGCCGGGCGGCCACGGCGATGGCGAACCGCAGACGTGCCCCCATCCCCGACGAGTACGTGCGCATCGGGCGGTGCACGGCCGCACCCAGACCCGCCAGCTCGATGACCTCGGGGTATGCCGCAGCTGCCTCGTCAGGTGTCATACCCATGGCCAGGCAGCCCAGCCGCACGTTCTGCTGGCCGGTCAGGTCCGGCAGCAGCGCGGCGTTCACCCCGAGCAGCACGGGGATGCTCGCAGCGAGCACCTGGCCCCGGCTGGGGCGCTCGAGCCCAGAGATCACCCGCAACAAGGTGGACTTGCCCGAACCGTTGAGACCGAGCACGCCGACCGCCTCACCGGCGTGCGCGACCAGCGATATCCCGGCCAGAGCCCGTACGACGACTGTCGGCTCTCGTCCCACGATCCGGTGCGCCACCCGCTGCACACGTGAGACAGGCCGCACCGAACGGTCCGACGACGGGGCGGAATAGCGCACGTGGACGTCGTCGACGACGACCTGCACATCCTGCTCAGGAAGTTCCATAGGATTCCTCGCCCCGCCAGAAGTACACCAACCCGGCGGCCAGGGCCAAGGCCGCCCACACGACGAGGACCACCCACGACCACAAAGCCGGTGTCCGTGCGTACAAAAGGCAGTCCCGGGACATGTCGAGCACCTGGTACATAGGGTTCAGCCTCACGACGGCCAGCACGGTCTGGTTGTCGGTGAACCTTTCGAACGAGTACATCACGCCTGACCCGTACATCCAGAAACGGTTGAGCAGGCTGATCACCTGGGTCAGGTCCGGCACTTTTGCCACCATGCGCGAGGTGAGCAGCACCAGCCCGGCGATGAGCACCACCTGCAGCGCCACCACGACCGGCAAGAGCAACCAGCGCCAGCTCAGGCGAGCACCTGGCGGGATGAGCACGATGAGGACCAGCATCGCCGCGAGCGTCGGCATGAACCGCAGCACCTGCCGTGTGACCTCGGCCACAGGCAGCGCGATCCGCGGGAACGAGAACGAGCGGACCATCGCTTTGCCCGAGACGATCGACCGTGACCCGGCGTTGATCGCACCGGAGGTGAACCGGAACAAGAACACCCCGACGACCAGGTACCCGAGGAAGTTCTCGACCCCCCGGTTCGACTTGAGCAGCAGCCCGAAGACCACCAGGTACACCGACGCGTCGAGCACGGGGCGCAGCACCAGCCACACAGTGCCGAGCAGGAACCTGCGCGACTCGCTGAGCGTGCGGGCGCGGGCGTCGGCCCAGATGAAATGGCGCCGCTGCCAGGTCATGTGCAGGTACTCGTCCAGCGAGGGACGGTTCGCGACCGGCTCCAGGCCGCCGCAGTCGACCGGCACCAGCTTCTTGGCCCGTAGCGGGGTGCGTTCAGGCCGCTGCGCAGGCACGTTAGTCTGGTCGGTGTGACCAGCGAAGGTCGTCGTGCTCACGCGGCCAGCCCTTCTGGTGCGCCGACCTGGGCGCACAGCCGCTCGTACAGCTCGCGGTAGGCCAGGGCGAGGGACGACCAGGTCCGTGTGGCGGCAAACCTGTGGCCGGCCTGCGCGAGGTGGGCGGACCGGTCGCGGTCGTCGGCCAACGTCGCCAGCGCCTGGGCCAGCTGTGGTGGGTCGTCGGGACGCACCATGAGCCCGGCGCCCACGTCGCCGACGATCTCGCGCAGCGCAGGCAGGTCGGAGGCGACCACGGGACGGCGCAGCGCCATAGCCGCCATAGGTTTGAGGGGCACCACAGCCCTGGTCACCGCGGTGTCGCGGCGTGGCACGACGAACACGTCCAGCGCCTGGTACCAGGTCACAGCGTCGGCGGGGCTGACCCGGCCAGGCATGACCACGTCCAGCCCGAGCGATGCCGCACGGCGCACCAGCGCGGGCCGGGCGACCCCGTCGCCGACGACCGCCACCCGCACGTCCATGTGGCTGCGCAACGCTGCGACGGCTTCGAGCAGGGTGTCCACGCCCTCGTAGTCGACGAGGCTGCTTACTGTGCCCACCCAGAAGCCTTCACGGTCCAGGCCCAGCTGGGCACGAGCGTCGGCCGGGTCGGTGGTGCGGGTCAACAGCGCCTCGTCGACACCGTTGCCGATGATGGTGATGCGCTCTTCGCGGACCCCGCGCTCGACCAACGAGTCACGCACCGTCGCACCGAGCACCACCACGTGGTCAGCCGCCGCTGCCATCTGCGCCTCCCGGGCGCGGGCCAGCGCGTGACGTTGCGACCCGGCAGCGGCACAGCGGGCCGCAGGGGTGGGAAAGCTCGCAGCCCAGGTGTCTTCCAGCAGGCCACGCACCTCGTACACCCACGGCACACCCAGCGTGGCGGCCACCCGCTGGGCGACCAGGGCGTTGGTGAACGGTGTGGTGGCGTGCACCAGGCCAGCCCCGGCCCGCACCCCGCACCGCACCGCCAGGTCCGTGGCCGCCAGCACCTGCCGGTCGAGCCGTTCGCGCGGCAACCGTGGTGACGACCAGCGCACGAGCCGGTGGTAGGGCACACCGTCGACGACGTCCAGGTCGCGCCCTGTGAGCAGCCCGATGTTCACCGGGTAGCCCAGGCGGGTGGTGGCGAGCGCGTCGATCCCGGCGGCGCGCTGGGCGCGCAGGACTGCGTGCGAGCGCAGGGCGTACCCGGAAGTGGTGGTGGGCAGGGAGTTGACCAGCAGGTGCAAGGCGGTGACCTGCTGCGGTGCTGAGCGTGGCCTGGCGACGGCCGGGCGGCGTGCGCTCGGCAGGTCTTCGGTGAGCATCGCCAGCTCATCGCCCAGGCGTCGGCGCAGCGCAGATCCGGGTGGGGCTGTGGCGATGGCCAGGTGCACGTCCCCGCGGCGCCAGGCGGCCCTGGCAGCGGCCGGCGGGTGCGCGCGCGACGGCTCGAGGGCGTCGAGCTCGGCGGCGACTTCGGCGGCGACGTGGCCCAGGCGGCGGGTCCGGGTGGCCACCGCCGCGCGGGCCTCGTCGCGCCAGCCGACGAGCCAGCACCCGACGATCTGCGCGGTGGACCCTGGTGGCCCGCTGCGCAGCACCCGGGCCGGGGCTGCGGCGACCTGGCGCGGCAGGCGACGGGCCACCTGCACCGCGAACAGGGCTGGGTCTTCGGCGGCGAGCGCGCACGAGGTGCGCACCGCCAGCGTCAGGTGCCGGGCGATGGCGGGAAGGGTCACGACCGCACCGCCTCCAGCAGGTCGAGGTAGCGCACCGCGAGGTTGTCGTGGTCGGCGTGGTCCGAGACCCACGCGCGCCCGCGTCCGGCCACGTCCAGGGGGACACGTTCGGCGGCCAGGCGCACCCACAGGTCCGCCAGGGCTTGGGGGGATTCGGGGGGCACGACGTCGCCGGCTTTGGCGTCGGCGAGCACCTGTGCCGACTCGCCTTGGGTCGCGGCGCTGATATGCCTGTTCACGGCGAGGATCTCGTACAGCTTGGACGGGACTGTCCACGAGAACGGCTCCCAGGACCGCAACGAGACCAAAGCGGTGTCAGCCCACCGGTAGTGGTCGACGACGTGGTCCCAGGGAACCTGCCCGCAGAACTCCACCGGGGCGTCCAGGTGGGCCGCCAGGGTGCGCAGCGACTCGGCTTCGACACCAGCGCCGACCATGCGCAAGGTCAGGTCCAGCCCGCGACGGCGTGCCAGGGCGGCGGCTGTGACGGCGGTGGTCAGCCCCTGGGAGCGGCCCAGGTTCCCCAGGTACAGCACCCGCAGCACCGACGGGTGCTGCACGAGGCTGGGCGGTTCCAGCGCAGGCAGGCCCTGGACGTGCGCGCCGTTGCGGACCACCGCGACCTGGTTGACGTTGCGCTCGCGCAGCACGTCGGCGAAGCTCGTCGTGGTGGTGACCACTGCGCGGGCGTGGCGTTGCAGGGCGGTGACCGCCCGGTGCGCCGCCCGGGTGGCCCGGGTGCGCCACCCGCCGTCGGGGCCGAGCATCTGCGAAGGGGCGATGAGGTCAGGCCACGCGTCGCGCATCTCCACCACGACAGGTCGGCGCAGCAAGGCTGCCAGCGTCATACCTGCCGGGACCGACGGCAGCCCAGGGGCGGTCGCCAGGACGATATCGGGCCGGGCCTGGCCTTTGAGCAGCCGCAGCCCGGTGACCAGCGAGCTGTGCGCGGCGACCATCTGGTCGACGCTGCGTGCCACGAGCCCGGCGTCGTGCTCGCGGAACCGCACCCGGCACACCGTCTCGCCGTGCTGGCCGATGGTGACGGTGCCTGGCCGCAGGTCGTCGGTGAGCAGGCCGGCGCGGCCGGTGGGGTAGTGGGGGGGTGGTGCGAGCACGGTCACCTGGTGCCCCGCTGCGACGAACCGGCCGACGAAAGCGCTCCAGCGTCGTTGGGGCGCGTTCGTCTCTGGTTCGTAGTGGTGCGTGACCAGCGCTATGTGCATTTCACCGGAACCAAGGGGAAGACGACGACAGCCGTGGCGTGATGACTCCTGTTGACCAGCAGTGATGACTTTCGGTTGAGGCTATCGGGGCTGGCGCGTGGCCGCGCGTCGGACCGGACCTGTCGGCAGGCCCGGGCAGCCCGGCGCCAGCCCGGCTGCGAGTGTGGGTAGGGTCTGGTACGTGATCGACCTCAACCTGCTGCGTGACACCCCTGACCTGGTCCGTGATTCTCAGCGCGTCCGGGGCGCCGACCCTGGTCTCGTCGACGAGGTGCTCGAAGCCGACGCACGGCGCCGCGCCGCCTTGCGTGAGTTCGAGCAGCTGCGCGCCGCGCAGAAGGCCCACGGCCGGCGCGTCGCCCAGGCATCCGGTGAGGACAGACAACAGCTGCTCGCCGACGCCAAGACCATGGCTGAGCGTGTCAAGGCCCTGCAGGCCGACGCCGACGAGGCCGACCGCACCGCCACCGAGCTGGCGCGGCGTATCGACAACCTGGTCGAACCTGGTGTCCCTGCTGGTGGCGAGGACGACTACGTCGTGCTCGAGCACGTGGGCCACGACGGCCCGCTGGTACCCGAGCCGGGGTTCACGGTCCGTGACCACCTCGAGCTCGGTGAGGCGCTGGGCGCGATCGACACCGAACGTGGCGCCAAGGTCTCCGGTGCCCGGTTCTACTTCCTCACCGGGATCGGGGCGCGGTTGGAGCTGGCGTTGCTCAACGCGGCGCTCGACCTGGCCGTGGCCCACGGTTTCACCCCGACGATCACCCCCACCCTCGTCAAGCCGGAGGTGATGGCAGGCACCGGGTTCCTCGGCGCCCACGCCGACGAGATCTACCACCTGGGCACCGACGACCTGTACCTCGTGGGGACCTCCGAGGTGGCGCTCGCCGGGTACCACAGCGGCGAGATCCTGGACCTGTCCGCCGGGCCGTTGCGCTACGCCGGGTGGAGCGCCTGCTACCGCCGTGAGGCCGGTTCGTACGGCAAGGACACCCGCGGCATCATCCGCGTCCACCAGTTCCACAAGGTCGAGGCGTTCAGCTGGACGAGCGTCGAGGACGCACCAGGTGAGCACCAGCGGATCTTGGAGATGGAGAAGCAGATGCTCGCCCTGGCCGGGCTGCCGTACCGGGTGATCGACACCGCTGCCGGGGACCTGGGCTCGTCGGCGGCACGCAAGTACGACTGCGAGGCGTGGCTGCCGTCCCAGCGCCGGTACATGGAGGTCACCTCCACATCGACGTGCACCACGTACCAGGCCCGGCGTATGGGTGTGCGTGAACGCCTCGCTGACGGCTCCTTGCGCACCCCGGCGACCCTCAACGGCACCCTGGCCACCACCCGCTGGATCGTCGCGCTCTTGGAGAACCACCAGCAGGCTGACGGGTCGGTCGTCGTGCCCGCGGGCCTGCGCCCGTACCTGGGCGGTCTGGAGGTCATGGAACCGGTGCCGTCGTGACGACGATGGTCGCCCTGGACGTCGACGGGACGATCCTGCACTTCGACGGGACGGTCTCCCCGCACGTCCGCCGGGCGCTCGACGACGTGCGCGACGCCGGGATGTCTATCGTCCTGGCAACCGGTCGGTCCTTGGCCGCCCTCATGCCCGTCGCCTATGACCTCGGTCTGACCAGCGGATACGCCGTGTGCTCCAACGGTGCGGTCACCTGCGAGCTCGACCCGGGCATCAGCGCGGAGGAGGCCGCAGCCTCGCAGGAGGCAGCCCGACGTGTTCGCTCGGCCCACCGAGGTCCGTGCCACGGTGCACCCGGGTCTGGTCCTGGGGCCGTCCGCGATATCGAGCCCCAGCCGGTCGCCCCCCGCCGTGAAGGGCCCCGACGTGACGGGCCCCGACGTGATGGGGGCTGGGCTGGCGGTGGCTACCGTCTGCTGGACGTGGTGACGTTCGACCCCGGACCGGCCGTACGCGCCCTGGCCGCCGAGCTGCCCGAGGCCCTGATCGCCGTCGAAGACGTCGGATGCGGCTCACGTGTCTCAGCCCCCTTCCCCCCCGACGAGCTCGCCGGGGAGCATGTCGTCGTCAGTCTCGACGAGCTTGTCGCACGTCCGGCCACGCGTGTGGTCGTGCGCGACCCCGGCTCGACCCGCGAAGAGTTCCACGACGTCGTCCAGCGTGTGGGCCTGCACGAGGTCTCCTACGCGGTCGGCTGGTCCGCCTGGCTCGACCTGACCCCCGCCGGTGTGTCCAAGGCGTCCGCCCTGGAGAACGTCCGCCAACGCCTGGGCGTCGAACCGTACGCCACCGTCGCCGTCGGAGACGGCGGCAACGATATCGAGATGCTCCGCTGGGCCGCCCGCGGCGTGGCCATGGGCCATGCCATCGCCGCCGTCCACGACGCCGCCGACGAGGTCGCCGCGACGATCGACGACGACGGTCTGGTACCGGTCCTGCGCTCCCTGCTGTGACGTCGGCTCCGGCACGCCGGACCGCCCGCCGACGCAGTGCCGGAGGCTCCTGCCACCAGGGCACCTTCGGGCGCCCGAAGGGCTCGACGTCAGCAGGTCTCCCAGAACACGCAGCCGGGCTGCAGCAGGCTGGGCCAGGTCGGGTCGCCCAGCGTCGGCTCGACAGGAAGGCGCCACGCTGGACCCATGGCCAGGTATGTGACGGTGAGCACGTCGAGGGCGTCGGGCGTCGCGGTCGTCACCTCCAGGACCGTGAAGTCATCGGGGTCGACGACCAGGGTCTCGGTAGCCGCCAGCACGACAGTGTCGGAACCGCCAGCCTCCGGCACCTGCGACGTGCTCGACTCCAGCACCACGAGGCGGCTGATCGCCGTGCCAGTGCGACCTTCGGAGTCGACGACCCCCACGGTGACCGTGGTGCCCTCCAGACCCTCGGCGACCTGCCAGAGCGCGGCCCGCAGCGCGCTCGACGCCGGGGTCTCGGGGTAGATGGCTTTGACCAGGCCCCAGACCATGTCGTCCACCGAGCCGTAACGAGCCTGCGCGGCGACCACCGCACGGCGCAGCTCGGCCTCCAGAGCGACCGGGTCGGTGGGCAGCGCGAACAGCACGTCCCAGGCCGCGCCGGTGGTCGGGTCGTAGTCGTCGAGGACCCAGCCGCCTGGGCCCTGGCCGTACGCCGTGGTCTGGTCGCCGTCGACGATGCGCAGGCTGGTGTCGCGGTGCGCCATCCAGGTCTCCACGACGTGGGCCTGCGGGATCTCTGGCGTGTCAGGGGTACCGTGCACACGCTTCTTCACGTACCAGTACGGCGCGCCGACCCAGGTCGACTCGTCCAGGGCGCCTGCTGGGTCGGGCGCTGCTGCGGCCATCGCGGCCCGGGCCTGGCTGACCACGGGCGCTGCGACAGTGGTTGTCGAGCCGTCTGCCAGGCTCGTGCCGGACCGACCGCCGGAGGCGGCGACCGTGACGGCCACCGCGACGACCATGACGGCTGCCACCGTGGCCAGCCCACCGATCTGGGCCCTGCGGTGACGGCGGCCGGTGCGCAGCACCGCGGTCGGTTCTACCGAGCTCGTCGGCTGCCACTGGGCCAGCGCCCGCAGCCGTCGGGCTGTGTGCTCGTCGTCCACCTGGTGGGTCATCATCATTGCTCCTCGGGCTGTTGTGGGTTCGTCGGGGGGTTCAGGGCCGCGCGCAGCTGGCGCAGGGCGCGCGACGCGTCGGACTTGACCGTGCCGACCGGTATGCGCAACGTGGTGGCGACCTCTCGTTCGCTCAGCGCCTCGACGTAGCGCAGCACCACGACGCGCCGCGGCCGCGGTTTGAGCGTCGCCAGGGCGGCGACCAGCAGGTCCCGCTCGGCCAGCAGCGCCGAGCAGTCGTCGACGGTGTGCTCGGGGACCTCCTCGGGGGCCACCAGGACCTCCCTGCGCCGCGTGCGCCACAGGTCGATCCGTCGGTTGGTCATGATCTTGCGGGTGTACGCCAGCGGGTCACCGCGTGAGGCCCTCGACCACGCCGTGTAGGTGCGCACCAAGGCGTGCTGCACCAGGTCGTCGGCGCGGTGCTGGTCTCCGGTGAGCAGCCAGGCCGTGCGGGCCAGCCTGGTGAGGTTCGCCACCATGAAGGCCGTGAACTCCGCGTCCCGGGACAGCTGGGGCCCGGTGCTCGTCGTGGCACCAGGTACGGCACGAGGCGCGGCATGCTCAGAAGAGCTCATACCTGGAACACGAACGGCCACCCCGTAAGGTTGCACCGGCGCTGGGTGCTTCGGCGAGAGCCGACGGTCTGGCCGCACCTGGCGACGTGCGGTGTTCCGACGTGTGTCAGGTCACAGGTACTGGCCGGTGGGGTGGGGAGCGTCGGGGTCGGCCTCGGCGTGGGGGTGGGCGAGCATGCCGGGGTGGGGCACGGCGCCGGGGGGCAGGGCACGGCGCATCTGGACCAGCTGGTTCTGCACGGCCATCTGCTGGGCGACCAGCGCGGTCTGGATACCGTGGAACAGACCCTCGAGCCAGCCGACCAGCTGGGCCTGGGCGATCCGCAGCTCGCCGTCGGTGGGTGCGTCGTCGACGAACGGCAAGGTGATGCGGTGCAGCTCGTCGACCAGCTCAGGGGACAGGCCCTCTTCCAGCTCGTGCAAGGACCGCTCGTGGATCTCGGCCAGGCGCACGCGTGCGGCGTCGTCGAGCGGGGCTGAGCGCACCTCGTCCAGCAGCTGTTTGATCATCGTGCCGATACGCATCACCTTGGCCGGCTGCTCGACCATAGAGCGCACGTCCTCGTCGGTGTCGTCGGCCATGCCGGCAGGGTCGAGCACTTCGGGGAGCCCGTCTTGGGGTTCGTCGGTCTCGTCTTGACGTCCAGGTTCGCTCACACACCCATCCTGCCTGAGGTCCGCGCCCAGGGCCTAGCCTGCCTAGCCCATAGGTGCGCCTCACACGGTGAGCAGGACCTTGCCGAACACTTCTCCCGACGCCAGCATGCGGTGGGCCTCAGGTGCCTGCGCCAACGGCAGCCGGGCGTGGACCACCGGCTTCACGCGGCCTTCGGCGACCAACGGCCAGACCTTGTCGCGCACGGCGGCGACGATCGCGACCCGTTCGTCGAGCGGACGAGAGCGCAACGTGGTCCCGATGACGCTCGCGCGCCGCTCGAGCAGCAGACCCAGGTCGAGCGTTCCGCGCCGTCCTTTCTGCAGCCCGATGACCACCAGACGGCCTCCGGTGGCGAGCATCGCCAGGTTGTCGGCCAGGCCGCCGGCGCCCAGCACGTCCAAGATGATGTCCACCCCGCGACCGTCCGTGGCGTCCAGGACCGACTGCACAAGAGAATCGTCGTGGTGGTCGAAAACATTATCAGCACAAATTTCACCCACTCGGGCGGCCCTCTGGCCCCCCCCGGCGGTGGCGAGCACCCGCAGACCCAGTCCGGCGGCGATCTGGACCGCCGACGAACCCACCCCACCAGAGCCACCACGGACCAAGATCGTCTGGCCGGCGCGGGCTTGTGCGGCGTCGAGGTTGCTGATCACTGTGGCTGTGGCCTCGGGCAACGCTGCTGCGTCGACCAGGTCGACCTCGTCGGGCACAGGCAAGACCAGCCCGGCGTCCACAACCACACGCTCGGCGTAACCGCCTCCTGTGAGCAGTGCGCAGACCCTGTCTCCGGGACGCCACGCGGTGGTCTGGTCCGGGCGTGGCGCCTCAGCCGAGCTGTGTGGCGGCCCGGCTGAGCAGATCGTTCCAGACACCTCCAGCCCTGGCCAGGCAGGGGCTCCAGGGGGCGGCGGATAGTGCCCAGCACGCTGAAGTAGGTCAGCACGGTTGACTCCAGCGGCTGCGACCTGCACGATCACAGTGCCAGAGGTGGCGACCGGCTCAGCCACCTCGGCGAGTTGGAGTACATCGGGTTCGCCCGGGGCTTCGTTCAGGATCGCGCGCATGCGTCCGACTGTAAGGGTTATGAGGCGCACAGCAGTCTCGTGTTGCGAGAAGGTCGAAGCCAGGGGCCTGTACGCGGCACAATAGGGCGATGCCTAATGCCTGTGCGGGCCTCGGCCGATGAGGACCGCACGGAAGTAGGACAGGTAGCCTGCACCGGGCCGGGTGCGGGTTCGTGACCGAAACCGGGCGGACGAGAGGAACGACATGCTGCGACGGTTCAACGTCAGCACGCGGGTGAGGACCGTCCTCATCATCCCCATGGTCGTGTTGGTCGTCGCTGGTGCCTATATCGGTTGGGGGATCTTCCGAGACTGGCGCGAAGCCCAGGCGAACGTGGCTGCCGTCCATGCCCTTGACCAGTTCCGGGACGTGGCTCTGGCGATCCGTGCCGAACAGGTCACGGACCCCATCAAGGAGCCTGAGGCACGGGCCAAAGCCGTTGCCGTCACCGATGGCAAGGTCCGCGACTTCAAGAATGCAGCCGACAAGGTGGACCTGGGGGCGCTGCCTGCGCTGCCCTCCGAGCGCCTCAAGACGCTGATCGCCCCGGACACGGGGATCGACTACCTGCTCGCCGACGCCCGCCGTCTGGCTGAGGCGGAGTCTCCCAAGACCTCCAACGCCTACCTGTGGGTCATGGTCGACGCGCAGCTGTTCGTACGTTCGTGGGCGTCGCTGACCCCCGACCGTGGGCTGGCGCAGTGGCTGTTCGCCTACGACGACCTGTTCACCTACACCCTGGCTGTCTCCGCCGAGGCCCGTGCGGGCCGGTCACTCATCGGTTCGGTGGACAAGGTCCTCGCACTCGACTCCGAGACGGTCAGCCCGTACTACCGTGACGTCTTCGTCGCTGAGAACGAGTACACCGAGCTCGTCCGGACCGCTGCGGTCCAGTCGCTGGTCGACCTGCCTGGGGGAGCGCGGTTGGACCGGGAGGTCATGAACCTGAACTCCGTGGCGCTGACCCAAGAGCAGCAGCACCCTGACCGCGGCGGGGACGTCCCGCTGACGCTGCTCAACGCCAGGAGCGACCTTCGTGACGCGACGAAGATCGCCAACCTCAAGCCCACCCAGCCGGGCAGGGCTCCTGACCTGCCCACCCTGGACGAGTGGAACGGGCTCACCAACCTGTGGTTCGCAGAGATCGCCGCGGTCGAGGCCGAGCTGCTGGACGGCGCGGCAAATGCCGCATCCGACACGGCACTGACAGCCACGATCACCGGTGCCATCGTCCTGGGCGTGTTGTTGTTCGTGCTGCTCATCGCCGCTCTGGTCACCCGGAGCGTGGTCCGGTCGATCACCCGCCCGCTGAGCCACCTGACCCAGGCCACCGCCCAGGTGCGCGACCAGCTGCCCAGGATCGTCGAGCAGGTCTCGGTACCTGGGGAGGGCCCAGACACCGAGCTACCCCGGGTGCCGGTGGAGACCTCCGACGAGATCGGCCGTCTGGCCATCGCGTTCAACGACGTCAACGCCACGACGATCCAGGTCGCCCAGGAGCAGGCCGCCCTGCGCGGGTCCATCGCCGAGATGTTCGTCAACGTCGCCCGTCGCGACCAGGTGCTGCTCAACCGCCAGCTGGCGTTCGTCGACTCCCTGGAACGTTCCGAGGAAGACCCGACGGTCCTGGCGAACCTGTTCCACCTGGACCACCTGGCCACCCGTATGCGGCGCAACGCCGAGTCCCTGCTCGTGCTCGCCGGGATCGACTCGGGCCGCCGGTTGCGTGAGTCGATGCCGCTGTCGGACGTCATCCGTACCGCGTCGTCGGAGATCGAGCAGTACGACCGTGTCGAGCTCGACCTCA
>WRET01000058.1 GCA_009779195.1 Micrococcales bacterium
CGACGGGCGCTCCGGCGCCTCAACCGCCGAGCGCCGCCGGAGCAAACCCGGCGGTCGAGGTGCACCGGAGTATCTAGAGCACTCTAACTAGAACATCGCCTCTAGATCAAGGGAAGAACCCGCCTGCCCGGCAAGGGCAAGGCCGCCCGCCCCGCCGTCGCCAGCGCCGGTGCGATGATGACGGTATGGGCCGCCCCGCGAAGTTCACCGACGACCAGCTGTTGGACGCTGCGCGTGAGGTCGTCGCGGTGCACGGGGTCACCGCGACCGTGGCGCAGGTCAGTGCTGCCAGCGGGGCGACGACCGGGTCGGTCTACCACCGCTTCCGCTCACGTGAGGAGCTGTTGGTGCGGTTGTGGCTACGGTCCATCGAGCGCCTGCACGAGCGGTTGTTCGAGGTCGAAGCCGAGCACGACGACCCCGGCGAGGCGCTGGTGGCACTGGCCGTGGAGACCGCCCGCTACAGCCGCGAGCACCCCGCCGAGGCCCGGGCGATGACCTTGTACCGCCACGAACGTCTGGTCCACACCGCCCCGCAGGTGCTGCACGACCGTGTCGTGCACCTCAACGACGGTGTGTTCGCCATGCTCGGCCGGCTCGCGGCCCAGCGCTTCCCCACCGCGGCCGACGACCCGCACCTCGTCCGACGGGTCTTCACCTGCGTCATCGGCCTGTGCTACGGCCTGATCCGTCCCTACATCGTCGCCGCAACCCCCATCCCCGTGTGGCTGGACGACGTCATCGCCCGGGCAGTCACCGCCGCCCTCACCACCATCGACCAGTAGCCGCCCCCAGGCAGCCAGGTGCAGAGCACCGCCGTGCGCCCGAGAGATCGTCCGGACCGATGGCCGGACGACCACAGCCCTCTTCTTCGTCTCGGTCCTCTCGGCGTCAGGAGTTCCGCTGGTGGAGGTCTCGCGTCTTGTCGGCCACTGTGATACCGCAACGACCGAGACCGTCTACCGGCACGAGTTGCGACCGGTGATCCAGACCGGAGCACGGGTGATCGATGGAGTGTTCGCGCTTCGGGAACAGGCCACTGACCTGCTCGAACACCGTGAGGCGCACAGGGAGTAGTCATGCAGATCGCTATGCAACGCCCGTGGCTCACGTCACACCAGACCAGACAACCGTATTGTCGCTGGTCAGCAAGTCGGGGTGGCGGGATTTGAACCCACGACCTCTTCGTCCCGAACGAAGCGCGCTACCAAACTGCGCCACACCCCGTGAAGCCGGACCAGCATAGCCGATGCGGGGGCCACCGTGTCACCTTGATACCCTAGGGGGCTGCGACCAGGGGCGCCACCAGGCCGGAGCGGACGGGTCAGGGTTCTGCGAAGGCCGGGTTGGGACCGTTGGCGAGCACCCGCACGACGAACCGCTTCCACGTCGGGCCAGAGATCGTGTTGCCGTAGACGACGCCGTAGGTCTGGCCACCGATGGTCTTCTTGTTGGCTGGTACGAACCCGTCGAGGCTGCCGCTCGTGACGACCGCTGCCGACAGCCGGGGCGTGAAACCGACGAACCACGTGTACTCGCTGTTGTTCGACGTGCCGGTCGCACCAGCAGCGGGGAAACCGGGGGTGTCGACGGCCTTCATGGTCCCCTCCCACACACCTGACATCGCGTAGGCGATGGTGTTGGCCACCGCTGGGTCGATTGCCTGGTGACATGCGGCGTCGGGGACGGGCAGGTCTTCGCCGTCATGGTCGACGACCCTGGTCAAGGCCACCGGGGTGCAGTACACCCCCTCGGCGGCGAACGCCGCGTACGCACCAGCCATGGCCAGCGGGGTGGTGTTGTCCGTGCCGATGACGTTGACCGGGATGCGGTCGCTGAACGGCACCGGGACGTAACCGCCGTTGTCGTCCCTGATGGGTTTGCCGTCTTTCTTGGGGTTGGCCTGCACGACGCCTAGGTCGGCGGCGCGTTGCATGATGGTGCACAGGCTGAGCTGGGTGGCCATGTTCATGAACGCCGTGTTCACCGAGCCACGGGTTGCGTCGGCCACGGTGATCGGCCCGCCCGTGGTCGGCGGGGAGTTGCTGACCGAGAAGGACGTGCCGCTCAGCTCTCCGTCGCACGAGGTGAACTGGTCCATCTTGAAGCTCTGGGAGCTGGAGTTGACGACGTCGGAGAGCGAGTGGCCAGCCTCCAGCCAGGCCAGCAGCGTGAACGCCTGAAAGGTCGAACCGGGTTGGAAGCCGTCGTTGTCGTAGTACGGCTGCGCGACGTTGATGTTGTGCGACGTCTCGCCGGGGTTGTCCGACGTGCCCGGCACATAGGTGGTGGACTGGGCGAGCGCCTTGACCTCACCGGTGCCTGGTTCGACGACCGCCATGGCCTGCACCACACCTGACGGGTCGCCGACCGGGACCTTGGCCTTGACCTCCTCGTCGGCGGCCGTCTGGACCGCGGGGTCGAGCGTGGTGGTGACCGTCAGGCCACCCTGTTCGACCAGTGCCCGACGTTCTGCTTCGGTCTTGCCGAACACCGGGTCGGTGAGCAGCACCTGGGTCACCCAGTCGCAGAAGTACCCCGACCCGGCGACCGCGGCGTCAGCGGCCTCGCACGCACCGTCTTGGCCGGGGACCACCGTCGCCAAGAGCGTGCCCTCAGCCGTCACCGTGCCGTCGGGGCCGTGGTGGCGGTCGCTGGCGTAGACCGTCGTCGGCAGCGCAACACCGCTCGCGGTCGTCGTCGGGATCGACGCGGCGTCGGGTGTCGCAGAGCCGACCACCACGAGGGCCACAGCCACACCAGCGACCACAGCGGTGGCCGTGGACCCGAGCGCCGCCACACGGGCGGTGCGGCGCCGCCGGGCCTTGCGCAGCACTGTTGCCGGGTCGACGACGACCTTTGGCTGCGGGGTGTCCAAACCGTCGCGCAGGCGCCGGGCCATCTGTTCGTCGCTCATCGCCCCTCCTCAGCTTCGAGTGTCTGACGCAGTCGCAGAAGACCACGCGACCCAGCCGATTTCACCGTGCCGACCGAAACGCCCAGCATCTGTGCCACCTCTTTCTCCGAAAACCCCTCCACGTACCGCAGCACCACCACGCGGCGCTGCTGGGCACCCAGACAGGCCAGCGCCCGCACCAGACGGTCCCGCTCAGCCACGGCCGACGACCCGTCTGGGTCCACGGTGTCCGGCAGGCCCTGCGGCGCGGCAAGCACCTCACGGCGACGCGACCTCCACGTGGTGATCCGCTGGTTCGCCATCACCTTGCGCGCGAACGGCAAAGGCGCCGTACGCGCCCGCGACCACGCCAGGTACGTACGTACCAACGTCTGCTGCACAAGGTCCGCTGCCCGGTGCTCGTCCCCGGTCAGGTGCCAGGCGGTGCGGGTCAGCCCCGCCATGGCCTGCCCCATGAACTCGCTGAACTCCTCGTCCCGGCTCCCGAAAACACCGGTGCTCTCACCCACAGCGCTGGTCACGCTCATACCCTATTGACCGCGCACACCCTCCAGAAGTTGCCTGCCCGCCAAAAGAAATCTCTGAGCAGGGCTGACATCCTGCTGCCGCTCAGTGCGAGGGCGGGAACTTGGTGTCCCGGGAGTACTCGGGCAGCCCCAGCACACCGTCGGTGCACGCCTCCTTGGTCTTCTTCCCACCGCACCCGGCCATGTAGTCGGCCCACAGCGCAGCAGGCCATGACCCACCGGTGACCTGCGTGACACCGCCCCACGGTGTGATCGACACCTCAGCCTCCCCAGGACCTTCCTGGGAGAGAGCGACCGCGGTGACCAGGTCCGTGGTGAACCCGACGAACCAGGCTGACTTGTTGTCGGCGGACGTGCCGGTCGTGCCTGCGATGGTCCGCCCGATGGGCTTGACGTACTCTGCGGCCGAGCCGTACTGGACCGGGCCCTGCAGGGCCGCGACCGTGTCGGCCATGACACCAGCGTCGAACACCTTCGTGGTGCCGGTACCGGCGACCCAGACCCGGCCGTCCGGGGCGATCACCTGCGAGACGACATGCGGGGTGGCCTTCTTGCCCTGTGCGGCGAACACTCCGTACGCCTGGGCCATCTCCATCGGGCGTACCGCGTCAGGGCCGAGCACGTTGGACGGGACCTGCGACACCTCGGTGGTGATACCAGCACGCTTGGCCACCTCGGCGGTCTTGTCCGCTCCGACCTCGATGTTGAGCTCGGCGTACACGGTGTTGACCGAGTTGGCAGTGGCCTGTCTCAGGTCGATGTCGCCGTAGCTGCCGTTGTCGAAATTGACGACCTTCCAGTCCTGGCCGCCGAGTCCGGTGACACACCGTTTTCCAGCGCAGCGACCAGGGTGAAGGGCTTGAAGGTCGACCCGGCCTGGACCACGCCGCGGGTCACGCGGTTGTCCTGGTCTTTGGCGTAGTCCGGGCCCGAGTACAGGGCGCGGATGGACCCGTCGGACGGGTCGAGGGTGACCATGGCCACGTGCAGCATCCCTGCGCAGGCAGGCTCTGCCCCGGCTGGCTCGACGTTGGGGTCGCACTGGCTGGGTGTGGAGCCAGGGTTCGCGTTGAGCGTGCCGTCGAGCAGGCCGTTGCCCGACGCGACAGCCATGTCCTGCATCCTTTGGTCGACCGTCGTGATGACGGTGTAGCCGCCACGCGTGAAGTCGGCCCTGGGCACACCGACGAGGTCGGCGGCTTCCTGCCCGGCCATCTCCATGAGGTAGCCGTTGGGTCCTTCGTACACAGACTCTGGCTGGAAAGCGATGACACAGTCTCCTGCCCCGGGCGTCCCACCGGGCTGGCACATCGACGGGAACACCAGCTCGTCTTTTTGTGCCGCCGTCAGCGGGAAGTCCTTGTCCTCGACCATGGTGGTCACGGTGCGCTCCCAGCGCTGCTCGGCCTTCTCGGGGTTGTTGGCAGGGTCCCAGTTGACCGGGGAAGGGATGATCCCTGCCAGCAGCGCCGCCTGGGTCACCGTCAGGTCTTTGGCGTCCTTGGCGAAGTACGCCTGGGCGGCGGCCTGGATACCGTGGGTCTGGCCGCGGCCCCAGTAGACCACGTTCAGGTAGTTGCACAGGATCGTGTCTTTGGACTGCTCACGGCTGACTTTTGCCGTGACCACCGCGTCGGAGAGCCTGCCGAAGTACCCGGACCCGCTGGTGCTGTAGAAGTTGTCCACGTACTGCCGGGTCAGCGTCGGGTTGCGGTCTTCGGCGTTGAACAACGCGCGGGCGACGCCCCGGACGTCACCGCTGCTGTAGAAACCGCGGTCTTCTGATGCGACGACCGCCTCCTTGACGTGCCGGGGGATCTCGCCACAGTCGACGATCTCGCGCCTCACCCCGGGGTAGTCGCCCATCTTCTCGCCGCGGCCAGCCGGGTCGGCGGGGTCTGCGAAGTAGACCGACGTGGTCTGGTGGTTGATCTCGGCATTGAACGCAGGGATCTCGACCGACGCGTACCCCACGGCACCGACCACGACCACCAAGCACACCACGACGACGCCTGCCACCGACCCGAGCCGCCACGACGGCAACCAACGGCGCACACCGTGACGTCTGGGGCGCGGGTACGCCCAGGGGTGGCGGGGTTCGTCGCTGCCTGGCTCTGGGTCGGACAGTGCGTCTTTGCGGTCACCCGTCGCGTCGCTCATGCCCTCCATAACGCCTGACGGCCCCGTCACGTTTCACCTGCTTCGTCACACCAGACGGTGGACCGTGCGTCGCACCAGGTCGACGTCCCACAGGCCGACGGCCGCCATGGGGTCGCCCGACCGCCGTCCGACGATGGCCAACCCGGCGACCTGGGTCTGGCCGAGCACCGCCGAACCCGGCACGTGCATATGGCCGTGCAGCGACAGCAACGGCGCGAAATCGTCGACGAGCGCGCGCACACGTTCGTCGCCCACACCACCGCGCCCGGTGTCGGGCATCCCCGTCGGCCAGTCGTGCGTCACCAGCACGTCGACGCCTGTGGCCATCTGCGTGCGGGCTGTGGCCAGCTCGCCAGCGGTGTAATGCCCAGCGGTCTTGCCCGGCCGGGGCCGCCCTGGCGGGGCCTCGAACGACTTCTCCCGGTAGATCCCTGACAAGAACCCCACCTTCAGCCCCGCGACCTGCGCCACCCCGGCCCTGCCCAGGTACGTCACGTCTGGCCCCCACTGCCCGGCCCCAGCAGCAAGCCCTCCATCAGCGTCCAGCGCCCCAAAAGGCTCGTGGTTCCCCGCGACGAACCACACCGGCGCAGGTACGACAACCTCCCCGGTGACAACTTCCGCAAAATCCCCCAGCTTCCGGTATTTCGCCGGACCAGGAACGGTCGCCGCCTCCGCCTCGTCCCTCTGCGGCTCAGCGTCCCCCACCTGCAGCACCACCGTGAGCTCGGCCGTCCCCACCCCAGCCTGCGCGCACGCAGCCTCGACCAACGCCATGGCATGGCGCCACCTGCCATGGACATCACCCAGCGCACCGATCAACACACCGGAAGTCTACGAGGGGCCGTCCACCTCAATACTCCGGAGCCACCGGTGAGGTGACAGATCTGAGACACGATGTCTCCAGACTGGAACGACTATCAACACTTTCGAGACGTGCACCACCGCTACAGTCTCGACGAGGAGAGACCACAACCACAGGAACAAGGAGACGGCGATGACGGCGACCCGCACGAGATTTGTCACGACGGTAGCGGCCACAGCGGTGGCCGCGGCGCTGGCCGGGTGCGGGATCAGCGTCAGCGACGATTCAGGCCCGGACGGTTCCGCGGCACCCAAACCTCCGGCGGTTGACACTGACCCAGGCTCGCCGCCCGGCTCCCCCGCCGACTCGTCCGACCACGACCCGTGCCTCCTGGGGACGTGGAGCTCACCACCGGAAAATGCGTCCTGGGACAGGCTGACATTCGCAGACGACGGGTCGTACGACGCCCACTTTGGCGCCTCGACGGCGACGGTCGAGATCACCGAGACAGGACAGTGGCTGACGTCAGACGGCTCTCTCTCAACGTTCAAACCGTCGTACGCGGTGAACGGACAAGAGGTGTCCGGCGACGACCTCGCCAAAGATCTCGGCCTTAAATATTTGGTGAGCACCGTGTCGCTGTCATACTCGTGCAGCGCAAACTCTGTGGACTTTGTCGAACCGATCTCTGGTACCGAAGGCCGCTGGACACGATAGTTTTTGCCCCCGGCCCCTGCCCCACCAGGACCGGCGCTCCCATCGGTCGTGCTGCGCGACGCCGCACGACGACGCGAGCCCGAGCCCGAGCCCGAGCCTCCGCCTCGCCTCACGTCACCGCCACTGCGGGCACTGGTTCTCAGCGGTCCAGCAACCTTGCACACCAGCGCAAGAGCGGCGGTCCTTCGCGGCGGGCCACCTCGCCACGAGGCGCCCGGTTGGGGCAAGATCGGAAGCACGACCACTGAGGAGCAACGATGCCTGACTTCGCTTACGCCGACCTGCTGCCGACCGGACCTGACACCACTGTGTACCGCAAGCTCAGCGACGAGGGGGTGAGCGTGGTCGAGGCCGACGGGCGCACGTTCCTCAAGGTCGCGCCTCAAGCGCTGACGTTGCTGTCTCGCACGGCGTTCGCCGATATCGCGCACTACCTGCGGCCTGCGCACCTGGCCCAGCTGCGCACGATCTGCGACGACCCGGAAGCGTCAGCCAACGACAAGTTCGTGGCGATGGACCTGCTGAAGAACGCCGCTATCGCCGCTGACGGCATCTTGCCGATGTGCCAGGACACGGGCACGGCGATCGTCATGGGCAAGCGGGGCCAGCACGTGCTGACCGACGGGACCGACGAAGAACCGCTGTCGCGCGGGGTGTTCGACGCATACACCCAGCTGAACCTGCGCTACTCGCAGAACGCTCCTGTCTCCATGTTCGACGAGCGCAACACCGGCACGAACCTGCCCGCGCAGGTGGAGCTGTACGCGGACACCGCACCCGGGCACGAGACCACCTACAAGTTCTTGTTCATGGCCAAGGGCGGCGGGTCGGCGAACAAGTCGTACCTGTTCCAGGAGACCAAGGCGATCCTCAACCCGTCGTCGCTCATGGCGTTCTTGGAGGAGAAGATCCGCGGTATCGGAACTGCTGCGTGCCCCCCGTACCACCTGGCGATCGTCATCGGTGGCACCTCAGCAGAGTTCGCGCTGAAGACCGCGAAGTACGCGTCGGCGAAATACCTCGACGCGCTGGCCACCTCCGGCGACACCACCGGCCACGGTTTCCGTGACACCGAGCTGGAGCAGCAGGTGCTCGAGCTGACCCGCCAGATGGGTATCGGCGCGCAGTTCGGTGGCAAGTACTTCTGCCACGACGTGCGGGTCGTCCGGTTGCCGCGCCACGGCGCTTCCCTGCCCGTGGCTATCGCCATCTCCTGCTCGGCCGACCGCCAGTGCCTGGGCAAGATCACTCCCGACGGTGTGTTCATCGAACAGCTCGAGACCGACCCCGGCACGTACCTGCCGGACGTGGTCGACGAAGACCTCGGCGGTGACGTCGTGGCGATCGACCTCAACCGTCCCATGGCCGAGATCCTCGCCGAGCTGACGAAATACCCCGTCAAGACCCGCCTGTCCCTGACCGGCCCCGTCGTCGTGGCCCGCGACATCGCCCACGCCAAGATCAAAGAACGCCTCGACGCAGGCGAACCCATGCCGCAGTACCTGCGCGACCACCCCGTGTACTACGCCGGCCCGGCCAAAACCCCCGAAGGCTACGCGTCCGGCTCGTTCGGCCCGACCACCGCTGGCCGTATGGACTCCTACGTCGACCAGCTCCAGGCAGCAGGCGGTTCCCAGGTCATGCTCGCCAAAGGCAACCGTTCCAAAGCCGTGACCGACGCGTGCGCCGCCCACGGCGGTTTCTACCTGGGCTCCATCGGTGGCCCCGCCGCCCGCCTGGCCAAAGACTGCATCACCAAGGTCGAGGTCCTGGAGTACCCCGAGCTAGGTATGGAAGCCGTCTGGAAGATCGAAGTCCAAGACTTCCCCGCCTTCATCGTCGTCGACGACAAAGGCAACGACTTCTTCGCCGAAGTCTCCCAACCCACCCTCACCATCGGCCGCCGCCCTGGACTGTAACCACCGGGCCACCAGCAGATGGTGCCGACACGTCGACACCATCTGCTGGTCCGCTGCCATCGGAGGGCCTGCTGGATGATCGGCGCCCGAAGACGGCCCGGCGGCAGGTAGCCGACGCATAGACTCCTGTCTGGGTCCGCTCTTCGGGGCCCAGACATGGAGGCACACCTCGTGAGCACTGCTGTTGTCTACGCATCTCGGTACGGTTCTACCGGCGCCATCGCCCGGCGCATCGCCACTGGGCTGGGGCCGGACACGGCGGTGTTCGACCTGGCTGATGGCGATCCGGACCTGTCCGGGTACGACCTGGTGGTCTTGGGCACCGCGGTCTACAAACAAGAGCCCCTGGGGTTGATGAAGAGGTTCACCTCGCTGGACGCCTTGGACGGCACACCGGTCGCCTTGTTCGTCGGCGGTATGGAAACCGACCCTGACAAGCGCGACGTGTTGACGAAAGGCGCCTTCCCAGCCCAGCTCATGGACCGCGCCGTCGCTGTCGGGTTCCTCGGTGGGCGCCTCTTGTTCAGCCAGATGGTCTTCACCGACAAGGTCGCTCTCAAACGCCTCACCAAGACCCAGACCAAGACTGATGTCGACGCGATCGACCGTGACGCCATCGACCGTTTCGTGTCCGAGCTGCGCGACAGCCTCTCTTTGCACGCCGCCGACCCACAGGTCTCGACGGCGACACCGTGACCTGCTGTCTGGACATCGCCAGTAGGTCCAGGCCCCGTCGGTCCACGTGACCAGAGCCCAGACCACCAAGAAGGTGATGCGTCAGTGACCGCGACCACCCCGCCCTGGGGAACCCCGTCGAAAACCCCGAGCCTGAAGGCAGACCAACCTGCGGCGCCAGAAACCTGGGAGCTGCGTCAAGAGGTGGACGGGAGCAGCGGCCGAACCTTTTTGAGCCGGGAGCTCGAGGTCGTCGTGGGAACTGAGCAGCAGGCCATGGCCAGGCTCATGGAGCTGGCACTCGAGATGGCCAAGACCATCAAACCGTCGAAGGGATACAAGATCGCGCAGGACGGCACGACTCTCATCGTCTCTCCCGCGAAGCTCGACTGGGGCCAGCCATTGTTACCGGACACGAGGTTCACCGCTGTACGGATCGTGACGACGGTTCCTCCGGTCTCCAAGAAGCCCAACAGATAGCCGACGAGGCCTTCGAACACACCGCTCTTGCCCGCAGGACGGCAGGGATGGGTCTGGTTACGCGGACGCCCCTGCTGCTACTGGGGTGCGGCGGGCTGTGGGGACGACGCGGAGCTTGAGGGGCAGGCCGGGGACGAAGTGGTCGCCGAGGTCTTCGACGAGGGCGTTGGTGACTGCGGTGGCGGCATAGTCGTCGAGGACGAGGGCACCTGGCTCGACGCCGAAACGGTCGCCGGGGCGCAAGGTGACAGAGCCTTCGTTGCCGACCAGCAGCAGCGGACGGCCGAACCGGATACGGCCGGGCAGGGTGCGCACGACACCGGGGACGGCTGCGGCGCTGATGGTCAAGATGGTCTGGTCCTGGTCCCACTCCAGTGCGACCTTCTCGCCGTACAGCACCCCGATGGACGAGCCTTCACGTGCTGTGGCGACCTCGACCTGGCCGCGCACAGCAGGGTCGGCGGTGATCGAGCCACGGTCGAGGTCGGTCAGGCCGCGCGGGTTGTGGCGTAGCAGCAGGTCCAGGAACGAGCTCATCACCCATGCCGACCCCAGGTCCACCTCTTCGGCGGTCAGGCCGATGGCCTGCAAGAACCGGACCCGTCCGCACGGGGTGAAGATCGAGCGGAGGTCGGTGTCTTCGACGAACCCCAAGGCCACGAGCTCGGTCACCGTGGTGGTGGTCAACGGGCCGTTGGTGTTGATGAAATGCCCGACGGAGAACACGTTGGACGTGCTGACCACGTACCGGGCGAGGTTCGACAGCAACGTCGTCGGCCACACCGCCGGGTGCGCGGCCGGGTCGACGGCGGCCGGGTCGACGAGGCGGAACGTCAGCTCGAAACCGAACCCGCTGGTCTCGGATGCTCCAGCCTCGGGGTCGGGAACGGTGTACAGGTCCGACAGCCCGTACGACACGTAGTGCCAGTGCGGTTCGGGGTCGAGGCCCCGGTACACGGCGATGAGGTCCAACGGCTCGGGGCCAGCCCCACGGCCAGGGGTTGTCGTCCAGCGGTGCGGTGTCTGGTTGGGGTAGGCCCCAGAGCTGACGGCGGTGATGGCGTCCCAGCCGGGAGCCGTGCCTGGTTCGCCGGGCTCAGGCCGCAGCACCGCTTCGAGCGGTTCGACCTCGACCTGGGTCTCGTCGGATCGTCCTCGGGCGAACAAGCGCATCGCGGTTCCTTTCGTCTCCCGGTCACTGTCCCAGGGGGACGAGCGTCACGCTCGTAGAGGACGAATTTTACCCCGGCAATTTCGGACGCCTCCTGCGACAGCACCGGAAGGCGCCTTTCGACACGCCGCCGACACGCCGCCACGCCCACACCTCGCCCCTGACCAGCGTAGGACCCGCACACCTGGCACTATGGTCCCATGCGCGCCATCCTCGTCCGACGCTTCGGCCAGCCTGCCTCGGTCGAGTCGATAGACGAGCCTGCGTGCCCGTCGGACGGGGTGGTGGTCCAGGTCGAGGCGACAGGGGTGTGCCGCAGCGACTGGCATGCCTGGTCGGGCCACGACCCTGCCGTGACTGTCCCTTTCGTCCCCGGTCACGAGCTGGTCGGCACTGTCGTGCAGGCAGGCCCGTATGTACGGCGCTGGTCGCCTGGCTCACGGGTCACCGTGCCTTTCGCCTGCGCCTGCGGGACCTGCGCCGCCTGCGCCTCCGGACAGCACCAGGTGTGCCCGTACCAGCGCCAGCCGGGGTTCACCGACGACGGGTCGTTCGCCGAGCTCGTCGCGCTGCACCACGCTGACACCAACCTCGTCGCCCTGCCGCCAGAGCTGGCGTCAACGTCGGCTGCCGCGCTGGGGTGCCGGGTCGCCACCGCGTTCAGGGCGCTGCACACCCACGGACGCGTGCGTCCGTACGAAGAGGTGGTCGTCATCGGTGCCGGAGGGGTGGGCCTGGCCGCGGTGATGATCGCGCAGGCCGCAGGCGCGCACGTCGTCGTCGTCGACCCGTCGGCGGCGGCCCGTGAGGTGGCAGCGGCCTTGGGCGCTGACGTCCTGGAACCCGCAGGCTCCCCTGAGGACACCGCAGCGGCAGCCACTGTCGCCACCAGCGGCGGTGCGCACGTGAGCCTGGACGCGCTGGGGTCACCACAGACTGCCGCGACATCGGTGCTGTCGTTGCGCCGGCGCGGCCGTCACGTCCAGGCGGGACTGCTGCTGGCGGAGAACTCCTGGACGTCCCTGCCCATGGCCCGTGTCATCAGCTGGGAGCTGGAGCTGTACGGGACCCACGGGATGTCCACCCGCGACTACCCTGCGCTGCTCGCGGCTGTCTCCCAGGGCAAGTTCGACCCGTCCCGCCTGGTCACCCGGACCGTCCCCCTGGACGGGGCTCCCGACGCCCTGGTCGCCGTGGGCACCGACCTGCACGACCCGGGGATCACCGTCGTCATCCCGTAACCGTCCACGTGGCAGGGCGTTCGGCGCCTTGGCGTGCGTGGGGAAGTCCTGGCGTTGGCCGGTGAGCAAGGTGGCGCGACAGGGCACCGTGCCGAGCTTCTCGCGTACGGTGGAGGTGCGCTCGCCACGGTCGTCGGGGTGTGCACGGCGGGCGCGGTCCAGCTGGTGCTGCGTGCGGCGGCTGGGCGGGACTGGTCGGCCTGCAACACCCGTGCCGGTTCTTACGAACACGCCGCGAGGCCGTAGAGTCCTGCCAGAGCGCAGTGCACAGCTGTGGGGCCGTAGAGTGTCGCCCTGGGACGTCAGAAAGTACCAAGGAACCATGACAGCGAGACGCAAGCTGGTGATCGTCGAGTCGCCGGCGAAAGCACGGACCATCGCCGGGTACCTCGGCGACGAGTACGACGTGGAAGCTTCCGTCGGGCACATCCGTGACCTGCCGCAGCCCTCTGACCTGCCAGCGGACATGAAGAAGGGGCCATACGGAAAGTTCGCTGTCAACGTCGACGACGGCTTTGCTCCTTACTACGTCGTGGACTCGGACAAGAAGAAGAAGGTCGCCGAGCTCAAAAAGCTTCTGCGCGACTCCGACGAGCTCTACCTGGCCACTGATGAGGACCGCGAGGGCGAGGCCATCGCCTGGCACCTGGCCCAAGAGCTCAAGCCCAAGGTGCCTGTCCGGCGGATGGTTTTCCACGAGATCACCCGTGAGGCGATCACCCGGGCGCTGGCCGCCACACGGGGGATCGACCAGAACATGGTCGACGCGCAAGAGACCCGGCGGATCCTGGACCGCCTGTACGGGTACGAGGTCTCCCCCGTGCTGTGGCGCAAGGTCCGCCAGGGCCTGTCGGCCGGACGGGTGCAGTCGGTGGCCACACGGATGGTCGTCGAGCGCGAACGCGAGCGCATGGCGTTCGTCGCTGCCGACTATGCCGACGTCACCGGAACTTTTGCCCTGGTCGACCCGGCCGACGAGGCCTCGCCGTTCTCCGCACGCCTGGTCGCCCTCGACGGCGTGCGTGTGGCCACCGGCCGCGACTTCGCCGACACAGGCGTGCTGTCCACCAAAGGTGTGCGGCACCTGACGGTGGCCGACGCCCAGCTGGTGGTCGACGGTCTCGACGCTGTGCCGTTCACCGTGACATCTGTGGACACCAAGCCGTACACCCGTCGTCCGGCCGCGCCGTTCACCACCTCCACGCTGCAGCAAGAAGCCTCGCGCAAGCTGAGGATGAGCGCCCGCTCCACCATGCGCACCGCGCAGACCCTGTACGAGAACGGGTACATCACCTACATGCGCACCGACTCGCCGGTGCTGTCCACCCAGGCGATCAGCGCCGCCCGCAGCCAGGCCGCCGAGCTGTACGGGCCGCAGTACGTGCCTGACACCCCCCGGCTGTACACCGCGAAGTCCAAAGGGGCCCAGGAGGCGCACGAGGCGATCCGGCCCGCCGGCGACCAGTTCCGCACCCCCGCGCAGGTCGCCTCGTCGCTGTCCGGCGACGCGTTCCGCCTCTACGAGCTCATCTGGAAACGTACCGTGGCCTCGCAGATGGCCGACGCCCGCGGCACCACCGCGTCCGTACGTCTGGCCGGGACGACCACCAGCGCCGCGAAAGGCCTCGAAGGCCTCGACGCGACGTTCGGTGCGTCAGGCACGGTCATCACCTTCCGCGGGTTCCTCGCCGCGTACGAAGAGGGCCGTGACGTGGCCCGCTACGACGACACCGAGGACGCCCGGCTCCCCCAGCTGGCCACCGGCGACCGCCTGGCCGGCTCCGACCTGGCCGCCGAAGCCCACCGCACCTCTCCCCCGCCGCGGTACACCGAGGCGTCGCTGGTCAAAGCCCTCGAAGAACGCGGTATCGGCCGGCCGTCCACGTACGCGTCGACGATCTCGACCATCGTCGACCGCGGTTATGTCAACACCCGCGGCCAGGCGCTGGTCCCGTCGTGGCTGGCGTTCGCCGTCACACGGCTGCTGGAGGAGAACTTCGACCACCTCGTCGACTACGGCTTCACCTCCACCATGGAGGCCGACCTCGACGAGATCGCCGCTGGCCAGCGCGACCGCGTCACCTGGCTCACCGCGTTCTACTTCGGCGACGCCAAGACCGGCAAAGGTCTGCGCGACCTCGTGGCCAACCTCGGTGACATCGACGCCCGCGCGATCAGCTCGATCGACATCGGCGACGGCCTGGTGGTGCGCGTCGGACGCTACGGCCCGTACCTGGAGGTGCCCGGCGCGCAGAGCGACGACAAGCCACGCCGCGTCTCGGTGCCTGATGACCTGGCCCCCGACGAGCTCACCGTCGACAAGGCCCGTGAGCTGATCTCGGCCGAACCCGAAGGTGACAGGGTGCTGGGCCCCGACCCAGGTACCGGGGTGCCTGTCGTCGTGCGCAAAGGCCGTTACGGCCCGTACGTCACCGAGCTGCTGCCCGAACCACAGCTGGACCCGGGGTTGTCAGCAGCAGCCCGCAAGAAGGCCCTGGCAGCAGCGCCCCAGCCGCGCAAAGCGTCGCTGTTCAAGGACATGCAGGTCGAGACCGTCACCTTGGACGAGGCACTGACCCTGCTGTCGTTGCCACGTGTCGTGGGCACCGACCCGGGCACCGGGGACGCGATCACCGCGCAGAACGGCCGTTACGGCCCATACCTCAAACGCGGCACCGACTCGCGGACCCTGGCCGACGAGCACCTGCTGCTGACCATCACCTTGGACGAGGCGCTGGCTATCTACGCCCAGCCCAAACGTGGTCGCGGCGCCACAGCCGCCCCACCCCTGCGCGAGCTGGGCACCGACCCGGAGTCGGGCAAGCCCATCGTCGTCAAGGACGGACGGTTCGGCCCCTATGTGACTGACGGAGTGACCAACCGCACCCTGCCACGTGACCTGACCCCCGAGTCGATCACACCCGAACAGGCTGCCGAGCTTCTCGCCGCCAAGCGCGCCGCGGGTCCGGCCAAGAAGCGCACCACCAAGCGCACGACACGGGCCAAGACGACGACCAAGACGTCGAGCGGGCCCAAGAAGTCCTGAGCCGGTGTCCAGGGCTGACACCAGCTACCGGCAGACGTCCCATCCCCCGATCGGAGGGGTCATGCCCCGACGACTTGCCAATGGTGTCGATATGCCGGGAAAATCCCTTTCGACAGTGCATCGAGGGTGCTTCGCTCGACCGGTGGGTCCTCTGTCGTGGGAAGGCCCTCGCGGCCGTCGAAGGAGGGTGGGTACGGGTGAACGGTACGCTGCCCCGACGCGCGCCGGATCTGTCCATTCCCGTACCGGTCACTGACCCGGTCACCTACGGGCGCAGGCGCCACTGGCGGATGATGGGCGGGATGCTCGTCACCCTCGGAGGTGTGGCACCGACCGTGGTCACGCTGCTGGGGGCACTGACCTCAGGACTGTGGTTCTGGTGGGTCGGCCTGGCCGTGAGCATGGCGCTGATGGCCTGCGCGACCATCTTGGCCAGCCTCAACAACGACAACGTGCGCCGCAGCGCGCTGGAGCTGGCGACCTGGGTGCTGGTCACCGCGTTCGGCGCAGGAGCCGTCGGGGTGGTGCTCGGGATCGTCGCGGTGGTCGCGGTGCGGACCTGGTGGGTGGCGTTGGTGCCGTTGTCAGCGGCAACCGGCGCGTGCCTGGTGGGGTGGCTGGCGACGGCCACCGTGCACTCGCTGAGCCACGCCCCCAGCCCTGGGGTGGACCTGCTGACCCGGGCACAAAAAGAAGACGTCGGACGGCTCATGGCGCTGTCCGGGTACGCCTGGATCCTGCGGACCCGGCTCATGCTCGTCGCCGTCGCCGTCGGCTGGGTGCTGCCGCTGCCAGGCGTCCTGGCGCTGTTCCCCTGGTCTGACCTGAGCGTGAAGTCGGCTGGCATGCTCGTCGGCGTGGTCGTGTTCTTGGGGATGGGAGGGTTCGCAGCGTTGGCCGCCAGCAGGATCAACCCGTCGTCGGAGTGGGCGATCGCCCAGACCAAGCTGCTCGTGGTGCTGGCGCTGGTCGCCACCGCCGGAGCGTTGGTCGTCGGCGGTCCGGTCGCCTGGTCGGTGGGCTGCCAGCTCGCCGCGTCGCTGGTCATCTCCTGCGGGTTGCTGGCTGGTCTTGGGACGTTCGTCTTGGTCCGGCAGATCGCGGCCATGTCGTGGTCGTTGTGGCGGGCGCGCACAGGTGTGCTCGGCGAGGACGTGGCGGCGTGGGTGGCAGAGTCCGACGAGGCAGGCCGTTCCCAGCTGGCCCCCGGGGCCGCGATGGTGCCCGGCCACCTGCCGGGGGCGCCGCTGCTCACCCAGGTGCGCCGCCTGCTGTGGCCGGTGCGCTCCAAGACCGCCGCGAGCGCCGACCCCTGCTGACCGGCCGGTCCGCCCCAGCGCTCGACATCCTCGGACGTTCGCCCCTCACCTCACACATATGTGCGACGATGGGCGCGTGGCCCCACGTGCGGACGGACGTCTGACCCACGAGACCGACCCCAACGAACGCGCCCCGCAGGACGCTTGCGGAGTGTTCGGTGTGTGGGCACCCGGGGAAGAGGTGGCGACCCTCGCCTACTTCGGGCTGTACGCGCTGCAGCACCGTGGGCAAGAATCCGCCGGGATCGCCGCGTCCAACGGCGAGCACCTGCGCGTGTACAAAGACATCGGGCTGGTCTCCCAGGTCTTCGACGAGAACACGTTGGGCACCCTCGGCGGGCATATGGCCATCGGCCACTGCCGGTACTCCACGACAGGTGCACCCACCTGGGAGAACGCCCAGCCGACCTTGGGCCCGACATCCACCGGGACCGTCGCCTTGGGCCACAACGGCAACCTGACGAACACTGCCGAGCTGGTCGACCTGGTCGCCGAACGCTACGGTCCGGGCCGCCGCGGCGAGATCGCCAAAGGCAACACCACCGACACCGCGGTCATCACCGCCCTGCTCGCCGGAGACCCCGGCCACACCCTGGAGACCACCGCGCTGGAGGTCCTGCCGAGGCTGCGCGGCGCCTATTCCCTGGTCTTCATGGACGAGCAGACCCTGTACGCCGCACGCGACCCCCAAGGTGTGCGGCCGCTGGTGCTGGGCCGGCTCGAACGTGGGTGGGTGGTCGCCTCGGAGTCGTCGGCGCTGGACATCGTCGGTGCGTCGGTGGTGCGCGAGGTCGAACCCGGCGAGCTGGTCGCCATCGACGGTGACGGGCTGCGGGCCACCCGGTTCGCGCCGGTCGACCGCGCCGGGTGCGTGTTCGAGTACGTGTACCTGGCCCGCCCAGACACCACGATCGCCGGACGGTCGGTGCACGCCGCACGGGTGGAGATGGGCCGTCGTCTGGCCGCCCAGCACCCTGTGGAGGCGGACCTGGTCATGCCGGTGCCCTCGTCGGGGACGCCCGCCGCCGTGGGGTACGCCGCCGCGTCGGGGATCCCTTTCGGGCAGGGGCTGACGAAGAACGCGTACGTGGGGCGCACGTTCATCCAGCCGTCGCAGTCGCTGCGCCAGCTCGGTATCCGTCTCAAGCTCAACCCTCTGCGCGAGGTGATCCGGGGGCGTCGGCTCGTCGTGGTCGACGACTCCATCGTCCGCGGCAACACCCAACGCGCGTTGGTGCGGATGCTGCGCGAGGCCGGGGCTGCGGCGGTTCACGTGCGGATCACGTCCGCACCGGTGAAGTGGCCGTGCTTCTACGGGATCGACTTCGCCTCACGGGCCGAGCTCATCGCCAACGGGCTGTCGGTGGACGAGATCGCCTCGTCGTTGGGTGCCGACTCGTTGGCCTACCTGTCGGTCGACGCGATGGTCGCCGCGTCCGAACAACCTGCCTCGCAGCTGTGCACCGCATGTTTCTCTGGCAACTACCCCATCGCGCTCCCCCCCGACGAGAGCCTCGGCAAACACCTGCTCGAACAAGCCGAGCTGCCGTTGGGCGCTGCGCTGGAGGGGCGTGCTGGTGCGGCTGTGGGCTGTGCACCGGCGATGGGTGACCCGTCGGCGGGACTCACGTCCATGCTGCCCGGGCTCGGCGGCGGCTCGGCGCTGGAGCACCCGTGAGCCACGCACGAGGGCCTGCGATCCATGCAGGAGGGCCCGTGATCCACCCAGAGAGGACGGCACTGTGAGCAGACCGAACGACCCGTTGACCTATGCGGCGGCAGGTGTCGACACTACCGCCGGGGACAAGGCCGTCGAGCTCATGAAGGACGCTGTGCGGGCCACCCACGGACCGCAGGTGCTCGGGGGCGTAGGAGGGTTCGCGGGGCTGTGGGACGCCAGCGCGCTGGTCGGTATGCGCCGCCCGGTGCTGGCGACCTCGACCGACGGGGTGGGGACCAAAGTGGCTGTCGCCCAGGCCCTGGACGTGCACGACACCATCGGGTTCGACCTGGTCGCGATGGTCGTCGACGATATCGTCGTCGTCGGGGCCCGGCCGTTGTTCATGACTGATTACATCGCCTGCGGACGTGTGGTGCCCGAACGTATCGCCGACGTGGTGCGGGGTATCGCTGCGGCCTGCCAGGTGGCCGGCGCTGCGCTGCTGGGCGGGGAGACCGCCGAGCACCCCGGCCTGCTCGGCCCCGACGAGTACGACGTGGCGGGGGCTGCCACCGGTGTGGTCGAGGCCGACGAGATGCTCGGCCCGCAGCGGGTGTGTGCCGGGGACGTCCTGCTCGCCCTGGGGTCGTCGGGCCTGCACTCCAACGGCTACTCGCTGGTCCGCGCGGTCGTCGCGGCAGCAGGCTGGTCGTTGGACCGCCACGTGGACGAGCTGGGCCGCACCCTGGGCGAAGAGCTGCTAGAACCGACCCGCGTGTACGCCGCCGACGTCCTCGAGCTGATGGCTGTCGGAGGCGTCCACGCGTTGTCCCACGTCACTGGCGGTGGCCTGGCAGCCAACCTTGCCCGGGTGCTACCTGAGGGTCTCGTCGCCGACGTCGACCGGTCCTCGTGGACCGTCCCGCCGGTGTTTGGTCTCGTCCAACGCCTGGGCCAGGTCCCGTGGTCCGACCTGGAAGCCACCTTGAACATGGGCGTCGGTATGGTCGTCGTCGTCGACCCCGCAAGCGCCGACGCCGTCGCCCGCCGCGCCGCGACCCTGGGCCTGCCCACCTGGCAGCTGGGCACCGTGCGTGACTTCGACCCCGACCGCGACCGCCACGCCAACCTCGTCGCGGGCACCAAAGGCATCGACGCCGGAGCGGTCCACCTCACCGGCCGCTACCACGCCTGAGCCCGCGAAACACCCAACGACTGACACTGTCGTGCTGGGTGCGAGACGGTTTCTCCGGAGGCCCGCGCGACCACACCGGACGTCCGGTTTTGGGTCGTCTCGCACAGTCGCACATTCACATGGTTGACCGGCGGCTGGGAGTGCTAGATCCTGCAACTGAGCGCAAGGCGCTGAACGAAGAGACGCTGGCTTGCCAAGACGGAGGCGCACGTGAAAGCACCGTGGCTGCGGGTCGCCGGGACGTTGTTCGCCGTGGCGTGGGGAGGTAACGAGTTCACTCCCCTGCTGGTCATGTACCGGGCCGAGGGGAAGATGAGCGTCCTGGTCGTGGACCTGCTGCTGGGGGCGTACGTGCTGGGGATCATCCCCAGCCTGCTCATCGGCGGCCCCTTGTCGGACCGGTACGGACGACGCCCCCTGCTGGTGTGGGCCCCCGTGTTCGGTATCGCCGGCTCGGCGGTGCTCGCCACCGGAGGTTCGCTGGACCCCAACCACGCCGGGCAGGCAGTGGTGCTCGGGGCGGGACGGGTCTGCTCCGGCATTGCGTTGGGCCTGGTCATGGCCGTGGGTACCAGCTGGGTCAAAGAGCTGTCGTCCGACGCACCGACCACTGCGGCACGCCGCGCGTCGTTGTCGTTGACCGCCGGGTTCGGCGCGGGTGCGGCTGTCGCCGCGTCGCTGGCCCAGTGGGGACCGTGGCAGGCCCAGCTGCCGTACATGGTGAACATCGTCCTCACCGCTGGTGCCGGGCTGGCGCTGTTGAGCGCCCCCGAGACCCGCACACCCCCCGCGAACCCCGGCCGCCTGCGCGACGACCTGCGTATCCCCGCTGGCGGCTACCGCCGTTTCCTCTTCGTCGTCGCCCCGACCGCACCGTGGGTGTTCGGCACCGCAGCCAGCGCGTACGCGATCTTGCCTGGTCTGCTGGCCGTCCAGGTCCCCGGCTGGTCCGTCGCCTTCTCCGGCCTGATGTGCTTGGTCGCCCTGGGCACCGGCGTCACCGTCCAGCTGGTCGGACGCGGTATCGACAACCCCCGCTCCGCCCGCGGCGTCGCCGTCGCCCTGTCCGTCGCCGTCCCCGGCATGATCCTCGCCGCCATCACCGCCACCACCTTGTCGACCATCCTCGGCCTGGTCGCCGCAGCAGTCCTAGGCGGCGCCTACGGCCTGTTGCTCCTGGGCGGCCTCCAAGAAGTCCAACGCATGGCCACCCCCGACGACCTGGCCGGCCTCACCGCCGTCTACTACTCCCTGTCCTACCTAGGCTTCTTCGTCCCCGCCGTCCTAGCCGCCCTCAACCCCGTAGTCGGCTACCCCACCCTTTTCGCCGCAGGCGCCGTCCTAGCCGCCGCCTCCCTAGCCCTAGTCCTGGCCAACCGCCACCGAGCCCTCCCCACCCCCTGACGAGATCGTTCACTGATCACCAGATCGTTCATCCGGATGAACGATCTGGTGATCAGTGAACGATCTCGTCAAGAGACCCGCTTGAAGTGGGGGTGAGGGGTGAGGGGGATCTGCTTGGGGAGGAGGGGGAGGAGACGTTTCAGCAGGGTGTGGGGCTTCAGGTCTTCTTTCGTCACTCGGATGACACAGAAGCCTGCCTCGACGATCGCGTCGTGGCGGCGTTTCTCGCTCATCAGGGCCTCACGGTTGGTGTATTTCTCCCGCCCGTCGTACTCCAGCACGATCCGCCACTGCGGATAACCGAGGTCACCATAGCGCCGTCCGAGCCGGGTCTGGACGGGTATCTGGGTGACCGGCGGTGGAAGTCCCGCCGCCAGCAGTCCTGCCCTCAGCAAGGTCTCGCCGGGCGACTCCGCCCCTGCGTCGGCACAGGCCAGGACCTCACGTGCCCGGGCGGCCCCGCGTGCTCGGGGTCGTAGCCCAGCGACAAGGCCATCAGCCACAGCCAGGTCGGCGCCTGAGGCAAGGGCCGCATCGGCCACAACCAGCGCCGCGCACCCTGACAACGACCGGGCACAGTCCACCATCGTCAAGGTCAGGTCAGTCACCGGAATCCCGGCGACGACAGCTTGGTGAGGCCGAGCAACGGCTCCGACATGGCGCATGACGGAGCGGTCTCGGTGGCTGGAAGCCCCGGATGCCTGACGCAGGTGGGTGACCTCTGGCACCGACAGCACCGGCAGCCCCCACACCAGCGCCGCAGACTCGTGCGAGAACCAGTGCTCGGCCCGGAGCCTGTCGTGGACCGCGACGATCCGCGCCCTTGCCTCCTCCTGTGCTGACCGTTCCACGTCGGCGAGCACGTATCCGCCGCGTGAGACCGGAATCCACATATCGTCACGGACCGCTGCCTGGACATCGGCACGTCGATGGTTGCGAGCCAAGACCACCTCCGGCATCGACGCAGGAGGTGATGGCGTGCGCCCAGGTCGTATCCCCACACCCCCCCCCCCCCCCACCCCCATGCCCCCCCCCCCCCCCCCCTGGGGGGGCCCCCCCGCCGTAGGCTTCTAAATAACACTTTGTGGAAAAAAAAAAAATTTCTTTTTTTTCAAACAAAGGGTCAATATATATAACAATAATATAAAA
>WRET01000059.1 GCA_009779195.1 Micrococcales bacterium
GCCAAACGAGCCGGCATGCACTGGACCATCACAGGCCTGGACCCCGTCCTGGCCCTACGCACCACCCACCAGTCCGGCCGCGACCACATCCTGTGGCCCGAACCACAAACCTGACGCACACCCCTGTTGCTGCAGGTCAGGGCATATGTGGTGGAACGCTGGTAGTCTGAGGTCGTATCCTTACGGGGCACCCCCGCGCCTGTAGCTCAGGGGATAGAGCACCGCTCTCCTAAAGCGGGTGTCGCGCGTTCGAATCGCGCCAGGCGCACCACTGTTCCCGCTAGTCAGAGCCCTACGATCAGCGAACTGACGTTCTTCGGGCCGTCCTGCGGCCAAACTGTCCGCACGAAGTCTCGCAAGGTTCGCCGCGACGTCGTCCCAATCGGCTTCGATGGGTACGCAGGATGATCCACTGGGTTGATCCTGACGAAGGGTGGCCTTGGGCCGGTATCCTGGGTGCATGGCACCCGAGGTCGTGGAACTGATCCGGGCCGGGCTAGCGCTCGACCCCGATGAGCGAGCCGTGCTCGGTCATGCCCTGCTGAAGAGCCTCCACGACGACGGTGATGACCAGGACGCCGTTGATGCGGCCTGGAGGGACGAAGTCGCTCGTCGTCTGCGCCAGGCCCAGGATGGCAAGGTCGAGCTGGTGGATGCTGACGAGCACTACGCGCGTCTACGGGCCGCGATCGTCGCCCGAGCATGACCAATCAGCAGCAGGAGCACCCCGAAGCAGCCGAGGAGTTCGACGCTGCGGTCGCCTGGTACGAGGAACACGAACCTGACACTGGTCTGACTCTCATCGACCGGGCCGTCGAGGCCCGACAGAGCATCGCAGCATGGCCCCAGGCTGCACGTCCGTTCCCAGGTTGGACAGGCCAGCCGGTGGTACGCAGCCAACGAGTCCGTGGCTACCCGTACCGGATCGTCTATGTCATCGACGACGAGGGCCTCGTCCTCATCCTCGCGTACGCCCACCATGCTCGCCGTCCTGGCTACTGGACGCACCGACTCACCCCGTCTTCAACCGCAGACCGATGAGTATTGACGTCGAGCGCCTGGGTCGAGAGGCAGCGGACGCGCTTGGGCTGGCTGACACCGTTCTTCTTCCCGCAGCGCTGACCGACCTCCTGGTCCGGGGGGTGGAGACGGTGGTTCTGGGCGATGCGGGTGTTGCGTCGCTCGGCGACCTGGGGGCGAGCGAGCTGGATCTGCTTGGTACCGACATGGCGGACTACTACCGGTCCTACGAGTTCGCCACATACATGCCTGGCGCCTGGCCTCTTGCGCTCGACGGCGGGGGAGGGTTCTTCTGCCTTGACCTGCGTGGCCTGGTGAGCGGTGAGCACGTGAACGACGGACGGTACCCGATCGTCTGGTCGCACGCCGGCAACCTCGGATGGGGCGACTATCTGCGGGCTACCCATGAGGGTGAGGTCTGCTTGATCTCGGACGATACCGACTCATGGCTCGCCGTTGCTGTCGACGACGGGGAAATCTACCCAAAGTGAAATAGAGCATTGGCCATGCGACGAACGATCGCACGCCGACGGATGGGCTGTTCACGACTCCAGGCGACCTCTCTCTGGTTGGTGACGCGGGGTTCACGTCGCCAAGGTCGTTGCCGAAGAACTCAGACGGGCACGACGTCGACGTGGAGGCCGAGTGTCGCAGCCAGGTGGGCAATGTCGTCGGGGTCACAGGTGTAGATCACGTCACCGTCGGTGGCGGTGAGCACCAGAGCAGCATCGACAACGTCGTTGGTGCCTGACTGGGCCAAGAGCCTGCCGACGGCGAGCGCCACCGGGTCGGTCAGAGGTATGGCATTGACCGCTTTGACCATCCGGGCAAGGTTGGCCTGGCGGCCGTCGCCCCGCCAGACCTGGGCGACCACGGCGGTGCTGGTGAGGGGGACCTCGCCTTGTGCACGTGCTGCTTTGACCCGGGTCCACGTGGCGCGGTCTCCGCGTTCCGCAGCGATGAACGCCCCCGCGTCGAAGACCAGCATCACGCGGCGTCCGTGGTTAGGCGGTGCCCTCGCACGACGATCGCGGCCTCTCGGTCAGCGCGCACCTGCGCAGCGACTTCCTCGTCGGTGATGGCACCGTGCTCTGCCTCGTACGCTGCGAGCGCCTCGTCCAAGGCACGCAGCCGGGCGTCGCGCGCCACCTTCTCGACCATCGCGGTGTTGGCCCACTCGCTCACCGAACCGTAGGCCCCGTCAGCAACTGACTGTTGCCCCGCTGCCAGAACGTCGGCATCAGCAGTGATCGTCACACGCTGCTTCGTCATACCAACATCATAGCAATAGTATGAGTACGTGCATACCTGCTGTCGAGTCGGTGGCGTGCCCGTGCCGCGAAGGTCGGCGATGAACTCGTGCGCATCGACGATCTCCCACCGGTCCTCCGCGACGACATCCCACCATCCTTTTGACCACCCCTGCCCGCCTACGCCGCCCTGGGTGCGTCGTCGCATCACCCGAAAGTGATGGGCCCCTCGCCGACGTGCGAACGTAAACGCGTGATGCGAACCTCTGCGTTCGCATCACGCGTTTACGTTCGCACGTCGCGGATCCGCTCCAGTTGATGTCAAAACCGACGGGCATCTGCACCTGGTCACTACCGCCGCACCGACGATCGGAGCGGAGGTGGCCTCCTTGACGGGTTAGGTCTGGACCACTGTGACGTGGCGGTCGGTCAGGGGTTCCAGGTCGTCGCGGTCGCTGGTGAGGACGGTCACGGGCCCTGGTCGGCAGTTCGCGAGCGCGGCGACGTGGGTGTCGACCACCCCGGCGCGGCGGCGCTGCATGAGCTGGACGCACTGGCGTGAGCGCTGCTCGTCGAGCGGGTCGACCAGGGGGTGTAACCGGTTGAGCTCGGCCAGGTGCGGGTCGCTGCGGTCCCACCCGGCTTCCACCATGACTGTCGTGGGGATCTCCAGCGGCGCCGAGGTCTGCCTGTGCGCGGCAGCGGCCAGGTGGGCGAGCACACGAGCGTGTTTGGGGTGGTGGCGGTCCATCAATGCTTGGACCGCTTCGTTGTCCAGGACGAGCCTCATGCGGCTCGGGTCTGCTTGCGCAGCGCTTCTTGGGCGTGGACCCAGACGATGACATCCTCTGGGCTGGCGTCGGCATGGTCAGCGACGATCTGCGCAGCGGCCTGCTCGAACACCTGCGGCCCGAGCCGGCACAACGGGTCGGCCTCTTGCTCGGCCAGGGCGAACGCGACCTGTCCCAGCGACGGGCGCGACTCGGGATATCGCGCGAAGTACGCCTGGAGCCCAGCGCGGAACACCACTCCCCGCAGAGCCTGCGCGATCCCTTGCTCGACGAGTTGGCCAATCGGCTCGGTCAGCCCCAGGTGTTCGCGGGCCAGGTCCTGGGCTGCCCTGAGGTTCGACCGGATCCGCACCGACGTCACCGACGACTCCGACCCCGGCTCGTCCAGCAGCTCGGCGATCCGGTCAATGACCTGCTCCACATCCACCCCGCCATACTACATCATGTAGTATCCCCTGTCGGGCGCCAGGCAACCACGGTGCCTGGCGTCCGATGCTGTGTCTGGTGTCGCAGGTCGCATCTTGGTGAGTCTTGGGCTGGCCGACGGGAGGTCAGTCGCCATGGCCTGGGGGGACGACCCAGCGGGTGGGTTGGCCGGTGACGGCAGCGATCATGTCGTAGTCGCCGTCGTAGTGCAGGACGGTGGCCCGGTGGCGCTCGGCAGTTGCGGCGATGACCAGGTCCGGTAGCGAGACGGCACGCCAGTTCCCTGCGGCGACGAGGCCCGCCTGGACCTCAAGGGCCCGGTCCCAGGCCTCGTCTGGGGTGTGCAGCCAGTCGAAACCCGACAGGCCGTCGGTGATCCGTTCGGCATCGCGGACCGACCTGGCGCAGTACATGATCTCGACTGCGACGGCACCGCACACTGCGAGCAGCCCAGCACCCTGGAGTGGTTCGAGCACAGCGCGTACCGCTGGTTTGCCGAACCGGGTGAATGCAGAGGTGTCGATGAGGAACCGCTGCTCCACGGCTCAGGAAGCCCGTGTCGCAGGCTCGATCGGACCGGTGAGGTCTGGCAGGCCCCCGTCAGCGAGCCAGTCGAAGAACTCCTGACGTCTGCGCCGCTTGATGGCGTCCTCGAGCGCTGCGTTCACTGTGGCGACCTTGGTCGTCGTGCCAAAGATCTCCGCGGCTGCTGCCAGCTTCGCGTCGTCAACGTCGATCACTGTCCTGGCCATGGAGACACCCCCTCGCAATCGATATCAATTCGTGCAGAACATGATATCAACTGCTGGTGCCCGTCGCCAGCCTCGTGGGAGCCAGTCACCACGGGCAGGTTGACAGGCTTGTGCGGAACCCGTCTGCGGTGATGGGGTTGCCAGGGCTGGGCCTGGCCCGCGCCCGGCAGGTGCACCACGTTCGTGATGTGCACTCGTTGGACACAAGCTCCGCATGGACCGCCGCCGGTCGGTAACGTTGTGTCGAACAAGTGCGACGACCGTAGGCGGGAGCCGATGGAGAGCCGGGCGGAGCCGGACTACCGCGACGCCACATGGCGTGCGGGGTGGCAAGATTTCCGCACCCTCGTCGGGTTCACGGTTGTCGTCGCGGTCGCCCTGGGCTTGGACAAGGTCGGCGAGTCCACGGCCCGGGCCCTGGCGATCGACCTGCGCCACGTGGTCGACGGAGTGCCCGGCGAGTTTACGAACGCCTTGATGTGGCTGGTCCTGGCCGGGTATCTCGTCCTGGTGACGGTCAGCCCCATATGGCTGGCGGTGCAGCGGCGGTTCGCGCTGCTGTGGCGGACGGTGCTCGGGGCGGCTGTGGGGCTGCTGGGGTACGTGGCGACCAGCCGGGTCGCGGCGGTGCGGGACTGGCCGCTGGTCATCGCCGAGTCCGCCCGGGACGTGGCTTCGATCGGCCGTGCCCCCCAGGCGTGGGAGATCGCCGCGTTCGCCGCGGTCACGGCGGTGGTGGTGCAGGCCCTGTCACCGCGGTGGACCCGGTGGGTGTGGACGGTCCTGGTGCTGCTGGCCCTGACACGGGTCGTGTCGACCACCGCCGGGCCGATCGAGGTGCTGCTGGCCATCGGCACTGGTGGGATGGCCGGGTCGTTGCTGCTGCTGGTCGTGGGACGGTCGGTGTCGGTGCTCACACCCACGGGGGTGACCCGGCTGCTGGCCGGGTGCGGGCTTGAGGTGCGTGACGTCGAACCGGTGCTTTCCAACGGGTGGGCGTTCCGCGGCACCAGCGACGACGGTCCGGTCGTCGTCCGCGTCATCGACGAGCGCGAGTGGGAACGAGATCGGGTGCGCCGCGGCTACCGGCGGTTGCGCCTGCGCGAGGTCGGCGACGACGAGCCGTTCGGCTCGCCGGTGCGGGTGCTCACCAACGAAGCCATGGTCGGTCTGCTCGCCAAGTCGCGGGGGGTGAACGCCGCGCCGGTGCTCGCGGTGACCGCTGGCGCCCACGGTGAGGCGGTGCTCGCGGTGCGCCCGGCCGAAGGCCCCACGCTCACCGAGCTGGGCGAGGACCTGACCGACGAAGTCCTGGGTTCGGCGTGGCAGCAGGTCGCAGGTCTGGCCGACGCCCGGATCGGGGTGCGGGCACTGACCACCGACCACCTGGTCGTCACCGAGGACGGGGTGGCTGTCGTCGACCTGTCGCGGGCCCAGCCTGCCGCGCCCGACGGGGTGCTCGCCGGGGACGTGGCCGAGCTGTTGGCGTCCACGTCAGCGGTCGTGGGCCCTGAGCGGGCAGTCCAGGTCGCCCACCAGGTGCTCGGCCACGACCGGCTCTCCGCCGCCTTGTCCCGGTTGGTGCCGGTGGCCCTGACCCCTGCGACACGCTCGGCCGTCAAAGCGTCTGGGGGGCTGGCACCTGTCGTCGCGCAGGTCAGTGCCGTCACCGGGGTGGAAGAGCCCGAGTTCGAGCAGATCGAACGGATGCGTCCGCGCACGTTGGTCATGGTGGTGATGGTCGGTGTCGCCGCGTACGTGCTGGTCCCGCAGCTGGCGAACCTCTCGTCGTTGCGCGAGGTCATCGCCGGGATCGACTGGCGCTGGGTGGGGCCGCTCGTGGCCGCTTCCGTGGCGACGTACATCGGCGCCGCCCTGGGTCTGGCTGGTGGTACCCCTGGCCGTGTCCCTGTCGGGCAGGCTGGGGCCGTGGCCTTGGCCGCGTCGTTCGTGGCGTCGTTCGCCCCGCCAGGGATCGGCCAGGTCGGTCTGAACGTGCGGTTCTTGCAGAAACGCGGGTTCCCGGTGGCGGTGGCAGCCTCGGCCTCTGGTGCGAAAGAGGCGGCGGTGGTGATCGTCCACCTGTCGATCCTCACGGGGTTCGGTATCTGGGCGGGGTCGACCGACGCTTTGTCTCACGAGCTGTCCCGTATGCCCTCACCGGGGGTTGTCGCGGCGGTGCTCGGCGGGATGCTGTCCATGGCTGGTCTGGTCCTGGCTGTCCCACGGCTACGTCACCTGGTGACCGGGCGGCTGGTCCCAGCGTTGCGCGCGTCCGCCGGGGCTATGCGTGAGGTGGTGACCAGCCCGACCAAGCTCGTCTCCCTGTTCGGCGGGGTCGCCTTGCTGCCGCTGGGTTACGTGTTCGCCCTGTACTTCGCTGTCCGGGCCTTCGGGGTGGAACCGTCGTTCGTCGCCGTCGGCCTGGTCTCGTTGTCCGCCGGGGCGCTGGCGACCGCCGCCCCCACCCCCGGTGGCCTCGGCGCTGTCGAAGCAGTCCTCCTGGCGTCCCTGACCGGTCTGGGTATCGGCTCCCAAGAAGCCCTCGCCTCCGTCATGCTCTACCGCCTGGCCACCTTCTGGCTCCCCATCCCCCCCGGTGCCATAGCCTTCCGGGTCCTCACCGCCAAAGATATCTTGTAGCGCCGACCAGCAGTCGTGCGAATCAGTCCGGGGTGCCTGGGGTGTCGTGGCGCGGTGCACCGAGCTGGACAGGGGAGGGGTCGGCGAAAGCGTGGAAGAGGGCGTAGGCGAGCAGGAGGTAGGCGGCGACGAGCCCGGCGAAAGCGATGGCGAAAGTGTTGGCCGAGTCCACGAGGGTGGGGACCAAGGTGTTGGGGGCGAGCACCTCCCAGGAGTTCGCGCGGGCGAAACGGCCCAGGTAGATGCCGTAGCCACAGGCCACGGAGGCGCCGACGACCGCGACGAGGGCCCAGGGCCGGCCCCACCGTGCGCTCCAGAACGCCTGCATGTGGCTCAGCGACCACAAGCCCAGGTACAAGGCGACGAACACCAGCCCTGCCAGGACGAACAGCTGGAGCCAGGCGGCCAGGTCGTCGGAGTACCTCAGGAACGGCCAGGACGAGTCTTTGTCGCCGCCGAAGCTGACCCGGTGCAGGTGGATGAGGTCAGTGGTGACGTACACCGTGTTGGGGAACAACGGCAGCCACACCACGCAGGCCACCCAGCCGACCCACGGACGCCTGCTTCCGTACCGCTCGGCCACGAGGCTGGCGACCAGCGGCAGCACCGCCAGGAACAAGTTCCACACGAAGCTGCGGAACAGCCACCGGCCGGTGATCTCGTAGACCGCCAGGCATGCGACGGTCTCGACGACGCAGGCCATGGCCAGCACGACGATCCGCCGGTCGACGGGCCAAGTCATGCCCCAAGACCCTAGTGCACCAGTGCACTGGCGGTTCGGATGTGGTCGGCTCATGGCGGACGTGTGGACGTTTCGTGTGGTCTGGTCCCCGTGGTTCGTGGACCGAGGTTTTTACCCATGCGCCGTACCATCTCCGACCGACTGTCTGGGCACCAGGGGCTATCATCGCGGCATGAGTGACTATTCCCAGCACCAGCAGCCCCAGCCCATGCCTCCGTCGATGCCGCCGCAGGGCACCGGGTACTACCCCGCGCAGGCGCAGCCCCAGTACGCCCAGCCAGGCCCGGTCCCGACCCCGGGGCCTGGTCTCACCGCCTTCCCCGGTCAGCTCTTCGGCCTGATCATGGTTATCGCTGGTGGGGTGCTGTCTCTGCTCGGCCTGATCCTCGTCCTCGCTGCCGATGTCTACAGCAGGTCGGGGCAGAAGATCTTGTGGCTGGGTGCAGCTTTCCTCATCGGCGGGCTCGTCATGGTCGGCCAGTGGCTGGCGGCTGCGATCACCATCAAGGCGAAGAGCTGATCGCTCATACCTGCCGGTGACGGGTCCGGCGCCAGGTGAGCACGATGCCCAGCGTTCCGATCGCCCACATCACCAGCATCGACGACATGGCAACCCGGTAGTCGGCCAGCCCTGGGGTTGACGACCGGTAGTCCAGCACCACACCGGTGGCGAACATCGCCACGAGCGCTCCGACGAACCCGCCGGTGTTGGCGATACCTGTGGCGCTGCCGCGGTACCCAGGCGGTGCGTGGTGACCGGCGAGCTCGAGCCCGATGAGCCCCACGGTCCCGCCGACAGACACTGCGACGACCCCGACGACGACCTGCCACACAGGCAGCGGCGTCGTCGGGACGAGCAGCACCAACCACCCGGCCAGGCCCACGACGCAGTACCCCAGGACCAGCTGTGCACGACGGTCACTCATCCGCGACGACAGCACCCCGACGAGCGGCCCACTGGTCATCTGGGTCACCACGCACACGGCGAGTATTCCCGCGGCGCGCGCCTCGGAGAACCCCTGGCCCTCGACGAGGAACGGGAACCCCCACATGAGGGCAAACATGATGACCCCGGCGCTGCACGCGTTGTGCGTGAAGAACCCCAACCAGGTGCCCGGCGACCGCATGACACTCCCGAGCCCAGCCAACGACGAACGTGGTGGGGCCGCGACCCCGTCAGGACGGTCACGTACCCCTGTCCACGCCGCGAGCGCGGCGGTGGCACCGAAGGCGACCAGCGCACCGAAGGACACGGTCCAGCCGTGGGTGTGCAGCGCCCAGGCGAACGGCAGCACCGAGGCCACCTGCCCCAGCTGCCCGAACGACCCGGTCACCTGGATGAGGACCGGGGTCCGCCGTGCGGAGAACCATGCGGGGATGAGCCGGACGACGGTGACGAACGCTGTGGCGTCCCCGGCGCCGACGAGCACCCGGGCCACCAGGGCTGGCAGGACGTCACCAGCCAGCACCATCCCCAGCTGGCCCGCAGTGGCCATCGTCGCGCCGACGGTGAGGACCAGCCTCGGCCCCCACCGGTCGACCGCGGTCCCGACCGGCAGCTGCATCGCCGCGTACGTGACCACCTGCACCACCACGAACAGCGACAACGTGGTCGCCCCGACGTCGAAACGGTCCGCGGCAGTGAGCCCGGCCACGCCGAACGCCGAACGGTGCGCCACGGCGACGGCATAGACGAACATCCCGGCGCCGAGCGCCACAACAGAGCGTCGGGGGCGGGTCACGGTCACAGGCCCTGATCGTAGGGCCCGTGGGCGCGGGGGGCTTCAGAATAAGTGGCCGAGGACTGACCCGAGGATGCCGCCGGAGGTGTTGGCCTTGGGTGCCGGGGTGGCCTTTCCGCCGCCGAGGATTCCGCCGAGCACCCCGCCGAGAAGGTCGTCCAGGCCGCCGCCCTTGCTGCTGCTCTTGCCGCCGAGGCTGCCGGTGACCAGGTCGGTGATCGACCCGCCTGACGTCTTCTTCTTCGCGCCGTTGGCCAGGTAGGACAGGACCAGCGGAGCCAGGACCGGCAGCAGCTTTTGCAGCAGCGCCGGGTCGACACTGGTCTTCGCGCCCAGCTGGGTCGCTGCGGTCTTCGGAGTGGCGCCGAGAGCGTGCTTGACGATCTTCGTGCCGTCTTTGGTGTCGATCGAGTCCAGGTCGAGCTTGCCGTCGGGTTGGTTGCTGTGCCCGTTGAGGGCCTTGGCCAACGACGTGGCGCCAGCAGTGTCCTGGCTGTTGTGGTGCAGCCCGCCCAGCAGAGAGGTGATGGCTTTGCCTGCGGCTTTCTTGGTCTCCGCAGGCGTGGCGCCGACGCGGGCCGCGAGGTCGTCCATGGGCAAGGTGGCGAGGATGTCGGTGACTGCGCTCATCTCGGGTGTCTCTCAGTTCCTCAGGGTTGCGGACTGGGTTGTCTCAGGTGACGCGAGCGTGGGGACGGCTTGGTGGTCGTTGCTGGGTGTGCGCTGTCGGAGCGCGTCCAGCACGACGACCAGAACCGTCCCCACGGTCACGTCCGCGTGGGTGTCGTCACCTGGCTACGTTACTCGTCGTCCTCGGGAAGGTCTTGCGGACGAGGCAGCGTGGTCTCTTCAGGTTTGGTGCCCAGAGCTTTCTCCGCACGCTTCCTGCAGGTCTCGCACAGGTCTTTGATGTTCTTCAGCTCGCGGGCCTCGGCAACCGTCCCGGAGATGATCTCGTCGGTGCGTGAGCTGTTGATGTGGTGGCAGTCGTCGTACAGGTGGTACTTGGTGCCGTGGTTGGTGAAGTACACCGTGTTGGTGCCCATGAGGTCTTCGACCTGCTGGGTCTGCTCGGCGTACTCCTCGACCGAGGGGGAGCCGATGGACAGCCCGGCCGCGCCGGCGACGATCAGCGCACCGATGGCCACCGCGCCGACGATGCCTTTTTGCTTGCCCTCGAGGTCTTTGTCGAGGAAGATCATCACGATCAACGGCAAGAACGCGATGATGGCAATGATCAGGCCCAGCTGGTTCTGAATCCAGAAACGGACGTTGTCTTCGCGGGACGCCGGGTCGAGGCGGTTCGCTTTCTTCCACAGCAGCGACCCGCCGACAGCCAGCAGCATGTCGACGACGATGATCGCGATGAGCACCCAGATGACCACCGGGTCCTGGCGCAGGGCCCAGAAGATGGCGGCTGCTTCCGCACCGATGGCCAGGGCCCACATGACCCCGGCGACGATACGCAGCTTGAGAGCCCTGGACTTGGCCTCAGGGGTGGGTGCCCAGGTCGGAGCTGGCTTGTCGGCTTCGGTGGCTTTGGCTCTGGCCTTGGCGTCGTCGGACATGAGGTCGGACGCCTGGACGATTTTCTTCTTGGACGTCATCGGGAAATTCCTCCGTGTGGGTCGACCGTCGTGCCGCTGCAGTACGGGCGACAGGTGGCGACCGGCCTGTTTTGACGCAGCGACACGGACGGGCACCAGCGAGGATACGCTGAGGCAGTACCCCCCGTCCTGGGAGTTCGCGCGACCTCCGGGTGAGATTTTGTGACTCGTCGGCAGGGGGTGGAGACAGTGGGGACGGTTCTTGTGTCTTGCCAGAGGTCCGCCGACGGCGGACCTCTGGCAAGACACAAGAACCGTCCCCACTGTCTCCACCGTCTGGCCTGCCACCTCGCGGCTGCCGTTGCGCACACAAAACCGCTGGTCAGAGTGCCTGTCGGGCGGGTGTGACGGGGGAGCAGGGCTCAATTTGGTCACGGACTTGTGCTTCGCGGCGCGTTAGAGCAGACTAGTCCCCGACGGAGCCTCCTTCCTGCCCCCTGCGAGTGAGGCTCTGTCCGACGGAGCGCGTTGCCTGCCCCCTGCGTGGCGCGCTCCGTCCCTTTTTGCCCAGAGGGCGTTCCGCATCCTGCCGACGTTATGCGCCTGGCCGGGTGGAGCCTGGTTCGACCACCTTGATCACCCACAAGAATGTGCCAGCCAACTGCTGGCATAGGCACCTTGACCACCTACGGCGTGCCACCCCAGGAGCCTTCGGGGGTCGGGGTTAGCGTGACACTTGTGAATGCCGCCGCCCGCCCCAGCTGTGCCGACCCCGCGGTCGAGACCCAACGGGTCTCGCTCGTCGCGACGCCGACGCGTACCGAGCTGGTCGACGGTGCTGTGGCTGCCTGGCGTGCGGCACTGGTGGACGAGGCCGGCGGTTCGGCCCGCAGCGACATCGACCTGCTCGCCGACGCAGCCCTCGACCTGACCTCTGCGCACCCGTCAGGGATGGCCCAGCTGTTCGCCGGACGACCCACCAAGCTGTCGAACCTCGTCCGCGACGCTGGGGCGTTGGCCTCCGCCCGCCGCCGTGCCCGTGCCGTGACCGCCCGAGCGTCGACCACTGCCCAGCAGTACGGCCTGGCCCCGACTGCCCTGGCCATCGGTGTGGCGACCTGGACCGCGCACCCGGCCCCCGAGCAGGTCGACGATATGGCTGCCCTGGCCGCTGCGACGTCGACATCTCGGCCGTCCCCGCCGGCCGAGACCGGTGAGCCTGCGCGCACCGTACGTGTGCCGGTGCTGCTGCGGCCTATCCAGGTCGTGCCGCGAGGCTCGGCGCACAGCGACTTCGAGCTGACGTTGGAACCGACTGTCGAGGTCAACCCGGTGCTGGCCCGCGCCTTGCGCGCCCGCGGCGCCCTGCTCGACCCGGTGGCGCTGGCCGCGTCCACCTTCGCTGACGGGGGGTTCGACCCGCGCGGAGCCCTGGACCGTCTGACCGCCCTGGGCGAAGCGGTGTTGCGGGGGTTCGAGCTGAACGACCGACGGATCGTCGGCACGTTCGTCCACCCCGGGCAGGTGCTCGTCGACGACCTCGACGCCCTGGCCGGCCTGCTGGAACGCCATGAGGTGGTCGCAGCGCTCGCCGGTTCGCCCGAGGCGACCAAGGCGTTGCGCGTCACCGTGCCCGACCCGCCGCCCGGCGACCGGGACCTGGCCGACGAACGTGGTGTCGGCGACCTGGACGACGCCCAGCGGCATGTGCTGGACATGGTGGGGTCCGGGGCGCACCTCTTCGTCGACGCGCCGTCGGGGGCCGACGTGGCCGGGACTGTCGCGGCGATCGTCTCCGAGGCAGCCGCCGCGGGAAAGACCGTCCTGTACGTTCCAGGCAGCCGCCGCGGCACCCTCACCCTGGCCGAAGCCCTCGACCGGCACGGTATCGAAGACCTGCTGCTCGACGTGCCGACCGGCCCCGCCTGGCGGCTGGAGGTCACACGGCGGCTGCTGTCGGCCATGACGTTGGCGGTGCCCGAGGTCGACCTGGACGAGCTGAGCCAGCTGCAGGACCAGACCGGCGACCTGCGTGACCGTCTGGCCGCGTATGTCGAGGCCATGCACCAGGTCCGCGAACCGTGGGGTGTGTCGGCGTTCGACGCGTTGCAGCACCTGGCGGCACTGACCTCGACCCGGCCGGTCCCGCGCACCACCGCACGGCTGTCGAGCGAGGCGGTGCGCATCATCGACGCCAACCGGCGCGCCGAGCTCGGGGCGGACCTACGCCGGGCCGCCCAGCTGGGCGCGTTCCTCGTCCGGCCCGTCGACACTGCCTGGTACGGGGCTGACCTGCACAGCGACGTGGACGCTGAAGTCGCTCTCACCCGTGTGGAACGGCTCTTGGAAGACTCGCTGCCAGCCCTGTCGGACCGCGCCGGGCAGATCTACATCGAGACCGGGCTGAACCCCGCGGCCTCGCTGGACGAGTGGGCAACCCAGCTGTCGTTGCTCGGCGACATCCGCGACTCGCTCGACCTGTTCCGTCCTGAGGTGTTCGAACGTGACCCGTCGGACCTCGTCGCAGCGACCGCGTCCAAAGCGTGGCGCGCGTCCCACGGCGTGGAGATGGGTGTGCTGACCCGCCGGCGCCTGCGGAACCAGGCACGGGACCTCGTGCGACCGGGCAGGCCGGTCGTCGACCTGCACGCCGCGCTGGTGCAGGTGCAGCAGCGGCGCCAGGCGTGGCGCGCCCAGTGCCCGTCGGAGGGCTGGCCGCGCCTGCCCCACGGGTTCGAGCTCGTCGAGGACGATTTCGCCGCGGTCCGCCGTGACGTCGAAGCCTTGGAAGCTGTCTTGTCCGACGACCGTCCGCGGCTGTCCGGGTTGACTTTGGACCACCTCGTCGACCGGCTGACCTTGTTGCGGTTCGACGCACCGTCGCTCAACGGCCTGCCTGAACGCACGACGCTGCTGGCCACCGCGCAGGCCGCTGGGCTCGGACCGCTCATCGACGACCTGCGGGCACGGCGTACACCCCCAGACCTGGCCGCCGCCGAGGTCGAGCTGGCGTGGTGGGCGACAGTCTTCGAGCTCATCCTCAGCCAAGACCCAGCGCTCGCCGGGTACGACGGTGCCGCCCTCGACACCCTGTCCGAACGGTACGCCGAGGTGGACCGTGCCCTGGTCGCCCTGCGCGCCCCCCAGCTGCTGCACCAGGTGGTCACCGAGCTGCAGGCCCGGTTGCGCCGTAACCGCGCCCAAGGCGAGGCGCTGTTCGTCGAGCTCGTCGAAGAGTCCCTGGGCACGTTGCGCGACACTGTCGAGCGCTACCCGGAGATCACCCGGCACCTGCGGCCGGTCGTCGCCGCCAGCCCCCTGCTGGTGCCCGCGGTGGCCCCGCCCGCCCGGCAGGTGGACCTCGTCGTCCTGGACGCCGCCGGGCACCTGTCCACGGCTGTGGCCGTCCCGGCGATCGCCCGGGGGCGGCAGGTCGTCGTCGTCGGCGACGCCCGGTGCGCCTCGCGCTCGGCCCTGCGCGACCTGGCTGAGGTGCTGCCCGTGGTCGCCTTGCGCGCGGACGTGGCCCGTCGCGACCCGCACCTGACAGCGTTCCTCGCCGACCACGGGTACGAGGGGGTGCTCACCCCTGTGCCGTTGCCGCAGTCGGCGCCGCTGGTCGCCCTGTACGAGGTCGACGGTACCGGGATGCCCGACGCCACCGGCATCGTCGACTCCACCCGCGCCGAGGTGGACCAGGTGCTCGCCCTGGTGACCGCGCATGTCGACGCCCACGCCGACGAGTCCTTGGCTGTGGTCACCGTGACTGCCCGCCACGCTGACGCCGTGCGTGACGCGATCGACGTCGAGACCCGCCGCAACTCGGCCTTGAGCGCGTTCTGCGACTCGCGGCGGTCCGAACCGTTCGTCGTGGTGGACCTGCCGAACGTGGCAGGGCTCACCCGCGACACCGTGATCTTGTCGCTGGGCCTGGGCCGCACCCCGCACCGGCGGGTGCTGCACTCGTTCGCCACGGTCTCCGACGACGGCGGCGACGCGCTGCTGCTCGACGCGTTGGGCTCGACCCGGCACCAGCTGGACGTGGTCTCGTGCTTCGGCAAGTCCGACCTGGACCCACACCGGTTGCGCGGTGCTGGTCCACGGCTGCTGGCCGACCTGCTGGACTTCGCCCGTCGGCGCGGTGACGGCCTGGCCGAGGTCGACCGCCAGACCGTCGGCGACGACACCGGTGCGCCCACTGCCGGGGCTGACCCGTTGCTGCTGGATATCGCTGAACGGCTGTGGCAGCACGGCCTGGACGTCGAGCTCGACCACGGGCTGGTCGACGGGGTGCGTATCCCGCTGGTCGTGGGGCACCCAGGGCTGCCTGGGCGTTTTCTCGTCTCCGTGCTCACCGACGACGACGCGTACGTCGCCGAACCGTCGGTGCGCACCCGCGACCGGCTCGCAGCCGACCGTCTGCGGGCGCTGGGCTGGACCGTCGTGCGGATCTGGTCGGCGGCAGCGTTCCTCGACCCGCAGGCCGAGGTCGACCGGGTGCGCCGCGCTCTGCACGCAGTGCTGCCGCCTGAGGTCTCCATGCCCACGAACCGGCCTCCGACGAACCCTGAGCCGGTCGTGCCCGAATCTGCTGTGCCCACCCACCAGGTGACCATCCCTGGCGACCTCGACGAGTTCGTGGCCGCCGAGCTGGCTGGGCTCGTCGTCCACGGTGACCGTCGGCGTCCGTCTGCAGTCGCGTCCGACCGTCCCGAGGAAGCCGTCTTGGCTGACCCGCTCATCGAACTGGACGAGCCTGTGGCTGGTCCGCTGGACGCCAACCCTGCCCCGGCTGCCGGCCCGGACAAGACCCCCGACATCCTCGAGATCCTCGCCGCACCACTGGAGGCCCCAGCCTCGGCCCTGCCCGCTTTCGCCGCGCTCGATCCTCTCGACTGGCTGCTGGCCCCCTCCGAGCTGGTGCGCACCGGCCCTGCGTCGGACGACCTGACGTCGGACGGTCCGGCATCAGGCGAGTTGGCATCGAGCGAGCTGGCGTCGGGCAACCCGGCGTCGGACAACACGGCGTCGGACAACACGGCTGAGGCAGGCACCGAGTCGCCGCACGAACTCGCCGACCTGTCGGACGAGTCCGTCCCCAGCGACGCCTCGACCTTTGACGACGAGCCCGACGCTGCCTCTGACCAAGACGACGTGCCAGCCGACCTTGCCGGGCCGCCGTCCGACCAAGCCGAGGACGAGGCGTCCGACCGGGCCCCAGACACGTCAGACATCATCGCGGACACCTCGGATGCCGCCGACGTTCCGCCCCAGGACACGTCCGTCGATCTCGACCAGCCTCCCGCCGACGAGAGCACCGACCCGTCCGAGCCTGTCGCTGAGGCACCGTCCGACAAGGCATCATCCGACGAGGCGCCGGCACACGAGGCCGCACCTGCCGAGCCAGACCCATCACCGCAGGACACCCCTGCTCCGCAGAACCGGTCGTCGCGCCGCAAGGCCGCCGCAGAAGGCCGGTCGTCGCAGCACAAGGCTCCGCGAGCCCGGTCAGGCCGGTCGCACAAGGCCCCGCGCGGCGAGGCACGCGGGTCGCTCGACGAGGCCGCGCCAGCCGACCAGCCGTCACCGGACGAGTCGCTCGATCCCCTCGACTGGCTCTCGGCCGACAAGGGTTCGGGCACGATCGATCCCCTCGACTGGCTCGCAGCCCCGATGCGGCTGCGTCTGCCGCCGGTCATGGGCGCCGACGAACCCAAGCCCGAGCCGTCCAAGCCCGAGCCCGCCGACGCCCAGGCCGACCAGGTCCCCGCCGAGCACACCCCCGAACCCGTGCCGGAGCCGGCCACACTGTTCGACGTCGAGCCGTCCGCCGTGCCAGAGATGGTCAGCATCGACCTCGACGCCGTCCAGCTGTCTTTGGACATGTCGGCCAAACCCCGCCCCGACGTCCAGCCCGGCCTGCCCGTCAGCGCCTACACCGACGACGAGCTCGACGCCCTCGTCGAGTGGCTCCTGGCCGACGGCCACGAACGTACCCGCTCCGGCCTGGCCGCCGAAGTGCGCACCCAGCTCGGCGTCAAACGCCGCTCCAAGCGTTTCGACTCAGCCGTCCGCGCAGCCGTCTCCCGCGCCCTGACGTGACCCGCCGCCGCGCTGTCCGCCCCCCGACCACAGTAGGTCCCCCCGAGGCCGCCCTCCGCCACACCCTCCCCACCCCCCAGCCCGTCCCACCAGCACCCACCGCCCCCTCCTCGTCTCCGCCTCCCGACGCGGTCCCCTCCCACGACGAGACCGCCGAAGGCTGGTCCGAACCCCCCGACGACCCCAACCACCTCCTGGCCGACCGTCCACCCCACTGGTCCTGACGTTGCTCCACTTACCTCTGGCCAGACGAGAGGATGAGGGTGCGGTCGCCGAAGCGAGCGGCGACCTCGATCTGGCCGCCCAGCGCCTCGACGTAGGCGCGGAGGGTGGCGAGCGCCGAACGGTCCATATCGCCAGACTCCACAGTGGAGATCGTCGGCTGGGTGAGCCCGAGACGCTCAGCGAGCTCCTTCTGGGTCACACCTTGCGCTTCGCGGATCTCCCGGAGGCGCCAAGCCCGCTCAGCCGTCGCCATACGTTCACGGTGGACCGCGACCGCGTTCTCGTCCGGGACGCGCTTGGCACGCACCTCGCTCCACCGCACCGCAGTCATCTCATTCCTCCTCACCAGCCAGCCAGTCGTCGACCGCGTCCAAGAACGTGCTAGTATAGACTATAGTCGATATCGATTCGAGCCTATACCATCTCGTGGATCAAGGGACGACGAAGGCGGTCAAAACGGTTCCGGCGGCGCCGGAAAGAGCGGGCATCTCGGTGGGGGACACGGCCAGGACGACCGTGGTGGGTTGGTCGGTGGCGGTGCAGGCGGAGAACAGGCCCTCGTCGGAGGTGGCCGGTTCGGGGGAGGGCAGGACGACTGCGCCGCGGGCCACGACGGTGCCGGGCCCGCCGTCGAGGGGGGACGCCAAGACGTCGACCTTGTCACCGGGGGACAGCAGGGCGACCATCTGCGGGTCGGCCAGGCGGACTGTCGCCACGACGGTGCCCGACGGTCCGCGGGGAGCCGATCCCAGCAGTGTCGAGGCCACCGGGACGCCAGCGGGCAGGTCGACGGCGAGGGTGCGGCCAGCGACGCGATCAAGGGTTGTCCTGGCGCTGGCCGGTGCCATGGCCGACGGGACCTGGGCGTAACGCAGGTCGCCGCGCGTCAGGGTCTGCCCAGCGGCGACGTCGCGCGCAGTGACGACCACCCGGACTGACCCGGCAGGCGCCGGGCGCAACGTGGTGGCAGCGCTGAGCACCGCCAGGGCGATCAGACCTGTGGCTAGCGGAAACCGGAACCGCCACGCCCAGACACGGGCCTGGACACGCCAACCAGTACGGACAAGGGGCAAAGGAGCAGGACGTAGATCAGTCATACCTCGACGCTAGAGGCCACCTCCGCCACCCCGAGGCACCAGATCCTGGACCAGTGCGCCACCGTCGGCTGTGGACGGTTCGCGAACGGCGCTTCGTGCGCGACCGGGCCTCCCCAAGCGGGTGTGGGCACGACCCACCGATCCGGGGGAGAGGGTGGGTCCGCAAGAACAGCACTGACCTGGAATGTCAGGAGTAGAGGTCGCAGGCGTGGACCAAGACGATGCCGTCGATACGCGTCAGGGCCTTCAGCCAAACGTTCCTCTCATAAGTACACTTATCATAACTACGGTTCCACATCCGCACCTCGGTCTGTGTTTGGTCGTCGTCGCCGAGGCCACGGTTCGCTAGTTCGTACCTTGTGTCGAGGGGGGTCTTGCGGTCATCCGTCCGGCGACGATCCAGACTGCTTCGACGAGGGCTGCGCCGACGGCTGCGCAGGCCAGCGCGGTGAGGGTGTGGGTGGTGTTCGTCGGGTCGAGCAGGAACAGGTCACGGGTCAGGGGAGTGATGAACATCGCGGCCGAGGCGGTGCTCATGACGGCGACGAGGGCGACCTTCCACGGGGCGTAGGGGCGGGCGACGATCCCCAGCACCCACATGGCGATGATGGTCAAGGTGATCAGGGCGGAGGTGCTCGCCTGGGTCGACGCGGTGTCGCTGCCGTCGCCAGCGCTGCGGGCCAGCAGGTACGACACCAGGCAGGCCACAGCGATGACGGCCCCAGCGGGGATGGCGGTGCGTACGACGCGGCTGACGAAACCAGGCCGGGCGCGTTCGTTGTTCGGTGCCAAGGACAGCACGAACGCTGGCAGGCCGATGGTGAACCACCCGGTGATGGTGATGTGCCGGGGGTAGAACGGGTACGGCAACGGGTCGAAACCCACCAGGCCCGGGATCCCGACCATGAGCGCCAGCAGCACCGAGTAGGCCGTCTTGGTCAAGAACAACGTCGAGACCCGCTCGATATTGCCGATGACGCGCCGCCCCTCAGCGACCACGTGCGGCAGAGTCGCGAACTTGTTGTCCAGCAGCACGATCTGTGCCACGGCGCGCGCGGCTGGGCTTCCCGCGCCCATGGCCACACCGATGTCGGCGTCTTTGAGGGCCAGCACGTCGTTGACGCCGTCGCCGGTCATGGCCACTGTGTGCCCGCCGGACTGCAACGCCCCGACCATGGCACGTTTTTGGTCCGGGGTGACCCGGCCGAACACTGTGGTCTCGTCCAGGGTGTGGCCTAGCTTGTCGGGGTCGTCGGGCAGGGTCCGGGCGTCCACGGGGGCCTGCGACCCTGCCAGGCCCAGCGAGGCGGCGACGGCGCCCACCGAAGCGGCGTTGTCCCCTGAGATCACCTTGACTGCGACGGACTGCGTGGCGAAGAAGTCCAACGTGTCCTTGGCGTCTGGACGTACTTTCTGGTCCAGCACGACCAGCGCCACGGGGGTGAGCAACCCCGGCGCGTCGCCAGCGTCGACCGGCAGGTCTGAGCGTCCCAGCAGCAACACCCGTAGTCCCTGTTCTGCCAGACGTTCGGCCTCGGCCTGCGCCTGGGCCGTGCCGTCAGCCTCAGGGCCCTGGCTGCTGGCGTGCGCCAGGAGGACATCAGGAGCCCCCAA
>WRET01000060.1 GCA_009779195.1 Micrococcales bacterium
ACTTCGGTGCCGGTGATCGTCAGGTACCCGGTCTGGAACAACAACGCCTCAACCGGGACAGCGCCGATCTCGAACCTCGAGATCAAGTCTGCCGACGCGTACGACCGGGCCAGGTTCGGCACGAAGAACCGCCGCGAGCGCAGCGTCCGGACCAAGAACCCAGGGGTCCCGGTCTTGAACCAGTACGAGTCGAACTCTCGGTCGCGCAAGAACAACAGCAGGTCGTACGGGTTGTACACCGCCGCGCCGCGCCAGTTGTACCCGTTGTACCACTCGCGGAGCTGCTCACGGTCGACCCCGTCCAGCTCAGGAGCGAAAACCTCGTCCAGGTCGTCCTCGGTGTACCCGCAGACAGCTGAGAACCGTGACCTCAACGAGATGTCTTCCAGGTTGTTCAGGTCGGAGAAGACGCTCACCTTGGAGAACTGCGACACCCCGGTGAGCATGACGAACCGCAGGTGAGCACCCTGCCCTTTGAGCACCGAGTACACGTTGCTCAGCCCGTCGCGCATGACTTCGGCCACGTCAGGCTCTGCCAGGTTGTCCACGATCGGTTTGTCGTACTCGTCGACCAGGACCACCACCGGTTGCCCGTGGACGTGCTCAGCCTCCTGGATCAGCCAGATGAACAGGTCAGGGATCCGGTACTCGGGCATCGGGCCCAGGCCCAGTCGCACAGCGTTGCGCCGCAGCTGGGCGATGATCCGCTCGTCCAGCGCTGGGCGGTCACGGAGCCTGCCTTCGGCGAACGACAGCCGCACCACCGGGTGGACCGTGTCCCAGTCCCACTCGTCGTAGCACTCCAGCCCCTCGAACAGAGCCTTGTTCCCCGCGAACATCTCCGCGAGGGTGTCCAGGAACAGCGACTTGCCGAACCGCCGGGGCCGGGACAAGAAGCACGTGGCCGCGTCCGCGACCTGCATGGCGTAGCCGGTCTTGTCCACGTAGTAGTAGCCACCACGACGGATCTTGGCAAACGTGTCGATGCCGACCGGCAGCTTCTTGCGGTCCATCACCCCTCCCACACGCCATGACCAGTTGTGCCATCCTACGCGGCGCCGCCACCCGGCACGCCTGGTCGGTCCGAACGACAGGTAGCCCTCCGGCACTCGCCAACCCAAGCCTTTGGTCGCCAACCTCAGTGTTCGAAGGCTTGGGTTCGCGACCGACGTCTTAGGTTGGGTTGGGTCTGCGCACATCTGGCCCATCCGATGTCGATGACTCTGCGGTGAGGTCGAGGGCTAAACCTTCGACCTCACCGCCGACGCATCGACTTGACCTGCTCTCGCCAAATGTGATATCACTTTGATATAACGGCGTGGAGGCCTGCGCTGGCTCAGCACAACGACGCGAGACAGGACGTGAGAACCGTGGACGAGCACTTCCAACCAGCCGAGACGGCCCCGGTGGGGCATGACAGACCCCAGGTCGACATCTCCGAGCGGCCTGCCCCTTCCGCGGGGGCCGAGGCGGCGCTCCTGGTGGTGGTCGGCTCGGGCGTGCTCACGGTGGCCTCCATCTGGGCCTTCTGGGTCTCCGCCGAAGACGGCGGCTCGGTCACGCTCCTCGCTCTGGCGTTTCTCGCGCTCGTCCTGGCCTTCGTCCCGCCCACGGGCCTGTCGGTCATCTCCCCTGGCCAGACGCGTGTCGTACAGCTTTTCGGCCGGTACGTCGGCACCATCCGCCGTACCGGGCTGGTGGTCACCATCCCGCTGACGATCCGGCACAACGTGTCGGTGCGGGTGCGCAACTTCGAGACCGCCGAGCTGAAGGTCAACGACGCCGACGGCACCCCGGTCAACATCGCCGCGATCGTCGTCTGGCAGGTGGCCGACACTGCCAAGGCCACCTTCGCCGTGGAGGACTACCAGCACTTCGTGCACGTGCAGTCTGAGTCGGCGCTGCGCCACGTGGCCACGTCGCACCCCTACGACCGTCCTGACGGTGACACCGAGACCCTGCGCGGCGCGGCTGACCTGGTCTCGCACGAGATCGCCACGGAAGTCGCCGCCCGCGTGGCCGTCGCCGGGGTCGAGGTGGTCGAAGCCCGTATCTCCAACCTGGCCTACGCTGCGGAGATCGCCCAGGCGATGCTCCAACGCCAGCAGGCCGGGGCGATCATCGCCGCCCGCGAGCAGATCGTCACCGGCGCGGTGACCATGGTCACCGACGCGCTGGCCCGCCTGGAGGCCGACGGCGCCATCGTGCTCGACGACGAACGCCGTGCTGCGATGGTCTCGAACCTGCTGGTCGTGCTGTGCGGAGACTCGCGCCCCACCCCTGTGCTCAACACCGGGACCCTCTACTCGTGACCGACCCGCCCGTCGGCGCTCGGGCTCCGGGCGCCCGGCGTTCGGTCCTGGTGCGGCTAGACCCTGCCGTGCACGACGCGCTGACCCGCTGGGCCGCCGACGAGCTGCGCAGCACCAACGCCCAGATCGAGATGGTGCTGCGCCGTGCCCTGGCCGACGCCGGCCGTGCTCCCGCTGGTGCTGGGCCGGTCCGCCGTCCCGGCCGTCCCCGCCGCACCGAAGAACCCGGCTGACCCCAGTTTTCGTCTCCTGCAGAAAGGCCGCTCCGATGGAGACCTGGCTCATCATGTTCGGCAGCGACATCTTCCTCCTCGCCCTCTTCTTCGTCGTAGGCCTGTGGCTGAAGAAGTCACCACCACCACGACGACCTAAGCGGAGCCTCATAGCCAACGGCTACGTGCAGACCAAGATGGCCACGACGAACGACGACACCTGGGACTTCGCCAACCGCGACTACGGCCGCCGGCTCGTCCGCGTCGCCACGGTGGCCTTCCCACTCGTGGTGCTCGCCATGGTGCCGGTGCTGGGCCGCAGCGAAGAGGTCGTCGCCTACTGGGGCTCGGCTGTGATGGTGGCCCTGATCGTCGCGTTCTTGGTTCCCATCGTGTGGACCGAGCGCGCCCTGCGCGCCACCTTCACCCCCGAGGGAACCCGCCGCGACGCCCGCCGCAAGCAGGACCGACGGGCGTGACGAACGACTCCGCGCTCTTGTTTCGCATCTGATGGGCTCAGCCGCTTGCGGTCCCCTCGGCCACGACCTCGTTCACTGTGGTCGACCTCGTTCACCATTGTGAACGGTCTCGACCAGACTGAACGAGGTCGTCAGGGAACTGGGTGCACGAATATCCCAACATGACCTGATGCATGGATATCCGTGCATCAGGCGTCACCCCTACCCGTCGGTCGTGTGGGCGACGACGGCGGTGGAGAGGTCGCGGCACCTGGTGCTGGTACGGGCGACAGCGTCCGAGACCCAGGCCCATGGCAACTGGTCGCGACCGCTGCCGACCACAAGCCCGATCTGGTGCGGCCCTGTCAGGACCGACTGGTCTCTTGCGGCAGATATTCCAGCCAGATAGCGGCAAATATTCCAGGACTTGAGCGGCAGATCGTCCAGTAAACTTGCGGCAGATCGTCCAGCACGGCAGGATGTCTCCATGGTTTCACCTGCACAGTCACCGATGGGTCGGCTGGTTGTACGACACGCCGAGACGCCGGTGCGAGAGGCACTTGCTGACACTCGTGTCGTGCTCGTCAACGGTGCTCGGCAGTGTGGGAAGACCACGCTCGTCGCCCAGTTGGCACGGGAGCGTGGGGCCCAGTGGTTCAGCTTTGACCGGGCTGACACGCTGCAGGCTGCCAGGCACGACCCGACAACGTTCGTCCGTGCTGCGAACCCGATGGTCATCGACGAGGTCCAGCGTGTCCCGCAGATCCTGCTGGCGATCAAGGAGGCAGTCGACGGCGACTACAACCCTGGCCGGTTCCTGCTCACCGGGTCCGCCCGGCTGCTGGGGCTGCGATCAGTGCCCGACGTGCTGCCTGGGCGGATGGAGACCGTCGAGCTGTGGCCGTTGTCCCAGGGCGAGATTGACGACGCCCCGGATGGGTTCGTCGACGCAGTGTTCCGCGACGGGCCGACCGTGCGGCACGACAGCGACGAAGACCGCGACGGTTACCTGCGCCGGATCGTGCGTGGGGGGTTCCCCGGGGCGGTGGCCCGCGAAGGTCGGCGTCGCACCCGGTTTCTGGAGTCGTACGTGGCAGACCTGGTCAACCGGGACGTCCTGCAGGTCGCGGCCATTGAGAAGGGCGACCGTATGCGGTCGTTGATCACCCTGCTCGCCGGACGCTGCGGCCAGGTTGTCTCGGCGACCGCCCTGGCAAGTGCGCTGGGCGTGTCGAAGCAGACCGTCGACCGGTACCTCGCGATCCTGCAAGAGGTGTTCTTGGTCAAGTTGCTCCCTGCGTACTCCCGTAGCACCACAGCCCGCGCCACACGCGCCCCCAAGCTCGCCTTTGTCGACTCCGGCCTTGCGGCAGTCCTGGTCGGCCACGACGAGACGAGCCTGCACAAGGTGACCAGCCCGCTCGGCGGACTGCTGGAGAGCTTTGTCGCCATGGAGATCGCCCGACAGCTGACCTGGGCGTCCCAGACTGTTGACCTGTTCCACTACCGCACCCGCGACGGTGTGGAGGTGGACCTGGTCCTGGCGGACCGCCGCGGCCAGGTCGTCGCAGTCGAGGTCAAGGCCTCAGCGACCGCCAGCCCTGACGACTTCCGCGGTGTGCGGCACCTACGTGAGCGTCTTGGCGACGACTTGCGGGTCGGCGTCGTGCTGTACCTCGGCCAGCAGACCCTCTCCTTCGGCGACCGGTTGGTTGCCCTGCCTGTCAGCGCTCTGTGGCACCTGTCCTGACGAGCGCATGACCGGGGGCATGAACCGTGGTCTAACAACGGCAGGCCTACCCGTCGGTCGCGGTGCGGTGGGCGACGACAGCGGCGTAGAGGTCGCGGCGCCGGGTGCCGGTGCGGGCGGCGGCTTGGGCGACAGCGTCTTTGAGGCGGGTGCCGGTGTCGATGTCGGCGAGGACTTCAGCGACGAGGGTGTCGGTGACGACGCCAACCGGTGGTCGGGCTCCGGCGACGACGACGACGATCTCACCGCGGACCTCGCAGGCAGCGGCCCAGGAGGCCAGGTCGGACAGGGGGCCCCGGAGGACCTCTTCGTGGGTTTTGGTCAGCTCACGGCACACTGCGGCGTGCCGGTCGGGGCCGAACGCCTCGACCATGGCGGCCAGGAGGACGGGCAGGCGGTGGGGGGCTTCGAAGGCTACGAGGGTGCGGGGTTCGTCGGCGAGCGCGGCCAGGGCACGCGAACGTTCGCCTGAGCGGCGAGGGAGGAAACCTTCGAAGCAGAAACGGTCGGTGGGCAGCCCGGAGACTGCCAGGGCCGCCAGGACGGCTGAGGGGCCGGGGGCCACGGTCACGGGCAGGTCGGCGGCGACGGCTGCGGTCACCAGGCGGTACCCGGGGTCGGACACTGACGGCATCCCGGCGTCGGTGACCACGACGACTGTCCCCCCACCAGCGACGACGGCGAGCAGGTCGTCGGCGCGGGCGGCCTCGTTGTGGTCGTGGACGCACAGCACCCGGCCTGCGACACGCACCCCGAGGCGTGCTGCCAGCGCGTGGACGCGTCGGGTGTCCTCGGCGGCGACAAGGTCGGCTTCGGCCAAGAGCCGACGCAGCCGGGGAGAAGCGTCGTCGGTGTTGCCGATCGGGGTCGCGGCGAGCACCAGGGTTCCGGGGTCCACGCCCCAAGCCTGCCACTGGTGGCCGCCAAGAACCGGCACGTGGGCGTGCAGCGGCGGTGAGTACACCCGTAACGCGCCGCGATGGCCCTACCATGACCAGGTGCCTCATGACCAGGTGCCTCCCGGGCCAGTGGACGCTCCCAGCCCCGACCCGGCGGCCGAACTGGCGCTCGCAGGAGAAACCGACGACGCGCCGCCGGACCCGACGACGGGTGCCCCGGCCGACACCGACCCGCCCGGGTCCAGCACTGACAACACCGAACCGGACGCGACCGATCCCCCTGCAGAGCCGGACGAACCTGCCGAGAGTGCTGACGAACCTGAGCCACGACTTCCGTCGGACGAGGCAGACGCCGGGGATCGTGGGCCCACCGAAGGTGAGGACACCGACTCTCCGCTCCCCGGAGCCGGCGAGGACGTCACCTCCGCCGAGATACCCAGCGGGCAAGACGGCCAAGACACGACCGACGACGACGCCACCCCGACCCCGACGGCCGACAGCCAAGACACCGACGAGGACGCCACCCCGACCCAGGTCGCCGATGTGCAAGACGAGTTTGCGGTGGACGAGTGGGTACCGCCGTCGAGCCCCACGACCAAGAGCCCAGTGCCAGGTCTGGCCGGTCAGCACCACGCCCCAGTCCCGCACGACGCCCCGGTCCTGGTAGACGAACCGCGTCCGAAGAGGCCCAAGCCGACGTTCGGCCCCATGCCTGGCGAGGACGCGACCGAACCCACGGCGACGCGGCTCACGCGACGCTTGTTGGGAGCGTCGTTCGCGTTGACCCAGCTGACGCGCCACCAACGGGTCATGGGGTGGGTGTGGCCGCTGGCGGTGATGGTGTTCGGGGGTGTGCTGCGGTTCTGGCGCCTGGACCAACCACACGAGCTGGTCTTCGACGAGACGTACTACGTCAAAGACGGTTACTCGATGATCGCCCGCGGGTACGAGGCCGACTGGGGCAACGAGCCCAACGCGCAGTTCGAGGCCGGTGACACCTCGATGCTGGCGACCGACCAGTCGACGCGGGTCGTGCACCCACCGCTGGGCAAGTGGCTGATCGGGGCAGGTATCCGCCTCGGTGGCGGGGTCGGCAACTCGTGGTCGTGGCGGTTGGCTGTGGCGATCGCCGGGACGCTGGCGATCCTCATGGTCGCGCGTATCGGACGGCGGCTGTTCGCCTCGACGGCGTTGGGGACCCTGGCAGGGCTGTTCATGGCCGTGGACGGTATGGGCATCGTCATGTCCCGCACGGGTCTGCTCGACCCGTTGCTCATGGTGTTCGTGCTCGGTGCGTTCGGGTTGTTGGTCGTCGACCGAGACCAGGCCCGACAACGTCTGGCACGGCGTGTGGCCGCGGTCGTCGACTCGGGCGCCACGATGCCTGTGCTTGGTCCCTGGCTGGGGGTGCGGTGGTGGCGCCTGGGTTCGGCGGTGCTGCTCGGTCTGGCCTGCGGCGTCAAGTGGTCAGGGATCTATTTCCTGGCCGTGTTCGGCTTGATGTCGGTGCTCTGGGACCTGACCGCCCGGTACCGGGTTGGGATACGCCTGTGGTTCGAAGGCACGCTGACGCTCGACGCGCTGTTCGCCGGTGTGGCGATGGTCACCATCACCGCTGTGACCTATGTGGCGACGTGGACCTCATGGTTCTTGTCCAAGCACGCCGACTACCGCACCTGGGCTGACCAGCACCCCGGCGAAGGCCAGATGTGGATGCCCGACTCGTTGCGTTCGTGGTGGGCCTGGCACGTGGACTCGTGGAACTTCCACAACACGCTGTACTCCGAGCACCCGTACTCCTCGGCCCCAGCAGGGTGGATCATCCAGCTGCGCCCCACCTCGTTCTACTACTCCTCGGACGTCTCAGGCCTGGAAGGCGCTGACGCGCAGGCCGCCTGCGGGGCCGACGCCTGCTCACAAGCGATCACGTCCCTGGGCAACCCGCTGGTGTGGTGGCTAGGAGCGGCAGCAGTGATCGTGGCGTTGGTGTGGCTGTCGTACTTCCGCGACTGGCGTTCCGCGGCGGTGCTGTCCGGCCTCGCCGCCGGGTGGGTGCCGTGGGTCGCGATGTCACTGTGGGGTGCGCTGACCACCAGGATGGAGATGGTCGACGGGAAGCCGGTCCCGGTCGCACGGTTTGAGTGGCTCGACGCCCAGCCGCTACGCACGGTCTTCACGTTCTACGCGATCGTGCTGCTGCCTTGGGTGGTGCTGACCCTGGCCTACGCCATCGGGTTGATCATCGGCCCCAAAGACGAGCTGTCACCGCGTGCCCGCAAGATCACCATGCGGTCGGTCGGCGCTGTGGTGACACTCGTGGTGCTGGTCGGAGCCTTCTTCTACCCGGTGTGGACCGCTTGGACCATCCCCCACAGCCACTGGCAGGCGCGGATGTGGCTGCGGACGTGGATCTGACCGTGGCCTGACCACCTGCGTCGAACTGCTGGCGAGCAGGGATAAGGTTCTTGGGTGACTCGTGAACTCGACCAGATCATGGCGCCCGACTGGGCTGCCGCCCTGGCACCTGCGAAACCCGCGATCCGCACGATGGGAGATTTCCTGCGAACCGAGCTGGCCGCAGGGCACGACTACCTCCCCGCTGGGGACGCGGTGTTCCGGGCGTTCGTCCGGCCGCTGGCAGACGTGCGCGTGCTCGTCGTCGGGCAGGACCCCTACCCCACCCCAGGGCATGCGATGGGCCTGTCGTTCTCCGTCCAGCCTGACGTCAGACCGGTGCCGCGGTCGCTGGAGAACATCTTCCGCGAGCTTGTCGACGACCTCGGTGTCCCGCGTCCCACCTGCGGCGACCTGAGCCCGTGGGCCGACCGCGGGGTGATGATGCTCAACAGGGTGCTCACCGTGCGCCCCGGAGCCGCGGCTTCGCACCGCGGTGAGGGCTGGGAGCAGGTCACCGACGTGGCGATCGACGCCCTGGTGGCCCGCGGAGGCCCGCTCGTGGCGCTGCTGTGGGGCAAAGACGCCCAGTCGCTGTCTCCGAGGCTCGGCTCGGTGCCGTCGGTGCGGTCGGCGCACCCCAGCCCGTTGTCGGCCTCACGTGGGTTCTTCGGCTCACGACCGTTCTCCAAGGTCAACCAGATGCTCGTCGACCAAGGTGCCGAACCGATCGACTGGACCTTGCCCTGATGGTCGCCGGAACCGTCCCGTGGACCAGCTATGCCGCCCTCGGCGACTCGTTCACCGAAGGGCTGTGGGATTTCGCCGACGACGCCGTCGACGTGCCCGACCATGACCGTCGCCTGCGCGGCTGGGCCGACCGGCTCGCCTGGCTGCTGTCTGAGCGCCGGGTCGCCGCTGGACAAGACCCGCTGCGCTACGCCAGCCTCGCGGTGCGTGGCCGTCTGCTGCGCCCGATCGTCGTCGAACAGGTGCCCGCAGCTTTGGCGATGCGCCCTGACCTGGTGAGCCTCGTCGGCGGGGGCAACGACCTGCTGCGGCCGGGCGCCGACCCTGACCGGATGGCCCGGCGCCTGGAGACAGCGGTCGTCCGGTTCCGCGCGGCGGGTATCGACGTGCTGCTGGCCACTGGCATGGACTCGTACCGCACACCGTTGATGCGCCACACCCGCTCGCGGGTTGCCGTGTTCAACGGCCACATCTGGTCGATGGCCCGGCGCCACGGCGCGCACGTGGTGGACCTGTGGGGGATGGGGGTGTTGCGCGACTGGTCGATGTGGGCCGACGACCGCCTCCACCTGACACCCGAAGGGCACCGCCTCGTGGCCGACGCGGCCCTGGTCGCCCTCGGCCTGGAACCTGAACGACGTGACTGGTCGGACCCCGCCCCACCCCCGGTCCGCGCTGGTCTGCGCGCCGACGCAGCCTGGGCCCGCGACCACGTCGCCCCCTGGGTCCAGCGCCACCTGCACGGACGCTCGTCTGGCGACGGCCGCACCGGTAAACGCCCACACCTGGCCACGCTTGAAGTCAAGGGTACGTGAACAACAGGGCAAGGTAGCCTACTCTCCGGCATGCCCGAACACCAGAGTCATCAGACCCTTCCACAATCCATACTCACCGCAGTAGAGTTCCAGCGATGCTCCGGCCAAGCGGCCGGGGCATCGCCAATTTTCCCACCCAGTCCTGTGACCAGGTACGACGCCTCCGCGCGGCTGCGAGCATCTCCAGCGTCTTGGTCGCCGCAGACCCCGGTTCTCCCCTGTGTCTTGACAGGGAAAGTCACCCCAAAAGGTGCAACGGCCACGTAGGTCGGGATACGGTCCAGCCAGGCTGGGATGGCTGCGAGCACCGTCCACCGCGACCGACCTGCTCAGTGCCCGCCTATGGGCGTCGACCTTGCCAGGCCGACTGCCGGGGCCGCGCGGTGCGACCTCGACACCAGCGCCTGCGGTGTGACCGGCACGAGGCCCTCACCTGTTTGGGACCCTTGCCGCGCATGGGTGAAGATGAAGACTGTGAACTACTGGTCTCCTGTCTCCCGCAAGTCGTTCCTCATCACCTGGCTGCTCACCTTGTTCGTCGGGTTTTTGGGGATCGACCGTTTCTACCTGGGCAAGGTGGGTACCGGGCTCCTCAAGCTCGTCACCTGCGGCGGGTTCGGCCTGTGGTACCTCGTCGACCTCTTCCTCGTCCTCATCGGCCGCCAGACCGACTCGCGGGGCTACCGCGTGACCACCAACACCCTGGCGTACCTCCTGGCCTGGGTCATCACCCTTCTCATCCTGTTCGGTGGTGGAGGAACCTTCACCTACAACAACACCAGCGCACCAACGTCCACCACCGGGTCCACCACTGTGTGAGCGCACGCGGACACGGCACGTGAGGACAGGCAGGACGAGCCGGTCAGGCAAGATGTCAGGCCGAGCCACAGACGACGCGACGGTGGGTCTGGACAGGTTGAGCGAACCGTCGGGGGTACACGAGCGAACGCTCGTGTGGGGGTGACCAAGCACGAACCCCGCCTCACCTGCGGGTATCGTTGCAGGTGAAGCGGGGTTTTCAAAGAGAGCCGCCTGAGGGAATCGAACCCTCGACCTTCTCATTACGAGTGAGACGCTCTGCCGACTGAGCTAAGGCGGCGGGGCCCGCCGGGCGGGCGGGGCAACTCTACCGGCTGGGACACGGGGGCGACAAAGTCAATGATGCTGGCGGGTCAGCGGCACTTCAGACCGTCCTTGGGGACAGTGCCGTCGACGAGGAAGCCGTCGACGGCGTCGCGGATGCACGAGCCAGCGGTCAGGTAGGCACAATGGCCTTCGCCTTCGTAGGTGACCAGGCGGCCTGATTCGAGCATGGCCGCCAGGGACTTGGCCTGGGCGTAGGGGGTGGCCGGGTCGTTGGTGGTGCCGACGACGACGATCGGGGGTGCGCCGGAGGCGGTGAACGCCGCAGGCTGCTCAGCCACGGGGGTGGGCCAGTTGGCGCATCCGATGGCGTCGTAGGCGAAGTACTGCCAGAAGGTCGGAGCGACGCGTTTGAGCTCGGTGACCTCGGCGGCCATCACCTCGGGGGTGACGTCACCGCGTGCGTCGGCGCAGCTGATCGCGATGAACGCCTCGATGGAGTTGGTGGTGTACGTCCCGTCGGGGTCACGGTCGAAGTAGGCGTCGGCGTTCCACAACAGTGCCGTTCCGTCGCCGTCGTTGATCGCTGGGCGCAGCGCCTCGGTGAGGAGTCTCCAGCTGTCCTGGCGGTACAGGGCTACGGCGATGCCGTAGAACGCGAGGGTCCCGGTCACCACCCGTTTGGAGCTGGTCTTCAGGGGACGGGCACGGGCCTGGTCGAGCACGTCGCCGATCTGCTGCACCGCGTCATCGACGGTCCCGCTCATCGGGCAGTCCTTGGCTTTGAGGCAGTCAGCGGCGTAGGCGCGCAGGGCCGACTCGAAACCCCCAGCCTGGGTGATGCTCGACTCGCTGGGGGTCATCGTCGGGTCCACAGCGCCGTCGAGCACCATCCGGCCGACCCGCTTGGGGAACAGCTCGGCGTACGTCGCGCCGAGCTGGGTGCCGTAAGAGAAGCCCAGGTAGGTCAAAGTGCTCTCACGCAGAGCGGCTCGCAGCACGTCCAGGTCACGGGCTGTCGACACAGTGTCGATGTAGCCGAGCACCGGACCGGTGTTCTCCAGGCACGCCTTGCCGAACATATCCGCCGACGCCTGCGCCGCGGCCAGACCCCGAGGGGTGGACGGGTCGACGTCGGTGGCGAAGAACACGTCGAGCTCTGGGCCTGGCAGGCACTGGACCGGCACGGAGCGCTGCACCCCGCGGGGGTCGAAGCTGACGATGTCGAGGTTGTCGCGCAGCTGTTCGCCAGCCTCATGGCGGAACCTGCCCACGAAGTCGATACCCGAGCCACCTGGGCCTCCGGGGTTGATGACGACCGAACCGATCGCTTTGGCGGCCCGGTACCGCGCGACGGCGATGGTGATCGTCTCGCCGCCTGGGTTGGCGTAGTCCATCGGGACGGTCAGCTCGGCGCACTGCATCTTGGAGTTGTTCTCGCAGCGCTGCCAGTCCAGCGTCTGGGAGTAGAACTGCTGGAGGTCAGGCGCAGGCGCTGTGGTGGCCTCGGGTTTGTAGGGCCTTTCTGGGGGCTCGTTCGACCTTCCGCAGGCCGTCACCGTCATCGCCGCGCACACCGCCACCACCGCGGCCGTGCGCACCCGGCGGGCTCGCCGCCCGATCTGCCTCATCCAGCTCTCCTCGTCTTGCCTTGCTCTGCTCAACGCAGCCTTGTTCTGTTCAGCACTGTGGGCGTAGCCCCACCATCATCGCCTCCACGGCCAGCAGCGGGGCTACGTTCGCCGCCAACCGGGTCCGTGCCTGCCCGATGACATCCATCCGGCGCAACGTCGTGGTCGCGTCGCCGTGCGCGGCCAGGTGCTCGACGAGCGTGGCGTGCTCGACGTTGACCAGGTCGACACCAGCCCCCAGCTGGACCACCAGCACGTCACGGTACAACGAGAGCAGGTCGGTCATGGCGCGGTCCAGCACGTCACGCTGGGCACGGGTCGAGCGGCGTTTTTGTTCTTTCTCCAGCTCGGTGACCTGCGAGCGCAACGCTGGGGGGAGCCGGCCCCCCTCGGGGGCACCCAAGGCGCGCAACAGCTCGGCCCTCTCGGCGGCGTCGCGTTCGCTCGAGGCTGCGGCGGACTCGTCCTGGGCGGTCTCGACCAGCTCGGATGCGGCGAGCACCGCGTCGCCGACACCGCGCACACGGCCAGCCAGCTCGAGGACAGCGTCTCGCCGGGCCCGGGCTGCCGGGTCACGGGCCAGACGCCGGGCCACCCCCACATGGCACGACGCCGCCCTGGCGGCCACAGCCGCAGCGTGCGGCTCGGCGCCGTCGCGGGTGACCAGCAGCGCTGCGACCGCGTCAGCAGGGGGGATGCGCAGGTGCACACGCCGGCAGCGTGAACGCACCGTGACCAGCACGTCACCGGGGCTGGGCGCGCACAGCAACCACACTGTGCGCGGCGCGGGTTCTTCGAGGGCTTTGAGCAAGACGTTGCCCGACGCGTCGTTGAGCCGGTCAGCGTCCTCGACGACGATGACCCGCCAGCGCCCGCCAGCTGGGGCACGCGCGGCGAGCTGGACCAGCGGACGGGTGTCGTCGACCCGCAGGTGCAGCCCTTCGGTGGCGACCAGGGTGACGTTCTCGTGGGTGCCGGCCAGCGCAGTCGTGCAGTCGCGGCAGGTGCCGCAGCCACCCGACGTGCACTGCAGCGCGGCGGCGAACGCCCGGGCGGCGGTGGACCGCCCTGACCCCGGCGGTCCGGTGAGCAACCACGCGTGCGTCATGGCCTGGGGGTCGGCGGCTGCGGCGGAAAGCACCGCGACAGCAGGTTCCTGCCCCACAACCTCGTCCCAGACGCTCAACCGGTGCTCCTTCCCGCACAAACACTACCGATTGTCCGCCTATGTATCCCAACCCCGCTGACCAGGCCCCATTTCGCCGAACGGGAACAAGCAGGTCTACAGCAGCGTGTGGACCCGTTCGCGCACAGCCTCGGCGATCACCTTGCGCGGCAAGGTCGCGTCCACGACGCAAAAACGGTCGGGGTCGGCGGCGGCGCGGGCCAAGAACGCCTTGCGGACCCGGCGGTGGAAACGGTCCCCTGCGCTCTCGAGGCGGTCAGGGGCTGTGTTGAGCCGGCCAAGACCCACCTTCGGGTCGATGTCGAGCAGCACCGTCAGGTCTGGCAAGAGACCGTCGGCGGCCCACAACGACAGCTTTTCGACCGTGTCGGCGCCCAGCTCGCGCCCAACCCCCTGGTAGGCGACCGACGAATCCAGGTACCGGTCGGTCAGAACGTCGTCGCCACGCGCCAGGGCGGGACGTACGACCGCCGCCACATGGTGCGCCCGGTCCGCGGCGTACAGCAACGCCTCTGTGCGCGCGTTGACGTGGTCGCCGTGCTGGACGGCCTGGCGCAGCACCGCCCCCAGCGGGGTGTCTCCCGGTTCGAAGGTGCACACGACAGTGCGGCCCAGATCCTCCAGCCACTGCGCCAGCGCAGCCACCTGGGTGGACTTGCCAGCACCGTCACCACCTTCGAACGAGACGAACAACCCGCGGCTCATGGCTTCACAGTACCGTCTGCGGCGGTCGTCACGGCCAGGGGCAGCCACGCCGACAGGTCACAACGCTCGCCGGACGCGGTCAGCGAACCGTCGGCGAGAGCCTCGTCCCAGGTGGTCTGGCCGGTGACCAGGCGCATCCACGTGCCCGGGTCGGTCTGCACGACCGCAGGCGGGGTCCCGCGGGTGTGCCGCGGCCCGGCCACGGCCTGCACCGCACCGTCGGGCGGGACCCGGACCTCCACCGTGCGGCCCGGGGCGATCTGCGCGAGCAGACCCAGCGTGAAGCGTACGGCTGTGCGCCGGGCGGCCACGTCCGACGGATCGCGTGACCACGCCGCGACAGCCGCCTGACCGGCGCAAGGATCGATAGGCACCCCACTATCCTGGCCGCTCGGGCCCCGCGCCGTCACCTGGGCTGGAGGTCGACCCGCGTCAGCCCACCGCAGTTGCCAACGTGACGGTAGAGTCCGTAACGTCGTTCCGAGCCCCACCGCCAGGGCTAAGCGACCATGACCAGCAAGGACGCCTGTGCACATAGTGAATGTATCTGACATGGGATGTGCTGTTTTGTTCTCAGGAACTCCCCGTGGCAGGTCGATGAGGCCCGTAAAATGCTCGGACGTCACGAGCTGTCAACCGGTCTGGTGCCCATGTCTTCACTGAGCGAACCGACCACCGCAGCGTTCGAGCAGGACACCGCCGCGCACCGGCGCCTGCCATCTGAGCGTGAGCTGCGCGAGACGACCTGGATGTCGTGGCCGCAGACGGCCGACAAGTCCAGGTCGTTCGACGACGCCTGCAGGGCTGTGGCGACGACCGCTGTGAAGTACGGACCGGTGAGCCTTCTCCTCGAGCCTGGCCAGCGCTTTTCCCGCCTGGGTAAGGTCGAGACGGTCTCGGGCTCTGCCCTCGGCGGGACCTGCCTGGGCGACGGCGGGCCGTCGTTCATCCTTGGTGAGCAAGGGGTGCAGGGAATCGAGTGGACCCGGCCCGAACAGTCGGCCGTCCCGAAGCCCCGCCGCAAACGCGGACCGGGCCCGCCCCTGGGTGACGTGCCGGTGGTGCGCTCCCCCCTGGACCTGGGCGCGATCGACACCGACGGCTGGGGCACCGCCCTCGTCGCGGCTGACACCCTGGACCGCAACCCCGGCTGGACCCACGACCAGGTCGCCGACGAGCTGGCCAAGACCGTCGGGATCACTCAGGTGGTCTGGCTGCCCCACCTGCTCGGCAACCCCGAGGAAGGCCACGGCTTCGCCCCGGCGCTCTTCGCCTCGCCTGGCCTCGTGCTCGTCCACGACCAGGAGAACATCGGCCACCCTGACAACGAGGCCACCATCGAGACCGTCGCCCGCCTGAGCCGTTGCTACGACTCGGTCGGACGCCCGCTCCAGTTCGTCCGGGTGCCCGCCCCCGCACGCCTGCACGAAGACGACCAATGGCTGCACTGGACCTACCTCGGCTACGGCCTCGTCGATGGTGCCGTCCTGCTGCCCACGTTCGACGACCCGCACGACCAGGTGGCCGCCGAGATCTTCGGCGCCGTCTTCCCCGACCGCGAGATCGTCACCGTCGACGCCCGCCCCCTCTTCCGCGCCGGCCACACCATCGGCTGCCTCCTACGAGGCCAACCCGAACCCCGCTGACCTGTCGACGAGGAACTCCGCTCGTCCGGCTACTCAGCGCCAAGGGAAGTGGCGAGACAATGGGGACGGTTCTTATGTCCTGCCTGGTGATGGCCCGTTCTCACAGCACGAGACAGCGCGCGGTGACGGACACACGACACGCTGCTGCGTCCCTACCTAACGTTCGGTAGGCTAGTGGTATGGCAACCACACTCACCACCCGAGAGCAGATCAAAGACGTCTTCGCCCGCCAGCTGGCGGCGGGCGGCTACCTTGCCGCATCCCTCGACCTCGTCGCACGTGAGACCGGGATCAAGAAACCGTCGGTCTACCACCACTTCCCCGGCGGGAAGGAGGCCCTGCTCGCTGAGGTCGGCAACGACTACATCGCGACCCAGCACGCCAAGATCATCGCCGCGATGGCCACCGAGGGCGACCTCGTTACGCGCCTGACCGCCCTGGCCGTCGCCGTCGTCGACCCCACCGGGGTGCTCGCTGGCTTCGACGACCGCCTGTTCGACGCTCTGTCGCATATCGACGACGGGACCCGCACCGCAATCTCCCGCGCCTACGTCACCCAGCTCCTCGACCCCGTCGAAGCCCTCTTCCGCGACGAGCTGACCAGCGGCGAGCTCGTCGGCTCACCGTCCGACTCAGCCCTGCTGACCAACGCCTTCTTGCATATGGCCCGGGGTATCACCTTCCGCCCCGACGACCCCGACCTCCCCCAACAGCTCGTGACCCTCTTCTGCGACGGTGCCCGCCCCCGGCCGCAGTGATCACGTTGTCGCAGGACAATGGGGACGGTTCCTCATGTCCTGCCTGGTGATGACCTTGACTCAGGTGCCCGGCTCATCGACGAAGGCAGCATCGAGGTCCTGCCCGCCGTAGAAAATGCCGTGGACCGTCACTCGTTGCGTGTCGTCATCAACCTCAAACGCAATGACCACACGTCTGCGAAAACCGATCGTCCGGAGTCCGGGTCGAAGGTCGTCTCGGCACGAACCCCGGTGAGGGAACGTCTCCAGCCCCAGACAGTGCTCGACGATCCGCTTGACGAATGCCGAAGCGGTACCTGGGTCGGCAGCATCGGCGATGTACGTGCAGATGTCGGCCAGCTGGCGCCGCGCTGTCGCAGCGAAGACAACTGAGTAGCTCATGCGGCTGCTGGGCCGCTCGCCCGCAGGTGCTCGAGGACCTCATCGGCCGTGAAAGTTGCTTCCTGGCCTGACTTGACACGGTCGTAGGTCGCGCCGACGGTCTCATGGAGCCACTGCTCCACCACCCGGTCACGAGCGATCAAGGCACGCAACCCATCGCGTATCACCTCGCTGCCCGAGTCGTAGGCGCCAGAGGCGACCTTCTGCTCGACCATCGCAGCCATCTCCAGCGGCAAGGTGATACTCATCTGCTTGGTGGTCCTCACAGAACCCTCCCTCTCCGATGGTGCTCAATCCTACCGCACCCGCGCCGGACCCAAGCGCGTTCCATCGCAGTGGCGTACCCAGAGCGTCGTACCGTGGGTGTACTGCTCCCAGAGCGAGCAAGACAGTGGGGACGGTTCCTCTTGTCCTCTTTTGTCCTAAGGTCCGCTGCGCTCAGGGGAGGGTGAAGGGAGGGGTCATGTTGGCGAACATGGGGAAGTGGCGGACGTTCAAGGTGGCCAGCTCCAGGCCGAGGGTCTGGGCTGTCGCGGCGATGAGGTAGTCGCCCAGGCCGATGCCGGTGTGGCTGCGCCGGTACGTGCGCATGAGCTCGCCGGCGCGGCGGGCGACGACCTCGGTGACCGGTTCGGTGCGCAGGGCACCCAGCAGCGCCCACACCTCGCGGCGTTCGGCCGAACGCATCCCACCGGTGAGCTCGGTGACGGTGACGGCACTGATGGCCAGGGGTTCGCGCCGACGCGCGGCGAGCAACCAGTCCCTGGCCTCGGCCACGCCCCGCAGGTGCGCGATGAGGACGTCGGTGCCGAGCAGGATCACGCGCTCACCTGCCACATCTGGTCAAGGTGGGCCTGCCGGTCGTCATCACCGCGAGGGCTGTACTCCACGTCGACCAGCGAACCGTAGGACAGGTCGATAGCGTCCAGGTCAGCGTCAAGGCTGCTGTCCATGCCTGCCAGGCCCCGGTCGAGCAGGCGTCGGACCACCTCAGCCCGCGACACCTTCTCCTGGCACGCCAGCTGGTCCAGCAGTTGCACCTGCCGGTCGTCGAGGTAGATGTTCGTCCTCTGCATACACCACAATATACACCGTCACTAGCACCCATCAGGCCTTGAACGTATCGACCCTGTTCACAGCGCTGGCCGGCGTCGCAGGACGGTGCCCGCCCCCGGGCCGAGACCTGATGCCGCTGTTGAGAGCTGACGTTGCAGGGTCAGCTCTCAACGCGACGCTCGGCTTTCGAGGTCAACCAGCGATCTGTGAGTACTGCCCGACGAGCTCGACGAACTCGGCCCGCAGGCGGTAGGGGTCGCGACCGAGGGCTTCTTTGGCCTGCTGGGCGGCGTGGGACGGCGAAGCATTGCCCTGGTACTGCGACTCTGAGGCGACCAGGCCGAACTCGGCGACAGCGCTGGCAAAACGGAAGTCTTCGCTGGGGGTGGCGGTCCATGCGGCGGCCGGCACAGAGGCCTGGACCAGCTGTGAGGTCTGCTGCCCAGGTTTCTTGTAGCGGACCGAGACGGTCATGTAGTCGCCGGACGGTTTCGCCGAGACCGGGACGATCTCGTAGAACGCTGTCACCGAATGGCCCGCGCCGACGTCGCCTGCGTCTTTGGTGTCGTCGGCGAAGTCTTCGTCGTCGAGCACCCGGTTGTTGTAACCGATGAGACGGTACTGCGAGACGACGTCGGGGTTGAACTCGACCTGGAGCTTGAGGTCCTGCGCGACGACGAACATCGTCGAGTCGAACTCGTCGACCAGCACCTTCTTAGCCTCGGCGAGAGTGTCGATATAGGCGTAGTTGCCGTTTCCGTGGTCGGCGATCGTCTCCATCTTCGAGTCTTTGAGGTTGCCCATACCGAACCCGAGCACGGAGATGTAGACACCTGAGCCGCGTTGCTCTTCGATGAGGCTGAGCATTTCTGCGTCGCTTGACGGTCCGACGTTGAAGTCGCCGTCGGTGGCCAAGATCACCCTGTTGTTGCCTCCGGTGATGAAGTTCTTGCGGGCCAGCTCGTACGCGGTCGTCAGGCCTTTGGCCCCAGCGGTCGTCCCGCCAGCAGTCAGGTCGCCGAGGATCGCCTTGATCCGCCCATGGTCAGAACCGCGCACCGAGTCAGCCACCACCCGGTCCGACCCGGCGTAGGTCACGATCGACACGACATCTTTCGGGCCGAGCCCGTCCACCAGGAGGCTGAACGAGTCTTTCAGCAGCGGCAGCTTGTCAGGAGAGTCCATCGACCCAGAGACGTCGAGCAAGAAGACGATGTTGTTGCCCTCAGTGGTCGGGATCGCACGGGTCGCCTGGACGCCGATCATGGCGAGCTGGTGCTCGTTGTTCCACGGCGCCGCAGCGACCTCGGTGGTCACCGAGAACGGGTGTGCGTCGTCAGGTCCCGGCGCGCGGTACCCGTAGTCGAAGTAGTTGACCAGCTCCTCGATCCGCACCCCGACCGGCGCCTGCCCCATACGCAGCTGGCGCCGCAGGTTCGAGTATGACGCGGTGTCCACATCAGCGGAGAACGTCGACAACGGGGTCTGCGCCGCGTGGACGAACGGCTGCTCAGGCGAGGAGTCGTACTCCTCTGCCGGGTACCAGC
>WRET01000061.1 GCA_009779195.1 Micrococcales bacterium
ATCATCACCACCCCAGCATCAGCCCCGATCACGACCAGTTGGTGAACCCGGCACGACATCCAGGTGATCAGTCCCCGTCGTCTTGGTCGGTATCAGGTGATCGAAAACGGCTGCCGGTCGGATCCACCCAACGGGTCGGCCCGATGAACGGTGGGGCGAGGCTGGTCTGGCACGCCGGGCGAGAGCCTGGCGGGGAGGCAGGCAGCATGACCGAGACCATCGCGCCCATGGTGCTCGAAGAAGATGACAGGTGACGTCCCGCTGAGTGGTGGAGTTTCTCGACACCGTGCGGGTCGGCTGGGTTGATCATGCAGCAAGCAGCTGAGGGGTGTCCACCTCCTGGGTGTGCGTCGTGGCGGCGAGCTGGGTCATGGAGGCTTCGGACAGGTAGCGCCGGTCGGTGGTGGCCCACTCGTCGTGGGCCTCGACCAGGACGGCTCCGGACAGGCGCAGCAGGGCTTGGGGGTTGGGGAAGACGCCGACGACGTCGGTGCGGCGCTTGACCTCGCGGTTGAGGCGTTCGGAGGCTGTTGCGGAATTGGGTCCAGGGTTTTTGCGGGTGGGGGCGGTCCCGGTGCTGTTTCGGGGGTTGTTGGGTGGTGGGGCTCGGTGGTCTCCTTGGGGTCAGGCGGTGGCCAGGGCGACGGTTCGTGCGGGGCGGGTGCGGTAGATCCTGAGGAGGTTGAACACGGCGGCGGCCAGGTTGGCCTCGCCGGTCACGGCTTCGATGCCGCGGCACGAGAAGTGGTCGAGGATCTTCTTGAGGTTGCCGATGGCCGGTTCGACGGTCGCGCCCCTGCGTTTGTAGGTGGCGGCGCCTTCGGGGGTGCGCAGGCGGTGGTCCATGGCTTGGCGGGCGTCGAGGTCTTCGCCTGGGGGACCGTGGGTGGGGCTGGTGGTCGCGGCCTTGGCGGTGGCGCGGCCGTTGGCGGTGGCGACCAGCCGGTCGGGCCCTTCGGCGACCAGGTTCGCGTGGGTGCAGTACCCGGCGTCGGCCAGGACCACCCCGATGGTGTGGTCGGGGTTGGCGGTGGCCTGGTGCAACGTGGTGGCGGCTTGTCGCGCGGCGGTCATCATCGGCACGAACGAGGCCAGGTCGTGGGTGTCTTGGATGACCTGGACTGCGACGATGAGCTGGTCGGCGGTGACGGCGACCTGGGTGTTGTAGCCCTGGACGAAGCCTTTGCGGGTCGGCATGAGCCGCGAGTCGGGGTCGGTGGTGTTGGCCACCAGCGTCTGGTCGGCCTTGGCGTCGCGTTCGGCCGCGCGGCGGGCCGAGTCTTGGGCCTTGGCCAGCTGGCGGCGGGCCCTGACCACCAGGTAGTGCTCGTCGACCGGGACCGGGCGGCGCCCCATAGGCCGGCCTGTGGCCCGCGACCGTGGTGGCGGCGTCGGGTGGGCGGCGCACTTGCGCTCGTAGGCGTCGATCCTGGCCTGGTGGGCCGCCACGACCTGGTCCACGCGGGCCTGGGCCTCGACCACCCCCGCCTGCCCCCTGGGCCGCTTGCCGGTGACTGGCTCGCCGGCCCGGACCTTGGCCAGACGCTCTTGGGCGCGCTGGTCGCCCACGGCACGGCCGGCAGCCCGTTCCTGCTGGGCCGCGGCGACCTGCGCCGCAGCACGCCGGACCCGCCCGCGACGGTCGGTACGGTCAGGGCCCTTGTCGGTGCGCGGCGGCTCGCACTCGTCCTCGGCCGCGTCGAGCGCCCGCGCCTGGGCCACGACCTGCGCGGCCAGCTGCTCGTCCAACCACTGCTCGCCCCGGTTCGCCGAGCCCGAAGCGTTCGCCGCGATCTTCGTCCCGTCGATCGCGACCGTCCCGAAACGGCCCATCCCCAGCCGCCCGGCCATGCCCAGCACCTGGGCGAACAACGTGGTGAAAGCCTCGGTGTGCTGGTTGCGGAACCGGGCCACCGTGGTGTGGTCAGGGACCGTCGCGGCGCACGCCACCCGGAACGCCACGTCCGTGTGGCACAACCGCTCGACCTGCCGCGACGAACGCACCCCCTGGCAGTACGCGTACACCAGCACCACCACCAGCATCCGCGGGTCGTACCCGGCCGCACCACGGCCCCCGGTGCGACGGCCCTGCTCGAACACACCGGTGTCCAGCTCGTCGACCGCCTCGATGACGAACCACACCAGGTGGTTCTCAGACAACCATTCACGCATGTCCAACGGCAGCAAGCACGGCTGGTCCCGCTGCACCGGACGGTATCCCTTAGCCACACCCCATCATCTCAAACACGCACGTCAGACCACAGAAACGACACGCTGCGGAATTCTGCAACAGCCTCTTCGAGGGGGTTGGTCGACCAAATCTTCTTCCAGTGGGCGGTCGGGAACGCGGTGAAGGCGAGCAGGTCCTCGCGGGCGTGGTCCAGCATCGCGGGCGTTCTTCAGGCCCTCGTGGGCGTCGGAGACCAGGAGCACCCCGGCCAGGCCCCGGGCCTTCAAGGACCGCAAGAACGCGGTCCAGAACGTGCCGGTCTCGGCGTCGCCGACGTCGAAGCCCAGGACCTTCAGCGCGTCGTAGGAGTACCGCCGGGCACCAGGCTTGGGCCCTGGCCTGGCCCGCCGTGCCCCCGGCGGTGCGCACGCCCGTGCGACCAGCCTGCGCCGGACGTTGTCGCGTGACCACCCAGTGACCTGGCAGACCTGGTCCAGGATCTGGCTCTTGAGCGCCTTCGGCGCCACCTGGTACGACTTGGCGTACTTCCGGGTGATCTCAGCCCGTGCCGCCGTCGACAGCTCGCTTCCCACCCGCCGAGCGTGGCGACCACCGCCACCGCCTGGGGCGGCCGTCCACGCGGGCAAAAAACCGTGAGGCACGGGCCCTGCCTACGCGGGCATCAACCGTGAGTCTCGTCGCATCCTCAACTCCGGACGTTCACCCTGGTAGCATGACTGATATCAGCAACGTCCAGGGATGCATCGGCAGCGGCCAGCCAACAGCCGTGTGTTGGAGACTGTCTTTGGGCCGGATCGGCGAAATACTGTTGGCACAACTCCTGATTGACCCAGTTTGGATCGGAATGAACGCCTGAATATCATGCTCACTCCTGAGGATCTCGACGAGATGGCACTGCTGAGCGACAAAGAGTTATGTCGGATAACTGCACAACACCAGTTCCACCTTTTACCACAGGGCCTTCTTAACCGCACCTATGCGGGGACTGCTCATCCTCGACGAGTCCTACGGTTCCGACGGCATGACCAGGTGTCGTACGTCCTGGATTACTGGCGGCGAATGCTGGGCGATCGCCTGGCCTCTCATTTGACCTTTAAACGCTTGGACACCGACGCGGAGGCTCGTCGGTACGCGTTGTGGGGTTCGCTCGGCGTAGTCGTCCCGTCCGCTGTCTACGCTGGCAAGGGGTGGATCAGTTACGATTTTGTCGACGGTACGCCGCTGGATCGTGCAACGCTGGAACAACGGGTTGCCGCGTTTCCGATCGTGTTCGCCGCACTCACGAGGCTGCACGAGGCGGGCGAGACGGCGATCGATCGTGGCCACGGCAACGAGATCCTGTTATCGGACGGGTCTGTGGTGTTCGTCGACGCGGAACTGTTGTGCTCTGGACCGGTCGGGCTGACCAGAGCTGTCGACATCGTCACCATGCTGCGCGGATGGCTCCGCTTGTCTGCGTGTCCGTCGCGGACGGCCGACCGGTTGCGCGTCACCGTGCGTCAAGCGCTTGCCCAGGACATATATGGTAACCTGCCGTTCGGTCTGGTTTGCGAAGCGCTTGATGCCTGGTATGCGAACGCACCCGGACATGACTCTCAGTTTGAGTCGCAAGTTAGTGTGGCGCTGACCACGCTGCTGACCTCGTCTCGATCGGCGACAATCGAAAGGAGTTAGTCGATGTGCGGAATAGTTGCGGCGCTGCCCGTCTACACGAGTTTGGACGCTGATCGCGGTGCAAATGCCCCTGAACGCGTTTACGAACTAAAATTTGGAGACTTCGAACTGAAGGATCTAGAAGAGAGCGGCGCTGGCCGTCGTTTGAGCGACCTGGTGCAGAAGATCAAGGATTTTCGGAGCGACCTCGAGCACCCAGCGGCGGTCGCTCGACTGGTAGAAGACAGATCCATGCTGGCGCAGTTGGTCCAGATTTTTGACAAAGGCACACGATGGTCTGCGTCCCTCGAAGGACAGATCGCGGGATTGAGCGAGTGGGACGTCGTTTCTGTCGAGCAGACGCAAGGGGCCCTCAGGTCGCTCGTCGACGTCATGTGGTCGGTCCGCAACGACGTCTTAGCACTCATCGAAGACATACCGTCTGTCGCTGGCACCTCGGTGACGCCACGGGCGGCGGTGTCGTATTTTGCACTTCTTCGTGTGCTAGCCGCGCTCGACCGCCTCGAGGTGCGCGGGCGAGACTCGGCCGGGGTCGCGATCTGGGTTTCGTTCGACGAGGAGGTGGACCTCGACGTCGAAGGTCGCGACGACGTGCTGCTCCGCGACCGCTCCGCCGTCCGGACCGAGAACGGGGTCGTGTTCGTCTACAAACACGCTGCGGTCGTCGGTCGCCTCGGCGATAATGTTGCGGCCTTGAGGCGGAGCATCAGAGCAGATGCTGAACTGCACCGAGCCCTTTCTCTTCCCACTGCTTCGGTGACCGTGCTGTCGCACACCCGGTGGGCGAGCGTCGGCCGCATCAGCGAGTCGAACGCCCATCCGGTCGACAGCCGCGACGCACACGGCCAGACACAGGGGCCGCTCACTTTTGCGGTGCTCAACGGAGACATTGACAACTACCTCGAGCTTCCGGTCGCGGTTGACTACGCAGAGGCGGCGTACATCGGTGTCGCGACCGACGCCAAAGTCGTCCCGCTGACGATCTCCCCAGCGATCTCCGCTGGGCGAGAAGCGCTCGCTCTCGAGGCTGCCGGACGGATGTTCCGGGGATCGATGGCAATTGCTGCGATGGCCGAGACGGACCCCGACCAGTTGCTCTTGCTGGTGAAAGGCGGCGGTCAGGGGCTGTACGTCGGTGTGGCCGAGCACTGCCTGTTCGTTGCGAGCGAGGTCTATGGGCTTGTGGGGACCACCGACCGATTTCTGCGGCTCGACGGCTCGACCGGAGGTGAGGTCGTCGCCCTCGGTCGCCGTGCCGGGATCGAGGGAGTCAAGCGTCTTGCAGAGGACGGCCGTATGACGGGAGTTTGCCCAGATGAGCTGCGCACCGCGGAGGTGACGACGCGGGACCTGGCGCTCGGCGGGCACGAGCACTATCTGGCCAAAGAGATCACCGATGCTGCCTCGTCGTTCGCGAAGACGCTGCACGGGAGGATCAAACGCACCAGCGGCCATGCTGAGGCATGGTTCGCCGAAGAGTCTTTCCCAACGAGACTTGTCGACATGGCGGCGCAGGGTGACCTGCGCGAAGTCGTCGTCATCGGCCAGGGCACCGCGGCTATCGCGGCTCGAGGAATCGCGTATCTCATGCGCACGCTGCTTCCGCGGACGATCGAGGTGCGAACGGCCCCGGCGACGGAGTACTCGATGTACGGGATCTCCGAATCTGATCGCAGGACGCTCGTCGTCGCGGTCTCGCAGTCGGGATCGACGACGGACACCAACCGGTGCGTCGCTCTTGCCGCCGAACGAGGTGCGACTGTCGTCGCGATCGTGAACCGACGCGACAGCGACCTGAGCGCGCTTAGCGATGCCGTCGTCTACACGTCAGATGGTCGTGACGTTGAGATGTCGGTGGCCTCGACGAAGGCGTTCTATTCTCAGGTCGCCGCTGGCTGCCTGGTCAGCCTGCGCCTGGCACGCATCCTCGGTTCGGTTCGACCTGAGCAGGAAGACCGGCTGTTGCGCGCGCTCGAGGAGATCCCCAGACAGCTCGAACGGCTGAGCCTGAAGTCGGATGAGATCGCCGCGATCGCGAAAGACGTGGCGACTCGTTATCCGTACTGGGCCGTGGTCGGTTCAGGCGCGGGTATGGTGGCTGCGGCCGAGATCCGGATCAAGTTGTCAGAGCTGTGCTACAAGACGATTTCGGTCGACGCGATCGAGGACAAGAAGCACATCGACCTTTCTGCCGAGGCTCTCGTCGTGGTGTGTGCCGCCGGTACGCAGCCGCAGCACCTCCCAGACCTGGTCAAAGAAGTCGAGATCTACTCGGCCCACCGCAACTGTGCTGTTGTCATCTGCGACGAGGACACGGCCGACGATTGGCCGACGGAGGCGGTGATAGCAGTGCCGCGGACCCGGCCCGAACTGGCCTGGATACTGGCGACCGCTGCCGGACACTTCTTTGCCTACCACGCCGCTCGCGCGATCGATGATTCAGGCGCTCCCCTCCGAGAAGCATTGGAAGCGCTCGAGTCGGCTGTCGACCAAGGTCGCATGGTGGGCTTGGAGAGCAACCCGTTGATCGCGGGCAATATCACGAAGGTGCTGGAACGCATTGTCAGAGGCGAGTTACGCGGCGTTCTCACCGGTGATGCTTCGGTAAGCCTTGCGATGCTGCTCTCGCGGCGGCTCTCCGCCAGGATCAACGGGTCGGGCGTCGAGGAGTCGAGCCGCGCGTCTGACACTGATCGGGTGCGTGACGTGCTCTCTTCGTCGATCGAACAACTTACTCGTTCGATCGACACGATCAAACATCAGGCGAAGACGGTCACTGTCGGCACCTCGAGGTCTGACTCGGGCTTGTTCGACAACGACATCATTCGCGCGTTGGACCAGGCCGGATTCGATTCTCAGGCGCTCGCCTTGTCAAACCTCAGGACGGTTGCCAACTTCGCTCGTGCCGTGGCGGCTGTGAACGGTGTCACAAGATATGCGCTCGAGGGGCAGCGTATTCGGGTCGTCGAGAAGACGGGGATCGCGACGGACCTAGCGAGTAGGACCGAGAGCGACACAAGGCTGGTCGGGTCGAAAAGATTGACTGTAGAATCTGCCGAGCCGAGGTTCGTGCGTGGACGCAAAGACGGCCGTATCGTCGTCGTCGTGCCCGAATGTGTATTTGGCAACGATCACGTCGCTGGCGTCGCTGTCGTTCATGTCGACCTCGCCGAGTTCATCGCCCCCGATGCGGCCTTGATGCTGCTGCAAAACCTCGGCGAGAGGTGGCAGGAACTCCGGGCAACGATCTCCGAGATTAGACCAGATTTTGATAACCGTGATCTTGCAAATATTGCTGTCGAGTCGCTACTGTTTGGTTCCATGGATGAGGTAGCGACCTACGTTCTATCCAACCCCTCGAGAAGTGTCCAATGAATGGCCGCGGGCACTGAAGTTCTCAATAGACTCTTGACAGATAGAGGCTCATCCGGAACGAGGGTGTAGTCGGGGTCTGGGCCCTCCGGTCTCCAGCAATGACCAGGCGATGTAGTTGGTGAGGTTGCGAAACCCGAGGGCGGAGCGGCGCAGGTACTCGAGCAGGCCGTTGATCGTCTCTGTGGGGCCGTTGCTGGTTCCCGGGCGGTCGAAGTGGGCCAGGACATCGCTGGTCCGCCTGGTCAAGGTGGTCGCGAGCCTTTTGACCTCGCCCAGCGCGGATATAGGGTCAGTCTGAACGCGTCGTCGACAACAACCGCACCCCGGGGCGCAGCATCACACACTAAGCGAATGACCCAACTCAGGACAGAACGTCGGCAGACCAGCAGCAGCGAAGGCAGCGTGGGACATGTCGAGGTCTTCCTGGTGGGCGCTGGCACGGTCTCAGCCACCGGTGGACCTCGACCCTACCCACCACCCGACACGCCAACCCTGCTCTGCTCACCAACGGCTACATCCTCGTTCCGGTAGAGCCCCAAAAAGTCATCATCCATCGTAAAGTAAGAATTCGGGAAGATATCGTCTCAACCGACTAAAGACAGAAACTGCCAGCACGACTGCAGCACCCGTAAAAATTACAATCCAAGAACCGGCCGTAAGTATCGACACGTCGAGACTGAATCGAAGACCCTGGAAAGAGCGCTGTGCAACTGTGGTTCGCCCGTCATTCAAAAGAAAACTGGCAATAATTGGCTCCGACATAGACACGATGAATGACAACAGAACCGAGAGGGCGGCGAACGGTGCAAAGTGAGGTAGAGTAATCTGGAATAGAGTTCTCACGCGACCAGCGCCAAGGAGGCGCGCACTATCGAGAGTGCCATCTTGTAAAGTTTGAGCACTGAGACGCATGATGAGATATGCATATGGCAAACATACGACAGCATGAGCCCAGCATAGCAACATTACGGAATTCCAGCGAAACTCATTCTCAATAAAGACGAATCCTAGCGCAAGGAAAACGGCCGGAGTCACCGCGGTCGCACTTACCGCGATTGTGGCAATAGCACCAGTGCCGAAATGTAGGCGTCGCACAAGGAGAACGAGTGCGCTCGCCATTGACGTGGCTAACAGGCCACTCGACGATGCGACGCCGACAGACAGCACAATGCTCTCACGCCAGCGTGGGTCAGAGAAGAGTTGCCAGAGCCTGCTGGCCGACACACCAGACGGAGGAAAGCTCACCGAGTTGTCGATGCTCATTCCCAACACCACTACGAGCACCACAGGAAATATCAAGGCACAGAATGTGACAACCTGGACCAAAAGCAAGGCGCCGCGTTGTAAACAGGAAGTCATCCCATCCTCTTTTCAATCAGCAGCATCAGACCGACTGGGATAGCAGAGATAAGCAAGAGAAGAAGTGAAAGTACTGTCGCCGAGCCCGGATCGTAGGAGGTCAAAATCTTCTGCTGAACAAGATATCCTAACTGACCCGCAGATGGTCCTGAAAGAAACTCTGGAATCAGATACAAATTTACGACCGAGACAAAACTGACAGTTCCAGAAAGTGCTATTGGACGGATGGCAGAAACAAGTTCAAGAGAATAGACATGAACCCGCCTTGCGCCGAGCAACACTGCTGTCTCGCTCAGCCGAGGGCTGACACGACTCAATCCCCAGTAGTTAATTAGTACCATGATAGGAACTACAGAGTACACCAGTACCACTATACCAGCCTCCGGCCGATAGAGGAGCGGTGGGAGACTGTCCGAACAACCGAGAATTCGCATTCCTGAGCCAACTACTCCATTTCGCTCAAAAATGACTAGCCACGAAATAATTGTGACAAGAACATTCATTGAGGCGGGTGCAGTGCACGCGGCAAGTCCAGTGATACGAAGCCATCCGTGAGCTAGACGTATCAATATCGCGATCATCAGCGATATTGGCAGCGAGATCAGGGTAACCACGACAGATGTAGATGCTGTCCGGAGGGCGACCGCTGGCACAGGCTGAGCAAGCAGGATCGCAAATGATGCCCGGTCACGCGGCATCTGTACTAGGACTGCAAAAATTGGAACAGATACGGGAAGAAGCAGTGCGGCCACCACAACGAAGGTATATGCCCGCCGGAAACACAATTTCACGGCACAGCTATCGCTCGCGTTGGGGGCCAACCGACGTCGATAGCGGTCATTCTTGCATAAACCGGTATGTTTGGGTCGGCGTGGACCCCGAGAATTCGAGTTCCGGTACTAGAGAGAAGGACAGTGTAAGTCGTGACCCCAGAGTCAAAGGACACTGTTTCCACCTTACCTTGAAGTCGCGAACTAGTAGTTCCATACTGGTGAATTTTAAGATCATGGGGACGTATTATGACATGGCATGAATTTCCTGGACCCCCATTGTCGCCTTCGACATTTACATCCACCCCAAGCGTTGGAATAGTAACCCGCCGAGAACCGTCGTCGTTTCGCATCGCCTCAAAGACGTTGCACGGTCCGGTGAATCTCGCTGAGAACACGTCAGCGGGCTGTGTATAAACGTCAGCGGGTGCTCCGGCCTGGAGGACTCGACCGCAATTGAGAATGACGATCCATTCTGCCCATGCCATAGCGTACCTGATATCGTGAGTAACCATCACGATAGCAACGCCGGTCTTTCGTTGTTGCTCATCCAGCCATTGGGTAAAATGATCGACGAGATAGGGGTCGAGGTTTGCAAATGGTTCGTCGAGTAGTACGATGTTTGGTTCACTAACCAGCGTCCGCAGGAGAGCCACGCGCTGGCGCTCACCACCACTCAACGAGTGTGGAAATCGATCTACACAATGACCCAAGCCAGCCTGGTCAAGAACCTCGAGCGCGGATGCCCGAGCTGATTTTCGACTTGCCCCCTTTACCAACAGAGAAAAGGCAACATTCCGCCACACTTTCATGTGAGCGAACAATGCCAAGTCCTGAAAAACCATTCCCACCCGGGCTTGACCAGTGGGAACTCGTTTCGCGTCCACCCCGCCCGCATCAGGTGACTCAAGACCCGCAAGGATCCTCAGCAGCGTAGTCTTTCCAGCTCCGCTCGGGCCCACAACCGCTACTCGAGAACCTGACTCGACATTTACGTCAACGCCCGAGAGGACCAGTCTACCAGATTTTGCTGTTGTAAGATTCTTGCCCTGAAGAAGAATTTCTCGGCCCACATTTTCAGCTATCTGCGCAACCATGCCGTGTACCGGTCCAACTGAGCATCGTCATTTTGACCCCACCAGTTGTAGTCATAGGACAACTGCTGGGATTTTTGCGGTTCCACACTGCATATCCTAGCTCGAACTTTGTCCGGTAGAATATCTGCCGCACCGGGGACCACCGGGCCGTACCCGGTTTTTTTTGCGAAATCGGCCTGAATTTGCCTTTGAAGTGCGAAATCAATTAGTCTGGCAGCCTCCTTGGGGTGCGGAGCGTTTGCAGGTATCATCCAGTAATCACGAGTGTAGATACCCTGATTCCAGACAAGGGTCAGGGGTACGCCATCGTCGATCAGCGCATATGCATCGCCGCCATAGAACATTGAGATGTCGACTTCACCTGATCTGAGTTGATTTGCACCGTCTCCTCCTCCGTTATAGAAAATGATCGAATTGCGCACGGAGTCAAGCGAAGCGTATGCCCGATCTATCTTTGTGTTTGTGAGCGGATAGACATCATTCGGAGGGACTCCATCAGCCATGAGAGCGATTTCGATGAGATAATTGGGTCGCGGACCGAATAACGCTACCCGTCCTGGGTGTCGTTTGGCGTAATCCCACACATCTGACCATGACTGAGGTTGCCTGTCGGACGGGACGGTCTTGTTGTTATAGACTATGTTATAAGAATAGTAAAGGATTCCTATTCCGTACTTGTCGCGTGCGTCATCATAGACTTCGTCGATTCGAGTAACTATATTGTCAATGGGTGCCCAAAGGCCAGAACGTTTTCCACGTTCAAGCCAGGAAGCGTCGCCGTGCACGAGGTCGACACTGCCTGTTCGACGGCTCGACTGGGCCTCTAATTTTGCGTAAATATTCTCCCCATCAGAGAGTTGGACGATTTTGATTCCAGCTTTTTCTTGAAAGGGTTCAAAAATTATATCTGCCTGATCCTCTTGGAAGGCCCCTCCCCATGAGTCGACAACGACCTCCGTCGGACGGTCTTTGGTACCAGGTGCGCCACCGCATGCCGCTAGAGAGCCTAATAGCAGAATCGCTGTAAGGGCTGCTACTGGCGACTTTCTGAATAACACTAATCGTCTCCTCACCTAGTTGCTTGCTGGCGCTATCCTAGTCGCCCTGGTCGCGTTCTGTTAAGGTGTGATTCATAGTCTACTCGCTGTTCATCCAAATCCAGGAGTGCTGCATGAATAGTAGGTGAACCTTGAAGGTCTGTTCGATGAACGAATGGGGGGCCTGTCTTCGCTGCCTGAATACTGAGCCCGGTGCGTCGGTGGCTGCTTCGAGTCGAAGTAGCAACTCGGAGGTGGCGGGTCAAGTTCCCGGGGGTGATGCATCGACGGGTGGCGTCAAGCCGATAGTGCCTGCATCTGGCGGTAGAGGTGGCGGGCGATGTATCGCTTGAGGCACCTTCGAAGCTCGCCCGTGGTGCGTCCTTCGGAGGTGCGGCGTTCGACATAGGCGCAGGTGCCGTCGCTGACCATGCGTGAGCGGGCAATCACGTCCAACTGTCGGTCGCCTGCGCGTGACAGACGGTGCCGGACCGTCGCGGGGTTGTCCCAGTCCAGAATGCGTCGCGGTCAGCGGTTGAGGTCGGCCCGCGCCACGGCGATGTGGACCGACAGGGCGGTGCCCTGGGGAAGTAGCCGCGCAGCATCCCGTTGCTCGGTCGTTGCCACGGCGAGTGCGAGTCGCAGAAGTAGATCTTCGTCGATCCCAGCGCGGCGGCGATCGGCTGTTTTTCGTGGGCAGTGAATTTTCTCACCAGACCAATGGCCTGGTCCGACGCGGCCTCGTGCGACCTACAGCGACGTTGGACGAGTCTCCCTTCCAGGGTGCTGGGGGCGAGGTTCGATACCCTTAATACGTCTGCGCAGGTCAGGTCCACCTGCGGATTTGGTCTGTCATGAAGATTACCCAGCCACAGCCTCCTGACGTGGGGTGATGGTGACGTCGTAGCCAAGGCTGTTGAGCTGGTGGACTGCTTTGGCCTTGGCGTTGTCAGGCCGCAGCCGGGTGAAGTAGTCCGGACCTGTCGCCGCCGCCTGAATACTGACCCCCATGCGTCGGGCGAATCTTGACCCCCTCGGCTTCGCTGAGGAGATGATCTCGTTGGAGGACTGGGCTGAGATCCGCCGGTTGCACCGTGCGGAGGGTATGTCGATCAAGTCGATCTGCCGTGTGACGGGCGCTGCCCGCAACACGGTGCGGGCTGCGTGGCGGTCGGCGGAACCGCCGCGGTACTCGCGGCCGGGCAAGGGGTCGTCGGTGGACCCGTTCGAGCCGGCGATCCGCGCCCAGCTGCGGCTGGATCCCAAGATGCCGGCGACAGTGATCGCCCAGAGGGTTGGGTGGACCAGGTCGATCACCGTGCTCAAGGACCGGGTGCGGGCCGTCCGCCCCGAGTACCTGGGAGTCGATCCGGCCGACCGGGTCGAGTACGCACCCGGTGACACCGCCCAGTGCGACCTGTGGTTCCCTGACGCGGCTGTCGGCGAGACGACCCGACCGCTGCCGGTGCTGGTGATGACCGCGGCGTACTCGAAGTTCTCCGGGGCCAGGCTGCTGCCGTCGCGGCTGGGCGGGGACCTGACCGCAGGGATGTGGCAGATCTTGTCCGAGGACTTCGCGGCGGTGCCCAAGCGGTTGTGGTGGGACCGGGAGTCCGCGATCGCCAAGACCGGCCGTCCGACCGACCTGGCGGGCACGTTCGCCGGGGCGGTAGCCACGCGACTGGTGATCGCCCCGCCGCGGGACCCGGAGTTCAAGGGCATGGTCGAGCGGCGCAACCGGTACCTGCAGACCTCGTTCCTGCCGGGTCGGACGTTCTGCTCGCCAGCGGACTTCTGCGACCAGCTGGCCGGGTGGCTCCAGACAGCCAACCTGCGCAAGCCGCGTTCGCTGGGCGGGGCTACTCCCGCCCAGGTCATGGCCGCCGACCGTGCGGCGATGACACCGCTGCCGCCGGTGGCCCCCTCGGTCGGGCTGCATGCGCGGGTACGGCTGCCGCGGGACTACTACGTGCGGGTGGACACCAACGACTACTCGGTCGACCCGCACGTCATCGGCAGGTTCGTCGACGTGCGCGCCGACCTGGCCACCGTGCGCGTGACCTGCGAGGGCCGCCAGGTCGCGTCCCACGCGCGGTCCTGGGCCCTGCGGACCACGATCACCGATCCCGCCCACAAGCAGGCAGCCCGTGAGCTGCGGCGGGCGTACCAGGCCGGCCCGCAGCCGGTGACCAGCAGCAGCGACCAGGTGCCGACCCGCCCGCTGGCCGACTACGACAGGTACTACGGGCCAGGGCCCCGCGACAGCGAGCAGCGACCCAGGCTGGAGGTCGTGCGATGAGCACCAGCACACCAGCACGCGCCAGGCACGAGACCGCCTCGGCCGTCGCGTTCGCCGCCCGGGTCCTGCGCGCCCCGGCCGTGGCCCAGGTCTACGCCCAGCTCGCCGACACCGCCCGCGACGCGGGGTGGACCTACGAGGAGTACCTCGCCGCCGTCCTGGACCGGCAGGTCGTCGCCCGCGAGGCCCGCGGCACCACCAACCGCACCGCCGCCGCTCACTTCCCCGCTGTGAAGACCCTGGAGGACTTCAACCACGACCACGCCCCCAACCTGGACCGCACCTTGCTGGCCCACCTGGCCACCTGCACCTGGATCCCCACCGCAGGCAACGTCGTCCTGCTCGGACCGCCCGGGGTCGGCAAGACCCACCTGGCCGTCGCCCTGGGCCTCAAGGCCGTCCACGCCGGGCACGGCGTGCTGTTCGACACCGCGACCGGGTGGCTGGACCGCCTGGGCGCCGCCCACACCGCCGGGACCCTGGACACCGAGCTCAAGCGTCTGCGCCGCTACCGGCTTCTGGTCGTCGACGAGGTCGGCTACATCCCCCTGGACACCCACGCCGCGAACCTGTTCTTCCAGCTCGTCGCCTCCCGCTACGAGCAAGGCTCGATGATCGTCACCTCGAACCTGTCCTTCAGCAGGTGGGGCGAGACCTTCGGCGACGACGTCATCGCCGCCGCCATGATCGACCGCCTCGTCCACCACGCCGAGGTCATCACCCTCGACGGCGAGTCCTACCGCACCCGCACCCGCCGCGAGCTCCTCGCCACCACCACCTGACAGGAGGCCCCACCAGCACAAACACGCACGAACCATCACGTACTACCACACAACCACCACGCGGGGGGGTCAAGATTCAGACGACGAAAAGGGGTCAAAATTCGACCGGCGTTGACAGGACCCGGGTCGGTGTACACGGTGGCGTTGGTGAGCATGTGCCACACGGCGGTCACGACGGAGTTCTCGACCGCGACCAGGGCCCTGACCGGACCGCGCCGCGAGGTGATCCGCCGGTACTGGGCCGAGAAGTAGGTCTTGGAGGTCTTGGTCGCTGCCAGGGCCACGATCCCCAACGCGCCCCTGAGGTGGGTGTTGCCCGGGCGGGTCCGCGCAGACTTGGCCCTGGGCCCAGACTGGTCACACCCTGGGGCGACCCCGGCCCACGAGGCCAGGTGCTTGGCGGTGGGGAACTGGGACATGTCACCTCCGGTCTCGGCGATGATCACGTCGGCGACCAGGTCTGAGACCCCAGGGATCGTCACCAGCAGGTCGTGGGCGTGCTCGTAGGGCACCATCAACGCGTCGATCTGCCTGGTCAGGTCCACCATGTCCTTGTCCTGGGCGTCGACACGGCCCAGCAGCAACCTGACCTGGTACGCGTGGTGCGCGGTGAAACGCCCGACCAGCGCGTCGGCCAGCTCAGCCCTCTTGGCGCGCATCGGCCTGCGGGCCAGCTCGACGATGTCGTCCACCGCCAGCCCGTCACCCAAGGCTCGCATCATCGCCCGCGCCGAGACCCCAGACAGGTCCGTGGCCACCGAACCCAGCTTGATCCCCGCGTCCTCAAGCACCTTGCCCAGGCGCTGGACCTCTCTGGCACGCTCACGCCCCACCTGGGTGCGCAACCGCGTCAGGTCCCGCAGCTGGCGCACCAGCGGCGGCGGGACGAACGAGCCCTTGACCAGGCCCAGCGAACCCAACTCGGCCAACCACTGGGCGTCGATCACATCACTCTTGCGCCCAGGCATGCCACGCACCTGCCTGGGGTTGGCCAGCAGCACCTCGAACCCGCCGTCCTCCAGCAAGTAGTAGAACTGTTTCCAGTAGTCGCCGGTGGCCTCCATCACCACGCACGTGACCTGCTCACCGACCAACCAGTCACGCAACGCCAGGACCTGGCCGGTCGTGGACCCGAACGTACGCACCTCGAACTGCGCCCGCTTGCGCCCCGACCCTGGCACGCGGACCGCGACCTTCGCGTCCCGCTTGGATATGTCGACCCCAGCGCACCGGGGATGGATGACGTCCACAGCACCTGTCCTCTCTCCGCCCACGGCGGGTAGCGCCGCCCCGGGAGAGGACAGGGAAACAAATCGGAGTCTGTCATACGTGCTCGAAGCAACAATCCACGGTTCCCGTGGCAGTCCTCCACCACCATGCTGGCGTACGGGCTCCAACGGCACCAAGACCCAACGGGGACACCCGAGACGACTTCGCCAGCATCCCACCCAGCCACCGACCCCGACCAGACCAACCAGCAAATCTTCCACACCCACGGAGGGGGCGAAGCCCCCGGGGCCGCTGGTGAGAAAATCTCAGTGTCAGGGCCATCCGGGTCCCGGACGCTTTCCTTTGGGCATCAGGTGTGGCTGGCCGCCTTGCCGCGTGAACGGTTCACTGAGAATGGCCGCCCGCTGCCCTGCTGTCAGTTCTACCGCTTATCGAGACTCGCGCGCAGATCTTTAGGGAAAAACGTGCTGGCGTGGCTGCCAGTGGAGGAGATGCCCTCTCGAGACAAGAGATGGAGGACCACGTGGGCGAGTTGACTCATATGCTTTGGCCACAGCTGTGGGTGGTCACGCGCCGTTGCGCTGCCAGGTCTCTGCCCATATAGCCGGCGACTGGCTCGGAAAGTCAGGCTGGCAGGTGTCCCGCACGGCTGCGGAGGCCGATGCCGTTCCCGCTGGGTTCTGGGACCGGCGTGACGCGCTGAAACCGATGCGGCTGGTCCAGCTCGTCGAAGCCCACATCCCCGTCTGACTGGTACGACCAGGCCACGACCTCGCATGTCGGCGGACGAGGTCAGACTGCTTCACGGTTTTTCCAGGGCGTCGGCGACGGCATCGACCATCTCGGGGGCGAGGGTGCGTGCGAAGGTGGCGGACAGGTGGCTGTGGTCGAAGTAGACGATCACTCCGCCGACGACTGCGTGGCAGGTTTGGGCGTCGCAGAAGAAGTCGGTCAGGTCCAGCACCGAGACCAGGCCGCTCTGGTCGGCTGCGGCGGCGTTGGCGAGCGGGTCGGGCGGCAGCGCTGTGGCGCGCTCGACCGCGCAGGCCGCCAGGTCGTTGCGGTGCACAGCGATGCAGTCAGGGACGTTGCCGCCCATCCTGGGGACTTCGCGCACCACGAGCACCGGGATCCCGGCGTCGGTGAACCGGGCGATGGTCCGGGCGTAGGCGGGCTCGGCCACCTTCACCTGGTCCTCCTTGAGGACGTCCACCAGAGGCAGGTGCGACTTGTCCGACATGATCACCAGGTCAGGGTCGCTGGCCAGGATCTGGTCCACCGCCCACTCGTTGATGGCCTGGCAGTTCTCCGTCACGCCCTCGCCGTTGAAGTCAATCGGGATGTCGACGGTGTAGCACCCCGACTGCACGTAGGTCGTCAGCTGCCAGCCTGTCCCGTCGAGCGTGTCTTCCAGCGCCGGGACCCAGTGGCCGGCGTGGGAGTTGCCGACCAGGGCGATCCGCGCCTTCGGGTTCTCCTGGACCCCGTAGGTGCACACATGGCGGGTGGTGAAGGGAACCTTGTTCCAGCACCCGTCGGCGAAGACGACCGGTTTGTCGGTCGCGGCGAACTCCGGCGGGGTCAGCAGCCCGGGGTCGGCACAGGTCTTGTCCCGCACGACGTCGGCGCCCACACACGGTTTGACGACCGCCGCCCGGACCCGGTCCACGGCATGAGCCTGGGTTGCCGCGCTCGCCCAGGCGATCGAGCCGCCGAGCACGCCCACCCCTGCCATGCACAACGCCCCCAGGGCGAGCGTCGCCGCCAGACGCCGGCTCAGCAGCGGGTGCCAGCGCAGCCCGTCCTCGACGAACCGTTTGGTGAACGCTGACAAGACGAGCGTCAGGCCCAGCACCGCGACAGCATCGAAGAACCCGAGGTCGCGCCCGACCGCGAACGGGACGATGACGATCAGCGGCCAGTGCCACAGGTAGACCGAGTACGACACGTCGCCGACCCACTGCACAGGCCGCAACGCCAGCACCCGCCCAGGGCCACCACGGACCTCGTCAGCAGCCGCGGCGATCACCATGGCCGTACCCACGGTCGGCAGCAACGCTGCCACACCGGGGAAAGGCGTTCCAGCGTCGTACCAGCACGCGCTGACAGCGATGAGCGCCAGCCCGGCCCACGCCGCCGCGGCACGCACGAACCGGACCTGGGGCCACCGCACAGCCCGCCCGCTGGACACAGCCAGGACCGCCGCCAGCAGGCCGCCGAGCCCCAGCTCCCACGCACGTGTGGTCGACACGAAGTAAGCACTGGCCGGGTCGACGCGCGTCAGGTGGGCCGACCACACCAACGAACCCACCACCACCACCGCGACCGCCACCGCCACGGCCACCGTGCGGTGGTCCCGGCCAGAGCGGCGGGCAGCCAGTGCCGCCAACGCCGTGACCACACCGAGCAAGACCGGCCACACGACGTAGAACTGCTCCTCGACAGACAACGACCAGTAGTGCTGCATCGCCGAAGGCATCTGGTCAGCAGCCA